>CP163498.1:3497144-3810716 GCA_041071465.1 Pseudomonas putida | reverse complement strand
CCGGCTGGAAACGGGTGACGAGCTGGAACTCGGACATGACGGACCTCGCGGCGCTGCGGTAACTGTAAATTTAGCCAGTAGTCTATACCCAAATGCGCCCGCTCGGGGGCGCTTTCAAGGCATAGCTGTGAACGCGTGTAACGGTGGACCCGGCAATTAGACCAATGGTCGAAAAATATTTGCGCAAATAACCGGAAAAGCTGCGCCAGAGTGTCGCGGTGACCGGTCGGTATCACTATACTGACTCCCCGTTTGTGCACCGCTTCAGTGCATTCGGCTGGAGCGTGTACGTCCTATCACTCTCCAATCAGAGCCGAAGTAACAATGAGCCTGTTTTCCGCTGTCGAGCTGGCACCCCGCGACCCTATCCTGGGCCTCAACGAAGCATTCAACGCCGACCCACGTACCGACAAGGTCAACCTGGGCGTGGGCGTGTACTGCAATGAGGAAGGCCGCATCCCGCTGCTGCGCGCCGTGATCGAAGCCGAGACCCAGCGTGCCGCACAGCACGCCTCGCGCGGCTACCTGCCGATCGACGGCATCGCCACTTATGACCAGGCCGTGCAAAAGCTGATCTTCGGCGCCGAGTCGCCACTGCTGGCCGCTGGCCGTGTGGTCACCGTACAGGCCGTCGGTGGTACCGGCGCACTGAAAATCGGTGCCGACTTCCTCAAGCGCATCTCGCCTGACGCCGTGGTCGCCATCAGCGACCCAAGCTGGGAAAACCATCGCGCGCTGTTCGAGTCGGCCGGTTTCCCGGTGCAGACCTATCGCTACTACGATGCGCCGACCAACGATGTGAACCGCGGCGGCATGCTGGAAGACCTCAACGCCCTGCCATCGGGCTCGATCGTCGTGCTGCACGCCTGCTGCCACAACCCGACCGGCGTCGACCTGAACCTGGACGACTGGAAAAATGTCCTGGAGGTGGTCAAGGCCAAGGGCCACGTGCCGTTCCTCGACATGGCCTACCAGGGCTTTGGTGATGGCATCGCCGAAGACGCCTTCGCCGTTCGCCTGTTCGCCGAGTCGGGCCTGGAGTTCTTTGTTTCCAGCTCGTTCTCCAAATCGTTCTCGCTGTACGGCGAGCGCGTCGGCGCACTGTCGGTCGTCACCGCCTCCAAGGACGAGAGCACTCGCGTGCTGTCGCAGGTCAAGCGCGTGATCCGCACCACTTACTCCAACCCACCAACCCACGGTGCAACCATCGTAGCCACCGTGCTGAACAGCGCCGAACTGCGCCAGATGTGGGAAACCGAACTGGGCGAAATGCGCCAGCGCATCCACGGCATGCGCAAGCAGATGGTTTCGCTGCTGGCCGAATATGGCGCCAATCGCGACTTCAGCTTCGTTGGCCGCCAGGTCGGCATGTTCTCCTACTCGGGCCTGACCGTTGATCAGGTGGCCCGCCTGAAGAACGATTTCGGCATCTACGCCCTGGACACCGGCCGTATCGCCGTGGCCGCGCTGAACCAGAGCAACATCCATGTGGTCACCAAGGCTATCGTGGAAGTGCTGTAACTCATTGTTTTGCCTAGGGGTGGCTTGACTTCCCCTGGGCAATCAGTAAGATACGCGCAGATTCCGCGATAGCTCAGTCGGTAGAGCAAATGACTGTTAATCATTGGGTCCCTGGTTCGAGTCCAGGTCGCGGAGCCAAACACTGAAAAAGCCCCCAGATGCGCAAGCAACTGGGGCTTTTTCGTTGCATCGGGTTTATTGGCCCGGCGCTTCGGTCACCGGCTTGCCCTCATCCACCAGGCTCCAGACCAGCAGCTTGGCAGGCTGGGTCTTGCTGGCATTACGTGACACGCTATGCACGGTGCCGGGCGCCTCGTACCAGTACTGGCCGGCCTTGTAGGTCTTTTCCTGCTCGTTGTTGAGCTTCGATACCACCGCACCTTCCAGCACGTAGGCCATCACTGCACCTGGGTGCTGATGCGCAGGGGACGCTTCGCCGGGTGCGTAGCTGACGGTAAGCATGACGGCGGTTTTGCCGGGGGCATTCGAGGGTTGTTGCTGCTGCAGGACTGTGACCTGGTCGGCAACGTCGCCGTGGGCCCAGGCGGGGGTTTGGGCGGCGAGCAGAGCGAAAAGGATGAGCGTTGAGGGTTTCATGCTGGGCTTCTCCTGGATGGCAATTGCCAGCAGGTTAGGCCCTGACAGGCTGAAGACAAATGGCCAATCCTGGGGAAAATCAGGAGGCCGATTGTTGCCAGTGCCGGCCTTTCGCGGGCACTGGCAACAGAGCATTCAGCTGCTGCGCCCAATCGGATAAAACTCGCCCTGGCTCCATACTCCAAGCCATTCCTCACCCTCGATCTCACGCGGCACCGCCAGCTCCACCAGTTGGTAGAACACATTGCGGTGTATCAACGCCTCAAGGTTGCTGCGCATCAGCACATACGGCGACGGCTCCTGCGTCACCGGATCGATGACCACCCGCAGAGGATTGTCCGGCCCGGCCTCGACCTGGTCCTCGACATTGCTGGTAAAGCGCAGCACTTGCTGCTTGCCCTCGCCCTGCACGTCCAGCGCTACAGCCACGAACGGGGCATCGTCAACGCGAATGCCAACCTTCTCGACCGGAGTAATCAGGAAATAGTCATCGCCATCGCGGCGAATGATGGTAGAAAACAGCCGCACCATCGGTTTGCGCCCGATCGGCGTGCCCAGGTAGTACCAGGTGCCATCGCGGGCAATGCGCATGTCGATGTCGCCGCAGAAGTCCGGGTTCCACAGATGCACCGGCGGCAGGCCCTTGGCCTTGGGGATCTGCGCCAGAAGGTCATTGGCCTTGCCGGAATCGCTCATCACGCTTGCCTCATTCACTCATGCCCAGAAGGCTACGAGCGTACTCGCGCATCGGCGCACCAAGCAAATCCTCCGGGGTATTGTCGTGGAACGTCAACAAACCGCCACGACTCTTGATGCGGGCGGTGTCGATCAGGTAGCGGGTATTGGTTTCGATCAGCATCATCTGCACCACGCCACTGTCCCAACCCACGCGGTCGACGGCCTGTTCGTCGTACCACTCGTCACCATTGCCGATGCGGTCGTCGGTGCGCGCGAAACGCGTATACAACACGTAATCGGCGCCTACCGAGCGCGCCTGGGCAATGGCCTCCTCCAGGCCCAACGGGCCCTGGGCGCGGCGTACCAGCGGGAAATACTCGACGAAGCTCTTGAAGGCTTGCTCTGCCACTGCGTTCTGCCGTGGCACTGGCCCCTTGCCCGGCGGCACGAATGCACCCTGGCCGATGAAAATGAACGAGTCCGGTTGCAGGCGGATCGACAAGGTGCGGCGGGTTTCACTGTGATCCAGCAGACCGGCATCGCTCATGTGATAGCGAACGCCCTCGCCCATATCACTGACATTCATGCAGCCGCCCAGCGCCATCAGCGCCAGCAGCAAGACCAGGCTACGCATCTTTCCTCCAGTGGCCGGCGACGAAAAACCGGCGAATAGCCGGCGGATGCAGCTTTTGCGCCAGCTTCAGCCACCGATCACCTTCATCACCGTAACGCCCCCGGAAAACGCCAGCTCCTGCTTGTCTGCCAACGCCTTGACCAACAACCGTTGCAGGGCTGGCAGCGCCTGATGGCGTGGCTTTTCCAGCAGGTCACCGACGAAGTGGCGGTTGCCTGACGACAGACAGCCATGCAACCAGCCCGTTGAAGACAGGCGCAACCGTGAGCAGGTACGGCAAAACGGCACAGTCTCGTTGGCGATAACACCGAAGTAGCCCTTGCCGGGGATTTGATAACGCAAGGCAGTGGCATCCAAGGGCGCGTCGACCTGGGCATAGGTATGCTTGCCGCCAATCAGCGTGAGCAGCTGGTCGAGGCCGACGAACTGCTGCAGGAAAGCATTGTGATCACGGGCCAGATGGCCCATGCGCATCAGTTCGATGAAGCGCAACTCGAAGCCGCGCTCAAGACAGTATTCCAGCAGCGGCAGCACCTGGTCGAGGTTCTGCCCACGCATCGGCACCATGTTCACTTTCACCTGCATGCCCAGGGTACTGGCTTGCTGCATACCCGCCAGCACGCAGGCCAAGTCGCCGCCTCGGGCGATACGGCGGAAGGCTTGCGGGTCGAGGGTGTCGAGGGAAACATTCAGGCGACGAATACCGGCCGCCTGCAACTGCGGCAATTTGCGCTCCAGCAGCTGGCCATTGGTAGTCAGCGAGATATCGTCGAGATCAAGTTTGGCCACGCCAGCCAGAAAGGCGTCCAGGCGCGGGCTGATCAGCGGTTCACCGCCGGTGATGCGCAGGCGCTCGACGCCGGCAGCTTCGATCAGGTAGGCCACGCCACGGGCCAGGGAGTCTGCTGAGAGTTCGTCCTGCGCCGCCACCAGGCGCTTACCGTCGGGTACGCAGTAAGTGCAGGCGTAATTGCAGGCAGCCGTCAGGCTGACACGCAGGTTGCGAAAGCGCCTGCCTTGACGATCGACAATCATGAATGACTCCGGCATGGATGATGAGGGGCAGGCGAAACCTAACTCATAAATCAGGTTTTTGCAAGCCCCCACCGCACCCTACCGACTTCAGCGGGAAGTGACGAAGCGCTTCAGTTGGTTGGTTCCGGGTCGCGCTTACGCTTGTTGCCCATACGCACGCCAATGTCCATCAGAAACTGGAAGAAGCCTTCCTGGTCTTCCAATACATTGCTCCAGAACGGCGAGTGGTACAGCGCCACGGCGCCATGCACCAGCGCCCAGGCGGCGCAGTAATGGAAGTACGGCGGCACGTCTTCGAGTTTACCTTCGCTGATACGACCCTTGATCAGTTGGGTCAGGCGATCGAAGTTGGAAGCGCGGATGCTGTGCAACTGCTCGACCATTTCTGGCACCTGGTTGCCCTTGACCACCTTTTCTTCAAGGCGATCGAACAGCCGGTATCGTTGCGGATCGCGCATGCGGAACTCGAAGTAGGCGCGCGACAGGGCTTCCTTGTCACGGTCGACGTCGGCCGAGTGCAACAGCGCGTTCAGGTCGCGCTCGTAGTCGAGCATCAGGCGCAGGTAGATTTCCGCCTTGGACTTGAAGTGCTTGTAGATCGTGCCTTTGCCGATGCCCACGGCGTCGGCGATCATCTCGACGGTGACGCTGTCTTCGCCCTGTTCGAGAAACAGCTTGAGCGCGGTGTCGAGGATTTCCTGTTCGCGACGGCGAAACTCACGGACCTTACGAGGTTCTTTCTGCATGGGAAGGACTGGATGACAATCGAAGCGGTTTATTATGCCTAACTTGCGGGAAATTGCACGGATCATCCAAGCATGGCAGTGTTTCACGATGCATACGGCCATGCGATGCGGGAGGAACGGAACGGCGGCGTATTCCAAATCTGTTTAAAAAACGACCAATATGCACTGGCACTGCGCCAAACCTGACCAATACTTGAAGTGTTGGCGCGGCGCATCCCCCCAAGTGGCGCGCCGATAAAGGTGCTCAGGGACCGCGTACCTTTGTTTTACTCCTAATGGTCTTAACCCGGATTCCTCCCCCAGAACCCGGGTTTTTTTTTGCTTACGCGACGGGCCGCAAAGCGGCCCGCACTCCCGCTCGACATTTGTACTGTGCTTTTGATCTTGATCTTGATCTTGATCTTCGCGACTTCAGGAGGCCGAGCGCAGGCCTTGCGGAGGGAGGTGACGGGCATGGATGCCCGTCAAGCGCTGGGCCCCAGGATGGGGCCTGCAGCGCGGTCCTCCCGGGAGCAAGGCCGGAGTGAGGGAACCCCGGAGCGCAGCGCAGGGGCCGGATGATGGGAGCGCAGCGTTTTTTGGTTACTTTTTGTCGCGTTTGACAAAAAGTGACTCGCCGTAAGGGCGAAAAGGTGAGTCAGCGTCGCCATCGCAAACGGACTGTTCGCTGAGTCAAAACAGACAAATTCTGCTTTTTGCTTTTTGCTTTTTGCTTTTTGCTTTTTGCTTTTTGCTTTTTGCTTTTTGGATATGGGCCTTCACACCGAGT
This sequence comes from Pseudomonas putida, assembly GCA_041071465.1. Taxonomy (NCBI): domain Bacteria; kingdom Pseudomonadati; phylum Pseudomonadota; class Gammaproteobacteria; order Pseudomonadales; family Pseudomonadaceae; genus Pseudomonas; species Pseudomonas putida. The sequence goes on along the minus strand of CP163498.1, from coordinate 3,804,736 downwards.
AAACATTCATTCGCGCGGGTGGCGCACAGTCACCTTTCCGCCCTTACGGTGGGTCCCTTTTTGTCGTGGCAAAAAGGAACCAAAAACCGTCCGCTCCCATCATCCGGCCCCTACGCTACGCTTCGGGGTCCCCTCGCTCCGGGCTTGCTCCCGGGAGGACCGCGCTGCAGGCCCCATCCTGGGGCCCAGCGCTTGACGGGCATCCATGCCCGTCACCTCCCTCCGCAAGCCCTGCGCTCGGCCTCCTGAAGTCGCAATCTGCGTCGCCTGAACTACCGCGCGCTTAGAAGCAAAAGCCGAAGCAAGAGCAAGAGCAAGAGCAAGAGCAAGAGCAATCAGGCTCGTGCTCTATCAGGCCACCCGCGCCAACGGGAACAACCGCTTGAAGTTGGCGGTGGTCTGCTCGGCCAGTTGCTCATAACTGGCCCCGCGCAACGAAGCCACATACTCCGCCACTTCCCGCACATACTGCGGCAAGTTCGGCTTGCCGCGATACGGAATCGGAGCCAGATAAGGCGAATCGGTCTCCACCAGCAACCGATCAACCGGCACCTGCCGCGCCACCTCACGCAGGGCATCAGCATTGCGGAAGGTCACAATGCCAGACAGCGAAATGTAATACCCCAGGTCCAGTGCGGCCTTGGCCATGTCCCAGTCCTCGGTAAAGCAGTGCAGCACGCCAGCCTGCGGCAAGCTGGCCTCGCGCAACAGCGCCAAGGTATCGGCACGGGCCGCCCGCGTATGCACGATCACCGGTTTGCCGGTCTGCCGCGAGGCCTCCAGGTGCAAGCGGAACGAGGCCTGCTGCAGCTCGGCAGCCTCCGGCTCGTAGTGGTAATCCAGCCCGGTTTCGCCAATCGCCACTGCATGCGGGTGGGCCAGTTCGCGCAACAGCCATTCCAGCGCCGGGGTTTCGCCTGGAGCCAAGTCCAGCGGGTGCACACCCACCGAGCAGTCGACGTCAGCGTACTGCTCGCTAAGCGCCTTCACCGCGCCAGCATTCTCGGCACTCACGCCAATGCACAGGAAATGCCCGACCCCGCGCTCACGCGCCGCCTGCAGGGCAGCATCGAGCGAGCCCTGGTGGGCGCTGAGGTCAAGACGGTCGAGGTGGCAATGGGAATCTACAAGCATGGGATAACAGCACACATGAAAAATGGGATATCAGCGGGCGCCGGGCAGTTGCAGCCAGTGGGCCAGCAGCGATTCAAGCAGCAGGGCACGGTTGAGGTTGGCCTTGCCCAGCACCTTCTGGCGCTGCTCAAGGATCCACGCCTGCACCTCCAGCACCTTGGCCTGACGGCTCTTCTGCGCAAGGTATTGCACCACCTTGCGCATATCCGCCAAGCCTAACCCCTCCTCGTCCTGGGTCAACTGGTAGCGCAGGATCAGGTGCGCCCAATCGCAGAACCAGTCGAACAGCCGCAACAACGGTACAGCGTTCCAGGCGTCGGCCAACTGGCTGGGCGATTGCTGCTGCTTGAGCAGCTTCTTCACCCCGTCGGTAACCAGCGCGCGTTGCTCGCGCACACCCTGAGCCTGCAGGCTAACCGCCATCAATGGCGAACCGGCGGCCAGGGTCAGCAGCTCATCGCGCTCAGCCTCATCACTGTCGGGCAACGCGCCAGCCAGCCAAGCCTGGCTCTGGGCCAGGCTGGGCTGCGGGCAGGCAACCTGCTGGCAACGACTCTTGATCGTTGGCAACAGGCGACTTGGCTGATGCGTGACCAACAGCAGCACGGTATCGCCGGAAGGCTCTTCAAGGCTTTTCAGCAGCGCGTTGGAGGCGTTGACGTTCATCGCTTCCACCGGCTCGATCAACACCACCTTGCGCCCACCCAGTTGCGCCGTCTGCACCACGAAGGCCACCAGCTCACGGACCTGGTCGACCTTGATCGGTTTGTCGGCTTCCTCGGGTTCGAGGACAAAGTTGTCCGGGTGGCTGCCAGCCTTGAGCAACAGGCACGACTTGCACTCGCCACAGGCCTCCAAGCCCAGCGGTCGCTGGCACATGAGGCGGGCCATCAGGCGCTCGGCCAACGCTCGCTTGCCGATGCCTTGGGGCCCGTGCAGCAAGTACGCATGGGCGTGCTGGCTGCGCCCAGCCAGTTGCTGCCACAGCGCTTCCTGCCAAGGGTAGGCCTCAGCCACGGCAACGCTCCACAATGCCTGGCAGCAGAGCGTCGATGTCACGCTGCACGGCCTCCAGGGATTGTGCGGCATCAAGCAAGCTGTAGCGCTGCGGCGCACGCTGGGCGCGCTGCAGGTACGCCTGGCGCACGGCTTCGAAGAAGGCCTGGCCCTCCTGCTCGAAACGGTCCAGGCGGCCACGGGCTGCGGCGCGGGCCAGGCCCACTTCCACCGGCAGGTCGAAGACCAAGGTCAGGTCCGGGCGCAGGCCGCCCTGGACGAACTGCTCCAGGGTTGCGATACGCTCGACCGACAAACCACGGCCACCGCCCTGATAGGCATAGGTGGCATCGGTGAAACGATCACACAGCACCACGGCCCCACGGGCCAATGCCGGACGGATCACCTGCGCCAGGTGCTGGGCGCGCGCGGCGAACACCAGCAGCAGTTCAGTGTCGGCCGCCATGCTTTCATCACTGGGCGCCAGCAGCAGTTCGCGCACCCTTTCCGCCAACGGTGTACCACCAGGCTCACGGGTCAGCACCACGTCCAGGCCGTGCTCGCGCAGGCGCGCGGCCAGGTAGTCGCGATTGGTGCTCTTGCCCGCGCCTTCGGGGCCTTCCAAAGTAATAAACAAGCCGCTCACAGGCAGTCCTCAATGTTGTTCGTCAGGCGTTGGCCGTTCGGCCGCTTGCGCACCGCCGGCAGGGGCATCCTGCACGGGCGGTTCATCGGGCGCTGGCTGCGCGGCCGGCTCGTCCGCCGCTGGCGGCTCAGGCTGCTGCGCGTCGTCGGCGTCATCCACGCCTGGCTTGGTGTCTTGCTGCGGCGCGGGGCTGGAACGGTAGTCCGCCCGGCGCTTGAGCTGGAACTCGCGCACCGCCGAGTTATGATCATCGAGGTCATCGGAGAACACATGGCTGCCATCGCCACGAGCGACGAAGTACAGGCTGGTGCCATCGGACGGGTTCAGTGCCGCGTGAATAGCCTCGCGGCCAACCATGGCGATCGGGGTCGGCGGCAGGCCTGTCATGGTGTAGGTGTTGTAGGGCGTAGGCTCGCGCAGGTCGGCGCGGGTGATCTTGCCGTTGTAGCGTTCACCCATGCCGTAGATCACTGTCGGGTCGGTCTGCAGCATCATGCCCAGGCGCATGCGCCTCACGAACACGCCGGCAATCTGCCCGCGCTCCTGCGGAATTCCGGTTTCCTTTTCCACAAGGGAGGCCATGATCAACGCCTGGTACGGGTCGCGATACGGCAGGTCGGTCGTGCGTTCGGCCCACTCCTTGGCCAACACTTCATCCAGGCGCATGTAGGCCTGCTGCAGCAACTCGACGTCACTCATGCCCCGTACGAAGCGGTAGGTGTCCGGGAAGAAGCGGCCTTCGGGGAACACACCGGTATGGCCGAGCTTGTCCATGACCTCGGCGTCCGACAAGCCCTCCAGGGTATGTTTGATCTTTTCATGCTTGGCCACGGCCGAGCGCACCTGGCGGAAGGTCCAGCCTTCGACCAAGGTCAGGTTGTACTGCACCACGTCGCCCCGGCGCCAGGCATCGAACAGCTGCTCGACGGTCATGCCGGGGGTAAGGCGATACTCTCCGGTATGCAGCGGGGTACCCGCCATGTTGAAGCGCCAGTACAAGCGCAACCAGACGGCGTCGTCGAGCAACCCTTCCGTTTGCATGCGATAGAACATGCGGTTGGGGGTAGTACCATTGGGCACGTCGAGCAGGCGCTCCTGCGTCACGTGCAAGGGCTGCTCCAGGACCGAGTTGACCTTCCAGGCCGACCAGCCTAGCGCCAGGCCGGCGAGGATCAGACCCATTTCCAGCAACAGCAGGAATTTACGTCTCACGAATTCAGGTTTCCAGTAACGTACGGGCAACGGCCTGCAGTGTTCGGGTGAGCGGGCCCGGCGACCAGTTTAGCGCGGCTACGCCACGTACGGGCCAGACACCGTAGACGCTGTTGCAAACAAATACTTCATCAGCCTGCTCCAGCGCATCGTAGGGCAGGTCGCAGACCTGCACCACAATACCCAGCAGTTGGGCCTGCTCAGCAGCAACGCGCCACGCATCACCCCAGCCACACCACAACGGCCAAGGTCGGCGGTGAGCAGCACGCCATCACGTACAAGGAACAGATTGCTGTACACCCCTTCGATCACCCTGCCCTGCCCGTCACGCATCAACCCTTCGGCATGTTCACTGTCCTGCCACTCGGCACGGGCCAGTACCTGCTCAAGGCGATTGAGGTGTTTGAGGCCGGCCAGCAAGGGTTGTTCCCCAAGGCGTGTCTGGCAAGGGAACAAACGCACGCCGTGTTCGGCATGCTCGACAGGATAGCTGGGTAATGGGCTGCCTTGCAGGATGCGCCGCGGCGCGGCACCCGCAACCGGCGCATAGCCACGCTGGCTGTCGCCACGCGTAAGAATGAGTTTGGCGACGCCTTCACCGAGCTGGCTGGCGTAACGCAGCAGTTCGTCGCGCACCAGCGCCAGGTCGGCGCCGATCGCCAGGCGCTGACACCCCAGCGCCAGGCGTGCGAGATGACCGTCCAGCAAGCTGGGCCGACCGCCACGCACGGCGATGGTTTCGAACAACCCATCGCCGTAGGCCAGGCCGCGATTCTGCAGGTTGACTGCAGTCGCCGGCTGGCCATCGATCCAGCTGTGCATCAACCGGCGAACCGGCGGAACACCAGCGAGCCGTTGGTGCCGCCAAAGCCGAACGAGTTGGACAACACCACGTCGATCGGCATGCTGCGCGCCTGGTGTGGCACGAAGTCGAGGTCGCAACCTTCGTCCGGCTCGTCCAGGTTGATGGTGGGCGGGGCCATCTGGCTGTTGATGGCCAGCACGCTGAAGATCGCTTCCACCGCACCCGCGGCACCCAGCAAGTGGCCGGTCATCGACTTGGTCGAGCTGACCGCCAGCTTGTAGGCATGCTCGCCGAATACGCGCTTGATCGCAGCCACTTCGGCCACATCGCCCGCTGGGGTCGAGGTGCCGTGGGCGTTGATGTAGCTGACTTCTTCCGGCTGGATGCCAGCATCGCGCAGCGCGTTGGCCATGCAGCGGGCAGCGCCTTCACCGGTGTCGGGTGGCGAAGTCATGTGGTAGGCGTCGCCGCTCATGCCAAAGCCAACCAGCTCGGCGTAGATGGTCGCACCACGGGCCTTGGCATGCTCCAGCTCTTCGAGTACCAGGGCACCGGCACCGTCGGACAGCACAAAGCCGTCACGGCCCTTGTCCCACGGGCGGCTGGCACGGCTTGGCTCGTCGTTGCGGGTGGACAGTGCACGCGAAGCACCGAAACCGCCCATGCCCAGGCCGCAGGCTGCCATTTCGGCACCACCGGCGATCATCACGTCAGCTTCACCGTAGGCGATATTGCGCGCGGCCATGCCGATGCAATGGGTGCCGGTGGTGCAAGCGGTGGCGATGGCGTAATTCGGCCCTTGCAGACCCAGGTGGATCGACAGGAACCCGGAGATCATGTTGATGATCGAACCTGGCACAAAAAACGGCGAAATGCGGCGCGGCCCCGAATCGTGCAGGGTGCGGCTGGTTTCTTCGATGTTGGTCAGACCACCGATACCCGAGCCCATCGCCACGCCAATACGCTCGCGGTTGGCGTCGGTGACCTCAAGGCCAGCATTACGCACCGCCTGGAAACCGGCCGCCAGGCCGTACTGGATGAACAGGTCAAGCTTGCGGGCCTCTTTGGCCGACAGGTACTGCTCAACCTCGAAGCCTTTCACCGAGCCGCCAAAACGGGTGGAGTAGGCAGACAGGTCCGTGTGTTCGATCGGACCGATGCCACTGCGGCCAGCCAGAATGCCCTGCCAGGTGCTCGGTACATCGGTACCCAGTGGCGACAGCATACCCATACCGGTGACCACGACGCGTCTACGCGACACAGTACTCTCCTTTTCTAATAACAGAGTCTCTTGCGATTACATTCAAGCGCTGGAATGGAATGGCAACAGGCTCTTGGTGCGCGGTGAGCGAAGCCGGCTCGCCAAGATGCAGCGCGTTCGCAAAGAAAAAACCGCACGCCGGCAAAGGCAGTGCGGTTTTTCTCGTCAAGAAGCGACGACTACAGCGTCTTAGGCCTTGTGGCTGTTGACGTAGTCGATAGCGGCTTGAACGGTAGTGATTTTCTCGGCTTCTTCGTCAGGGATTTCGGTCTCGAATTCCTCTTCCAGAGCCATCACCAGCTCAACGGTGTCAAGCGAATCGGCACCCAGGTCATCGACGAAGGACTTCTCGTTGGTCACTTCATCTTCCTTCACGCCCAGTTGCTCGGCGACGATTTTCTTGACGCGTTCTTCGATGGTGCTCATACCTAGTTTTCACTCCTAATGGACATATGTCAGGCAGCTGGCCGGTGGCTAATTTTATAGAAAGACGTTCGCTTTTCAAGCGAAACGCACCTTCAGGCTAGTCACCGCACCCGCTGCCTGGAATCTGGTTGCAGCTTTATAACGGATTTTAGGCTCGCAGTATGACTCTTTTTTTACGAAATCCGTCACATTGAGTTGCAGTGTTACATGTACATCCCGCCGTTGACCGGCACGGTAGCGCCAGTCACGTAGGCTGCACCGTCGGACGCCAGGAACGAAACCACCTTGGCGATTTCGTCGGCCTGGCCCAGGCGGCCCAGCGGAATCTGGGTCTGCAGGGCTTCGCGCTGCGCTTCTGGCAGTTCGCGGGTCATGTCGGTGTCGATGAAGCCCGGGGTCACCGAATTGACGGTGATGCCGCGCGAACCCACTTCACGCGCCAGGGCACGGCTGAAGCCTTCCAGGCCAGCCTTGGCGGCCGCGTAGTTGGCCTGGCCAGCGTTGCCCATGGCACCGACGACCGAGCCGATGCTGATGATACGGCCCCAGCGTGCCTTGGTCATGCCGCGCAGCACGCCCTTGGACAGACGGTAGAGGCTGTTCAGGTTGGTGTCGATCACGTCGAACCACTCATCGTCCTTCATGCGCAGCATGAGGTTGTCGCGAGTGATGCCGGCGTTGTTGACCAGGATTGCCGGTGCGCCGAACTGCTCGGCGATGGCGCCCAGCACAGCTTCGACGGACTCGGCGCTGGTCACGTTCAGTTCCATGCCGGTACCGGCGATACCGTGCTCTTTCAGGGTGGCAGCGATGCGCTCGGCGCCGGACGCCGAAGTGGCGGTGCCGATCACGGTCGCGCCCTGGCGGCCCAGCTCGAGGGCGATGGCCTGGCCAATGCCACGGCTGGCGCCGGTGACCAGTGCAACTTTACCTTGCAGGCTCATGCAAGCTTCTCCAAATCAGGCCAGCGCCGCACGGGTGGCGGCGACGGCGTCAGGGGTATTGAGGTTGTAGGTGGTCACGCCGTCGGCGCAACGCTTGTTCAGGCCAGCCAGAACCTTGCCCGGGCCACACTCGACCAGGTTGACCGCACCATTGGCGGCCAAGGCCTGTACGCACTCGACCCAGCGTACCGGCTGATACAGCTGTGCCAGCAGGTCGTGCTTGAGGGCATCGAGGTCGGCGGCGACTGCGGCGGTGACGTTCTGCACGACCGGGATCTGCGGGGCCTTCCATTCGATGGCGTTGACCGATTCGGCAAAGCGCTCGGCAGCCGGCTTCATCAGGGCACAGTGCGACGGTACGCTGACCGCCAGCGGCAGGGCGCGCTTGGCACCCTTGGCCTTGCACAGCTCCATGGCGCGGTCTACCGCAGCCTTGTTGCCGGCGATGACCACCTGGCCTGGCGAGTTGAAGTTCACGGCGCTGACCACTTGGTCTTCAGCCGCTTCGGCGCACAGCTCAACGACCACAGCATCGTCCAGGCCGAGGATGGCGGCCATGGCACCATGGCCGGCCGGCACGGCTTCCTGCATCAGCTGGCCACGGCGCTCGACCAGGCGAACGGCGTCTGCCAGGGTGATGCTGCCAGCAGCTACGAGGGCGCTGTATTCGCCCAGGCTATGACCAGAAACGAAGGCTGGCTGTGCGCCGCCCTCTTCCAGCCACAGGCGCCACAACGCGATGGACGCGGTGAGGATGGCCGGCTGGGTCTTGTCGGTCTGGTTGAGTTGCTCCTCCGGGCCTTCCTGGACCAGCTTCCACAGGTCGTAACCGAGTGCCTTGGAGGCCTCCTTGAAGGTTTCGACGATCACTGGCTTCTCGGCGCCGAGTTCGGCGAGCATGCCCAGCGACTGGGAACCTTGACCGGGAAAGACGAATGCGAGAGATGCAGACATAGAACAAGCCCTTATGATCTTGTCGTCGGATAGGGTGCGCCAGGCCCTGGGCCAGGCGCGGAATCTGAAAACTTGGATGGATGCACAGACCAAGCGGTCACATTTAAGCACTTCATGGGCAAAACGCCTAAAGCAACAGGTCTTCGAGGCGCCCATGCAAGCGCTGCGGCAGGTTTTCCTGAATCTCGATCAACGCCCGCTGAATGGCACTCTGAAAGCCCTGCACGCCCGCCGAGCCATGGCTCTTGATGACAATGCCCTGCAACCCCAGGAAGCTCGCACCATTGTGCCGCGCCGGCGCCAGGTCAGCCTGCAGGCGTTTGAGCAGCGGCATCGCTACCGCCCCGGCGGCCCGCGATAACACGCCACCCTTGAACAACTGCTCGATGCGCGCGCCGATCATGGTTGCCAGCCCCTCGCTGGACTTGAGCAGGATATTGCCGACAAAACCGTCGCACACCACTACATCAGCCTCGCCACGGTACAGCCCGTCACCCTCGACAAAGCCTACGTAGTTGAGCCCACGGGCGTTCTGCAACAGGCTGGCCGCCAGCTTGACCTGCTGGTTGCCCTTGATGTCCTCGGTGCCGATATTCAGCAGCGCCACACGCGGCCGATGCACGCCCAGCGCCTGGGCGGCCACCGAGCCCATCACAGCGAACTGGTAGAGGTTCTCGGCGCTGCAATCGACGTTGGCCCCCAGGTCGAGCAATTGGCAGTAACCCGCCTGGGTCGGAATCGCCGCCACCATGGCTGGCCGATCGATACCCGGCAAGGTCTTGAGCACGAAGCGTGATAGCGCCATCAGCGCACCGGTATTGCCAGCACTGACGCAGGCCTGAGCCTTGCCGTCGCGAACCAGCTCAAGGGCGATGCGCATCGACGAGTCCGGCTTGCCGCGCAACGCCTGAGATGGCCGCTCGTCCATGCCGATCACCTCACTGGCGGCGACAATCTGCAGGCGCGCGCGATCCGCAGCCGCAAGGCCGCTGACAAGATCTTCTAGGAGGGAGGGTTGACCGACGAGGGTCAGGTGCAGCGAGGGGGTAGCCGAAAGGCAGGCAATGCTAGCCTGGACAATGCTGCGGGACCGAAGTCCCCGCCCATTGCGTCGATCGCGATGATCTGAGCGGACAAGGATTACTCGTCAGCGCCCTTATCGACCACTTTGCGACCACGGTATACGCCTTCTGGCGAAACGTGGTGGCGCAGGTGAACTTCACCGGTGGTTTTCTCTACCGACAGCGCGTTTTCCGACAGGGCGTCGTGCGAACGGCGCATGTCACGGGCAGAGCGGGATTTTTTGTTCTGCTGAACAGCCATAATTGATTAACTCCTAAACGTTTGGGTCACGCTTTAACTGCGCCAAAACACTGAACGGGTTGGACCGCGATACCTCGTCCTTGCTCGAATCGGGCTCGTCTGCGCCCGCCGGCTGCTGGCATTCTTCCGGATGATGAGCAGGCACGATTGGCAAGGCGAGCAGAAGCTCCTCCTCGACCAGCGCCTGCAGATCCAAAGGATCTTCGCCCAGTTCCAGCACGTCATAGCCTTTCGGCAACGACTGGGTATTCGCACCCTCCTTCACCACGGCGTAAGTACATTCGCTGTGGATCGGTAGGGTGACCAGCTCAAGACAACGCTGGCAAACCATCTTGACCTCGACGTCCAGCTCGCTGTGGATAACCACCACGTGCTGTTCATCTCGTTCAAAATCGAACTTCGCCTGCACCGTACCGACATTGTCGGAAAGCGGGTCGCAGAGTCTTTCCAAATCAGCGAGTTGCAGCGAACCGTTAAGGGTTACGCCACGATCGGCTAATTTGCGCGGGTCAACGTGAGGTGGAATCGGGTCATTCAACATAGGCGCAGCATTCTAGGGATGCCCCCGCCCCTGTCAAAGGAAATTAGGCGGCATCGTGCGTGATAGAATTGGTTCAACCGAACCCGGAGTCTACCATGCTTCCTTTGTTACTGGCTTCCAGCTCTGCCTATCGCCGCGAACTGCTTGCACGCCTGCGCCTGCCCTTCACCTGGGCAAGCCCCGACATAGACGAGCAGCGCCTGGCCGACGAGCCTGCCGTAGAGCTGGTACGCCGGCTTGCCAGACAAAAGGCCGAAGCCCTGGCAGACAGCAACCCAGGGCATTTGATCATCGGTTCGGACCAGGTGGCCGTGTTGGGCGAGCAGGTGCTGGGCAAACCCCACACCTTCGAGCGGGCTTGCGAGCAGCTGCTGGAGTGCAGCGGGCAGCAGGTGAGCTTTCTGACCGGACTGGCATTGCTCAACAGCGCGACCGGGCACTGCCAGGTGGACTGCGTGCCATTTACGGTGACGCTGCGCGAATTGAGCAGGGAACGGGTGGAGCGCTATGTGACGGCGGAACAGCCGCTGGATTGCGCCGGGAGCTTCAAGGCGGAGGGTTTAGGGGTAAGCTTGTTCCAGAGCACGCACGGGTGCGATGCGACCAGCTTGATCGGCCTACCATTGATTCGATTGGTGGATATGCTGACCAAGGAAGGCGTTGTCATCCCTTGAGACTTGGGGGCGCTTGCGCCCCCAGCGACCTCAGCGCGAATCAGCGCAACTGCGGCCCTTGAAAGCCCATCCACATCGCCAGGTGCTCAGCCACGCTGGCCCCCACGCGCTTGGAGAAGCGATCGAACGGCGATTCCTGCACGGTGAAGTCGACCAACTCCTTCTCACCAACGATCTCGCGCGCTACATAGCTGGCACTGCCCAGCCCATCCACCAGCCCTAGCGCCTTGGCCTGCTCACCCGACCACACCAGACCACTGAACAGCTCCGGGTGCTCCTTGTCCTTCAGCCGCTCGCCGCGCCCCTGCTTGACCATGGCAATGAACTGGTTGTGCGTGGTGTCCAGCACGCCCTGCCAGAATCGGGTCTCTTCGGGCTTTTCCGGCGAGAACGGGTCAAGGAAGGCCTTGTGCTCGCCTGACGTGTAGGCGCGCCGCTCCACCCCCAGCTTCTCCATGGTGCCGACAAACCCATAACCGGCCGCCGTCACACCGATCGAGCCCACCAGGCTGGCCTTGTCGGCGTAGATCTCGTCCGCCGCACTGGCAATGTAATAGGCCCCGGAAGCACCAAGGTCCGAAATCACCGCATACAACTTGATGGCCGGGTATTCGGCACGCAGACGACGGATTTCGTCATACACGTAGCCTGCCTGCACCGGGCTGCCACCCGGGCTATTGATACGCATCACCACAGCCTTGGTCTTGCTGTCCTTGAACGCATCGCGCAGGCTCTTGACGATGTTGTCGGCGCTGGCAGCCTCCTGATCGGCAATCACCCCACGCACCTCGACCAGCGCGGTATGGCTGGCGCTGCGCGAGGCGGCCTTGTCCATGTCCATCAGCGGGGTGAACAACACCAGGATGCCGAACAGATAGACGAAGGTCAGCAGCTTGAAGAAGATCCCCAGCGCCGCGAGCGGCGCTGCTCCTGCACGCTGGCCAGCAAGGTCTTTTCCAGCAGCTTCCAGCTTTTGCGCTCTTCGCGCTCCTCGGGCTCGGCCTCGGGGGCCTTCCATTCGTCTGCCATGCTTACCTACCTTGGAAGTGGAATTGCAGTACCACCCAGCCACTCGCGCAGCTGGGAAAAGTGATCGATGCAAACCTGCGGCCCAAACTCGGCCAGCGCCTGTAGCGACATGGCACCATAGCCCACCGCCACCGAATGCATGCCGGCATTGCTGGCCATCTGCAGATCGAATGCAGAATCTCCGACCATCAGCGCACGCCCCGGTTCGACGCCGCAATGCGCGAGGATCTCCTCAAGCATCAGCGGGTGCGGTTTACCACGGGTTTCGTCGGCAGCGCGGGTGATGTCGAAGAACTGCTCCCAACCATTGGCCTTGAGCACCCGATTCAACCCGCGACGAGCTTTGCCGGTGGCCACCGCCAGGCGGTAACCCTCGGCGCGGAAGGCATCCAGCGACTCGACCACGCCCTCGAACAACGGCGAGGGCTGCTGATCCAGCGCCATGTAGATATCGGCATAGTGCTGACGAAAGCGCTCCACCTGCGCAGGCGCCAGGTGCGGGTACAGCGTATGAATGGCCTCGCCCAGGGCCAGGCCGATGATGCCCTTGACTGCATCGTCGCCACTGGGCGCCTCGCCAGCACGCTCGGCGGCGGCATTCATCGCCTCGACGATACGCCCGATGGAATCAGCCAGCGTGCCGTCCCAGTCGAAAATCAGTAGCTCATAGCCCTTTTTCATAGATCAGGATGCACTCAAACGCTCAATGGTTTTCGCCCACACCTCATCCACCGGCGCCTCGAGTTTAAGCTCGCCTCCGTCCGGCAGCGGCACGGTCAGCGCATAGGCATGCAGGAACAGGCGCTTGCCGCCCAGCTCGCGAATCTCGCGACTGAAGTCTTCGTCACCGTATTTGCTGTCGCCGGCAATCATGTGCCCGGCGTGCAGGGTGTGCACACGGATCTGGTGGGTACGACCGGTGATCGGACGCGCCTCGACAATGGTGGCGAATTCGCCAAAACGGCGCAGCACGCGGAACAGGGTCAGTGCCTCCTTGCCCTCGTCGTTCACCTCGACCATGCGCTCACCGGAACGCAGGTTGCTCTTGAGCAATGGCGCATTGACCTGTTTTTTCGAGGTCGGCCAATGGCCACGCACCAGCGCCATGTAGCGCTTGTCGACACCATCGCCGCGCAGGGCGGCATGCAGGTGGCGCAGCATGCTGCGCTTCTTGGCGATCATCAGCAGGCCGGAGGTGTCGCGATCCAGGCGGTGCACCAGCTCCAGCTCCTTGGCATCCGGGCGCAGTTGGCGCAGCGCCTCGATCACCCCAAAGCTCAGGCCGCTGCCGCCGTGCACGGCAATGCCGGCGGGCTTGTTCATCACGATCAGCGCCTTGTCTTCGTAGACAATCGCGGCCTCCAGGCGCTGCAACAGGCCCTGGGCCACCGGTGCCGGTTCGTCACGTTCCGGCAGGCGGACGGGCGGCACCCGCACGATGTCGCCGGCCTGGATTTTGTACTCCGGCTTGACGCGGCCCTTGTTGACCCTCACCTCACCCTTGCGCAGGATGCGGTAGACCAGCGTCTTGGGCACGCCCTTGAGGGCCGTGATGAGGAAATTGTCGATGCGTTGGCCGGCAAGCTCCGGCGCGACTTCGATCAGCTGAACGCCGGAAGTCGGAGGGGTATTGGTCGTCATGGCGGGATCATAACAATTTTTTATGGAATTGAAGCACTTAATCATTGCTGCTATAGTCGCGAACGCCGCCAAAAGCGGCAGGCCAGCGGCACCAGGCTCTTCGCCGGTCCCTGACCTTCGCAATTCTCCAGGACGCGAGGCCGTCCTACGGGGTTTTCGCCAGTTTACCGAATTGCCTGGAATCGCCACCAGCGCTGTGTAGAGAAGACCGAAAAAAAACGACAAGTGCGGTGTTTCACCTGCTTACCCGATTCTTTTCGCTGCACCTCTGCCCGCGAGTCGCTTCCACGCAACGCCCGGCGAATGCTTCGGAAATACCTGCCTTGGACATGAATGGCGCCAGCGCAGAACCAGCGCTGGCGAAAAATGCAACCCGTTGCGGATTCAGCGCGCGGCAGCACCCGAATTATCAGGGATACGTGCAGGGTGGAGATGCACAGCCCTCGGACCGTGTAGCACCGCGTCCGGCCACCAGCCCACTCACGGCTGGCGAGCGGATAAGGTCCTGAACAGATGCCTCCGGGCGTCCACGGCTGACGGTTGATTCCTCCTCCTGACTGAGTGCACAAGGCCCGCTTGGTTGATTCGGATACCTATTCGAAGCCACCGGGGCCTTGTTGGCACCGCAGCAAACAGGACGCGTCGTCGCGACAACGGCAGGCTGGGCAACCGGCTGGTGCCGAACGTCGCTCGACACGGGGGTGGCCCGGCCACCCTTTGCGCACCTTGGCACCGACCATGAGACGTCGTGTGTGCCGAACGCCGTTTCCGGCAGCCCGGAAACCGACGGTACAACATGAAAAGAATGCTGATTAACGCGACTCAACCCGAAGAGTTGCGTGTAGCCCTGGTGGACGGCCAACGTCTCTACGACCTGGACATCGAGTCCGGTGCGCGCGAGCAGAAAAAGGCCAACATCTATAAAGGCAAGATCACCCGCATCGAACCCAGCCTCGAAGCCGCCTTCGTCGACTTCGGCTCCGAACGTCACGGCTTCCTGCCGCTGAAAGAAATCTCCCGCGAATACTTCAAGAAGGCCCCTGAAGGCCGGGTCAACATCAAGGAAGTACTCAGCGAAGGCCAGGAAGTCATCGTCCAGGTCGAGAAGGAAGAGCGCGGCAACAAAGGCGCCGCCCTCACCACCTTCATCAGCCTGGCTGGCCGCTACCTGGTTCTGATGCCCAACAACCCGCGTGCCGGCGGCATCTCCCGCCGCATCGAAGGCGAAGAGCGCAACGAACTGCGTGAAGCCCTGAACGGCCTGACCGTGCCGGGCGACATGGGCCTGATCGTGCGCACTGCAGGCCTGGGCCGCAGCAGCGAAGAAATGCAGTGGGACCTCGACTACCTGCTGCAGCTGTGGACCGCCATCAAGGAAGCGTCCCTGGACCGCGCCGCGCCATTCCTGATCTACCAGGAAAGCAACGTCATCATCCGCGCCATCCGCGACTACCTGCGCCAGGACATCGGCGAAGTGCTGATCGACAGCATCGACGCCCAGGAAGAAGCCCTCACCTTCATCCGCCAGGTGATGCCGCAGTACGCCAGCAAGGTCAAGCTGTACGAAGACAGCGTGCCGCTGTTCAACCGTTTCCAGATCGAAAGCCAGATCGAGACCGCCTTCCAGCGCGTGGTCGACCTGCCTTCCGGCGGCTCGATCGTGATCGACCCGACCGAAGCCCTGGTGTCCATCGACATCAACTCGGCGCGCGCCACCAAAGGCAGCGACATCGAAGAAACCGCCTTGCAGACCAACCTGGAAGCGGCCGAGGAAATCGCCCGCCAGCTACGCCTGCGTGACATTGGTGGCCTGATCGTCATCGACTTCATCGACATGACCCCGGCGAAAAACCAACGCGCCGTGGAAGAACGCGTCCGCGAATGCCTGGAAGCCGACCGCGCCCGCGTGCAGGTTGGCCGCATCTCCCGCTTCGGCCTGCTGGAAATGTCCCGTCAGCGCCTGCGCCCGTCGCTGGGCGAAAGCAGCGGCATCGTCTGCCCACGCTGCTCCGGCACCGGCATCATCCGCGATGTCGAGTCGCTGTCGCTGGCCATCCTGCGCCTGATCGAAGAAGAAGCCCTGAAGGACCGCACCGCCGAAGTGCGTGCCCAGGTGCCGATCCCGGTGGCCGCGTTCCTGCTCAACGAGAAGCGCAACTCGATCACCAAGATCGAACTGCGCACCCGTGCGCGCATCATCATCTTGCCAAACGACCACCTGGAAACCCCGCACTTCGAAGTCCAGCGCCTGCGCGACGACAACCCGGAAGTGCTGAACAACCAGTCCAGCTACGAGATCGCCGCCGCCGAAACCGAAGAAGCGCCGCAGCCGACCGCCACCCGCACCCTGGTACGTCAGGAAGCTGCTGTGAAAACGGCCCCGGCACGCGCCAATGCGCCGGTACCGGCCGCCGCTGAAGAGCCGCAGGCTGCCGCACCGGTCGCCCCTGCCCCGAGCGCTCCGGAGCCAAGCCTGTTCAAGGGCCTGGTGAAGTCGCTGGTCAGCCTGTTCGCCGGCAAGGACGAGCCTGCCGCCGCACCGGTGGTTGCCGCCGAAAAACCGGCCGCTGAGCGCAGCCCACGCAACGAAGAACGCCGCAACGGCCGCCAGCAAAGCCGCAACCGCAACGGCCGCCGCGACGAAGAGCGCAAGCCGCGTGAAGAACGTGCCGAGCGCGCACCGCGCGAAGAGCGCCAGCCACGCGAGGAACGCGCACCGCGCGAAGAGCGTGCACCACGTGAAGAGCGCGCCCCACGCGAAGAACGTGCGCCGCGCGAAGAGCGTGCACCACGTCAGCCACGCGAAGACCGCCGCAGCAACCGTGGCGAAGAGCGCGTACGCGAGCTGCGTGAGCCGCTGGATGCTACCCCGCCAGCCGAACGCGAAGAGCGCCAGCCGCGCGAAGAACGTGCAACCCGCGAAGAACGTGCTCCACGCGAAGAGCGTGCACCGCGTGAAGAGCGTGCTCCACGTGAAGAGCGCGCACCTCGCGAAGAGCGTGCCCCTCGTGAAGAACGTGCTCCACGCGAAGAGCGCGCCCCTCGCGAAGAACGTGCCCCACGTGAAGAACGTGCCCCGCGCCCACCACGCGAAGAGCGTCAGCCACGTGCCGCAGAAGAAGCGGCCGAACAGGCTGCCGAGCTGGCCGAAGAGCAACTGCCAAACGATGAGCTGCTGCAGGACGAGCAGGAAGCCACCGATGGCGAGCGCCCGCGCCGCCGCTCGCGTGGTCAGCGCCGTCGCAGCAACCGTCGTGAGCGCCAGCGCAACGCCAATGGCGAGCTGATCGACGGCGAAGAAGAAGGCAGCGAAGAGCAACCACAACAGCACCAGGCCACTGAGCTGGGTGCCGAACTGGCCGCCGGCCTGGCAGTGACTGCCGCTGTTGCCACCAGCAACATCAGCACCGACGCCGAAGCCCAGGCCAACCAGCAGGCCGAGCGCGCCACCGCTGAAGTCGCCACCGCAGCAGAAACTGACAACAGCGAAGCCGCCCAACCCGTCGAGCAGGTTGAAAAGGTAGAGCAGGTCGAAGCTGTCGCCAAGGCTGAGGAAGTGGCCGTAGCACCTGCGGTCGAGCAACCGGTTAGCGAGCCAGTGGCCGTGGTCGAGGCAACCGCCGAGCCTGTGGTCGAAATCGCTCCGCAGGCCGCCGTCGAAGCGACACCCGTTGTCGAGCCGGCCGTGGTTGCCGAAACCGTGGCTGCTGAAGCGCCAGTGGAAGCCCCAGCCGTGGAAGCCGGTGAAATCGAACAGGCCCCGGCCGTTGTCGAAGCGGCTTCGGTTGCCGAGCAACCCGCACCGGTAATCGAAGCTCAGCCAGAAGCAGTGGCCGAGCCTGCACCCGTGGTCGTCGAACCTGCAGCGATCGAAGCCCCAGCCGCAGTAGAGCCGGCCACCGTCATGCTGGCGAACGGCCGCGCGCCGAACGACCCGCGTGAAGTGCGCCGTCGCAAGCGTGAAGCCGAGGCTGCCGCCAAAGCCGCACAGGAAGCTGCCGCCACCGAGGAGCCAGCCCTGGAAGCCGCCGATGAGCACAAGCCTCATCACGGTTGATAGCCAAGGCTGAATAAAAAGCCCCGCCAGTGCGAACTGGCGGGGCTTTTTCTTGGCCAAGTGAACGTGGTCGCTGGGTTGGGGCCGCTACGCTGCCCCCTTCGATCAGTAGAGGTTAGGCTCCATTTCCAGCTCAACCCCGAAACGCTCCAGGATATCCGCCTGGATCCGCAGCGCCAGCGCCTGCATCTGCGCCCCGCTCGCCTGGCCATAGTTGACCAACACCAGCGACTGCAGGCGATGCACGCCCGCATCACCATCGCGATGCCCTTTCCAGCCCGCCTGTTCGATCAACCAACCCGCCGCCAACTTCACCCGGCCATCAGCCTGCGGATACGCCACAACGGCCGGATACTGCGCACGAATATGCTCGACCAGACCAGCCGGCACCACCGGGTTCTTGAAGAAGCTCCCAGCATTGCCAAGTTCAGCCGGGTCCGGCAGCTTCTCGCGGCGAATGCTGCAAATTGCATCACTGATCGCCTGCGCAGTCGGCTCGGTTACGCCCTGTTCCGCCAGGCGCTGACGCACTGGGCCGTAATCCAGATGGGCCTGCAGGGTGCGTGTCAGGGCAAAGCGCACACGCAGGATCAACCAGCGCCCGGGGTTGCGCTTGAAAAGACTGTCGCGGTAGCCAAAGGCACACTCCGCCAAACCGAAGTCACGCAGCTCGCCGGTCTCGCGGTCCAGGGCTGTCAGGCCGGCGAATACGTCCTTGATCTCTACCCCATAAGCACCCACGTTCTGCATGGGTGCCGCGCCCACGGTACCAGGGATGAGGCTGAGGTTCTCCAGCCCGCAATACCCCTGCGTCAATGCCCATTGTACGAATGCATGCCAAGGCTCACCGGCCTCGGCCTCGACCACGACGCGCTCGCCATCGTCACTGAGCACGCGCCGGCCACGGCTGGCCATGTGCAGCACCAACGCATCGATATCACGGGTCAGCAGCAGGTTGCTGCCGCCACCGATCACCAACACCGGGAGGCCTTGCTGCTGCGCCTGGCTCAGCGCCTGGCGTACCTGCAGGTCATCCTGCGCCTGGCTGAAATAGCGCGCCTTCACGTCGATACCGAAGGTGTTGTAAGGCTTGAGCGATACCTGCTCCTGCCACTGCACTGTCATAGCCGCCCCTTGATTTCCAGCACCAGCGCCTGGCAAGCCGCTTCGACCAGGTCGAGCACCTGCTCGAACCCGTCGGCGCCGCCGTAGTAAGGATCTGGCACTTCATCCAGCGCCCCCTGGTAGCGGCGCAGGAACAAGTCGAGCTCACCCACTGCAGTGGACGGGCGCAGGGCGCGCAAATCGCGCAGGTTACTCTCGTCCATGGCCAGAACCAGATCGTATTCGGCAAAGTGCGAAGCCCTGACCTGCTGGGCGCGCTGTTGCGACAAGTCGTAACCGCGCGCCAGCGCCGCCTTGCAGGTACGGCTGTCTGGCGCCTTGCCGACATGCCAGTCGCCGGTACCGGCCGACGCCACCTGCACCTTGTCGGCCAGCCCGGCGACCTGCAATTGATGGCGCAGCACGCCTTCGGCAGTGGGCGAGCGGCAGATGTTGCCCAGGCACACGAACAGAACGCGCATCAGGCCTCCAGCAAGCGCCGTACGCGCTCCAGGTCTTCGGGGGTATCCACACCCACGGCAGGCGCCTCGATAGCGTCCTCGACGTGAATGCGCACGCCGTGCCACAGCGCACGCAGTTGCTCCAGCGCTTCAGTCTGCTCGAGCCAGCATGGGCCCCAGCCGACGAAGTCTTGCAGGAAGCCGACGCGGTAGGCGTACATGCCGATGTGACGGCGATACGGCACGCCCTCCGGCAGCACGTTGCGGTCCTTGGCAAAGGCATCGCGAGCCCAGGGCAGCGGCGCACGACTGAAAGTCAGGGCCAGGCCGTTCTTGTCGCTCACCACCTTGACCGCATTGGGATTGAACACGGCTTCCGGCTCATGGATGGGCTCTGCCAGGGTGGCAATACCAGCCTCCGGGTGGGCTGCCAGGTTGGCGGCCACCTGATCGATGATCACCGGTGGGATCAGCGGCTCGTCGCCCTGCACGTTGACCACGATGGCATCAGCCGGCAAGCCGAGGTGCGCGACCACTTCAGCCAGGCGGTCGGTGCCGGATTCATGGTCGGCACGGGTCATCAGCACTTCGGCGCCAAAGGCCTGGCAGGCCTCGAGGATGCTGGCGTCGTCGGTGGCGATGACCACGCGGCTGGCACCGCTCCTGCGTGCCTGCTCCCACACATGCTGCACCATCGGCTTGCCGGCGATCGGCAACAACGGCTTGCCCGGCAAACGCGTGGAGCGCAGCCGGGCGGGGATCACCACGGTGAAGTTCAGGCTCATTTGTCCAGACGCTCGTCGTCGGTCAGGGTACGCGCCTCGCTTTCGAGCATGACCGGGATACCGTCGCGAATCGGGTAGGCCAGGCCCGCGCCCTTGCTGATCAGCTCGGTCTTGTCGGCGCTGAGCTTGAGCGGGCCTTTGGTGATCGGGCAGGCCAGGATATCGAGCAGTTTGGTGTCCATTGAAAGCTTCCTTTAGGCCAGGTGGCCGGAAATTGAAAACGGGCTCAGGGCTTGCGCAGCAAACGCTGTAGCTGGTTGTCTAACCAGGCGCTGAAAGCCGGCGTGGGCTGTGCCTCGACGGCCAGGTACCACCAGTCGTCAGCGGCAAAGGCCCGGCATTTCACCGCGTCCTTCTCGGTCATCACCAGCGGTAACTGCGGGCTGAAGGCCAGGCTCTGGGCGCTGAATTGCGCATGGTCGGCGAAGGGGTGCGGCACCGGCTGCCAGTTTAGCCCCAGCAGGGTATTGAAGAAACGTTGCGGGTTACCGATACCGGCCACCGCATGCAGGCGCTGGCCTGCGGGGAAATGGTCGAGCGCACGGCGCTCGCCGCTGCGCAGGTTAACCAGCGCGGACGGCTGCAGGCAAAAGCCAAAGCCATCGGCGCGGTCAGCATTGGCACCATTGAACAGCACGGCATCTGCATCCAGCAGGCGTTCGGCGGGCTCGCGCAAAGGGCCGGCCGGCAGGCAGCGGCCATTGCCCAGGCCACGGGCGGCATCGATCAGCACCAGTTCCAGGTCACGGGCCAGGCGGTAATGCTGCATGCCGTCGTCGCACAGGATCAGGTCGAGCGGTTCGCTGGCCAGCAACGCCTGCACGGCGCGGGAACGGTCGGGTCGATCATCAGCGGCACGCCGGTGCGCTGCACGATCAGCAGCGGCTCGTCGCCCGCCTGGTCGGCGCAGTAATTGGCCTGCACGCGCCAAGGTAACTGCGGCGGCTTGGCCCCATAGCCACGGCTGACCACGCCCACCTTCAGCCCCTGTTGGCGGCAGTGTTCGATCAGCCAGAGGATCATCGGCGTCTTGCCGGTGCCGCCCACGGTGATGTTGCCCACCACGATCACCGGCACTGGCGCCCGATAGCTGGCGCTTTCGCCACTGAGAAAACGTGCCCGTTTGCGCGTGACCACACGGCGATACAAAGCCTCCAGCGGTCGCAGCAGCGCCAAAGCCGGGTGCCCGGCGTACCAGGCGGCGAGCAAACGGTCGGCGAAAGCCATCAAGGCGTGCCCTGGGCCGCCTCGACGGTGGTCATGCGCAACTGGCTGAAACCGAGCTTGCCGGCGGCATCCATTGCGGTGACCACAGCCTGGTGCGGGGTCTTGCCGTCGGCGCTGATGGCCAGCGGCAGCTTGTTGTCGCCGCCCGACTCACGCTCGATGGCCTCGCTCAAGGTGGCCAGGTCGCTCTTGGGCAGCAGGTGGTTGTTCACCGAATACACGCCTTCGGCGCTGATGGTGATTTCCACCAGTTTGCCCTGATCGGCCGGCGCCTGCTCGGCACTGGCAGCTTCAGGCAGCTCGACGCGCAGCTGGGTCTCGCGAGTGAAGGTGGTGGTGACCACGAAGAACAGCAGCAGGACGAACACCACGTCGATCAGCGACGCCAGGTTGATGTCGACGTTTTCCCGCTGGCGATTGCGCCGGAACTTCACGCCTTGCCTCCGGCCACTTCCACTTCACGGTCGCCCTGGATCACTTCCACCAGCTTGATCGCTTCTTGTTCCATGCCCACCACCAGCTCATCGATGCGGCGCAGCAGGAAACGGTGGAAGAATACCGCCGGGATACCGACCATCAGGCCGGCCGCCGTGGTAACCAGGGCCTTGGAGATACCACCGGCCAGCACGGCGGCGTTGGCGGTCATCTGCGAGCCCATGAAGGCGCTGAAGATGTCGATCATGCCCAGTACGGTGCCCAGCAGGCCCAGCAACGGAGCCATGGCAGCGATGGTGCCGAGGGTGCTGATGTAGCGCTCCAGTTCGTGGATGACACGCGAAGCGGCTTCCTCGATGCACTCTTTCATGATTTCACGACCATGGCGCGAGTTGGCCAGGCCCGCAGCAAGGATTTCGCCCAGTGGCGAATCGGCGCGCAAGGCTTTGAGCTTGTCACTGGTCAGTTGCTTGTCCTTGATCCACATCCACACCTGGCCCAGCAGGTGCGGCGGGGTGACGCGGCTGGCGCGCAGGGTCCACAGGCGCTCGACGACGATAGCCATGGCAGCGATGGAACTCAGAATGATCGGCAGCATCATCCAACCACCGGACTTGACCAATTCCCACACAGTAAACGCCCCTTCGGAAAAGGCCGCCACTCTACCATAGGACCGCTGGGGGCTCATCTGCCGGAGGTCAGGGAATTGCGACCTCACGCCAGAATCGCCGCTGCACCCGCACACCTTCCGCTTCCCCGTGCCGCCCCAGCACCACCCGCAACGCCCCCTCCACCGCCGTGTCATGCATCACCGCCCCGTGCCGCCGATACCGCTCCACGACCTGCGCATGCGGGTGCCCGAAGCTGTTGTTGCGCCCACGCGAAACCAAAACCCCACGCGGTGCGGTAGCACGGATGAACGCCTCGGTGGACGAACTGCGGCTGCCATGGTGTGGAGCCTGCAGCCAGTCGATTCCGGGCACTTCAGTGGCTGCCAGCCAGGCCCGTTCGGCGCCAGCCTCCATATCACCAGCCAACAACAATCGCTCGCCCTGGGCCTCGACCAGCAGCACGCAGGAGCGGTCGTTGCTGCTCTGCCCATCAGCCCAGTGCCACAGCGAAAAGCGCACGCCGTCCCATTCCCACTGTTCACCACTCACACAAGGCTGCAGCTCAAAGTGTTCCAGCGCTTCACCACCGATAACCCGCTTGACCGGCAAACCCCGCTGAATGGCCCCCGCCCCACCCGCATGGTCGGCATGCGCATGGCTGATCACCATCAGGTCTAGGCTGGCCACCCCCAGCTTATGCAAAGTCGGCAGCACCACTCGCTCCCCCAGGTCACTTTCGCCCTTGGCCGGCCCGGCGTCATACAACAGGTTGTGGTGCTGGGTACGCAACAGCACCGCCAGCCCCTGGCCAACGTCCAGCTGCCAGACCTCGACTTGCCCGAGCGGCACCGGCTCCCTGGGCACCCACAGCGCCAGCAGCATCACCGCTCCCAACCCGCGCAGCGGCACACCGCGGGGTAGCAAAACCAACAACGCACCCAGACAGACCAACAGCCAGGCCCACAGTGGCAAGGCCGGCGGCACCCATGCCGGGCGCTGCTGCGCCACCAGTGCCAGCAGCCGGAACAGCCAATCCAGCAAGCCGCCCGCCAGCCACAACAGCGCCTCCCCTACTCCGCCCAGCGGCAGCAACAACGTACCCAGCAACGCCAACGGCAAAACCGCCAGGCTGATCCACGGCACTGCCACAAGGTTGGCCAGCGGTGCACTCAGGCTTACCGGCAAGCCTGTAGCCAGCAGTACCGGTAGCAAGCCGATGGCAATAACCCATTGCGCACGCGTCCAAGCCTGCCAAGGCCGCCAAGCGCCCAAGCGAGCACTGAAGCAATAGATGAGCGTGGCCACGGCAGCAAACGACAGCCAGAACCCAGGAAGCAGCGCCGCCAGCGGCTCAACCAGCAGCACAGCAACGAGCGCCAGCAACAAGGGTAAAAAAGCCCCAAGGTGGCGAAAGCGCAGGCGCCAGAGCAACACCACAGCCAGCATCAGGCAGGCGCGCTGCACGGGCACACCGCCGCCGGCCAACCAGCCGTAGCCCAGCGCCGCGGTCATGGCCAGACCGCAGGCCCAGGGTAGCCATGGCAGCCGTGCCGGCCACAGCCCCCAACGCGCCAGCACGGCAACCAGGCCGTAGAGCAAACCGGCGACCAGGCCGATATGCTGGCCAGAAATTACCAACAGGTGCACCGTGCCGGTGGCCTGCAATGTCTGCCAGTCCTCCCTGGCCAGGCCCGCTCCATCGCCCAGCACCAACGCCACCAACGCTTGCTCACGACCATTGGCCTCGACCGCAAGCAAGCGCTGACGCAGCGCATCGCGCCAGCCACCGGTCACGGGAGCCAGCAGCTGCCCCGCCTTGACCGTGCCCGTGGCGCCCACTCGCCGCGCCAGCAAATAGGCCTCCCGGTCCGGCCCATGCGGATTGAGCAGCCCAGCCGGACGCTGCAAGGTCACGGCCAGCCGCCACTGCTCGCCCGCCCTCAGTGTCGGCCCTTCGAACCAGCTCAATTGCAGGCGCTGCGGTAGTTCGGCCCGCCGCGAGCGTGCCGCCTCCAACTCGAAACGCACGCCTTGTGCTGTTCGGGTCGGCAAACCAACCACCCGCCCTTCCAGCCACAGGGTGCGGCCATCCAGACCGCTAGCCAGGCGATCATCGAGCGCCTGCTGCGCAGACCAGCAAGCCCAACAGAAGCCCAGGAGAAAACAGCCCAACGGCCAACCCCGGGTAAACAGGCTGACGACAGCGCAGCCGGCCAGCACCAGCAGCCATCCGACCGATGGCAACGCGGGAGAAAGCCCAGGCACAAAAGCCCGAGCGCGAGCGCAAACATCCCTGTGCGCATGAGGTAGAGCTCCAGAAGGCAAATTACCTTCTGAGGCATAGCCCATTTGCCGGCAACGCTTGCTCAACAATTGTCACAAACTCTAAACGAGCCTGAGCAGGATTAAGGGCATACTTCCCGGATCAACGCTCCGGGAGCCTACATGCCGCGCCGACTTTTCAAACGCTACATGCCGGACCCGACCAGCATTCGGGAACACAAGTCCTTACGCTTTTTCGGCAAGTTGCTGCACGACCCGAACCTCTGGCACCTGAACCGCCATTCGGTGGCACGGGCCATGGGCGTTGGCCTGTTCGCCGCGCTGATCCCGATGCCCGCGCAGATGCTACTGGCTGCCGCGCTGGCCATTCCGGTGCGCGGCAACCTGCCTATCGCCGTCAGCCTGGTGTGGCTGACCAACCCACTTACCATGCCACCTGTGTTCTTCGTCACCTACATGACAGGCGCCTGGCTGATGCAGGTGCCGCCACGCAGCTTGCCCGATGCGTTGACCTTCGAGTGGATCACCGACCAGTTGGCCACGGTGTGGCAACCGTTTCTGCTGGGTTCGGTGGTGTGCGGGGTGGTGCTGGGCATCGTCGCCTACTTCACCACACTGTTGTACTGGCGCTGGTGGATTGGCCGGCAGTGGCGCCGGCGCAAGCTCAGGTGTTCGCAGCAGGGGTCATGCACGCATGCCGCGACCGCTGACCAGCAGGCGCACGCACAGCAGGTAGAGCACCGCAGTGGCCACCAGCATGAAGGTGATCGCCGTGCCAATGCTGATATCCGACACCCCTAGGATGCCGTAGCGGAATGAGTTGACCATGTGCAGCACCGGGTTGGCCAACGACACGGTCTGCCAGAACGGCGGCAGCAGGTTGATCGAGTAGAACACGCCGCCCAGGTAGGTCAGCGGCGTCAGCACGAAGGTCGGGATGATCGAGATATCGTCGAAATTACGGGCGAACACCGCGTTGACGAAGCCCAGCAGCGAGAAGATGGTGGCAGTGAGCAGCACCACGATCACGGTCACGCCCAGGTGATGCACCTGCAGGTCGGTGAAGAACATCGACAAAATGGTCACGATCACCCCAACCGCCAGACCGCGCAGCACGCCCCCCAGTACATAGCCGACCAAGATGGTGTGCGGCGACACCGGCGACACCATCAGCTCTTCGATCGAGCGCTGGAACTTGCTGCCGAAGAAGCTCGACACCACGTTGCCATAGGAGTTGGTGATCACCGACATCATGATCAGCCCCGGCACGATGTACTGCATGTAGGTGAAACCACCCATATCGCCGATCTGCCGACCGATCAGGTTACCGAAGATGACGAAGTACAGCACCATGGTGATCGCTGGTGGCAGCAACGTTTGCGGCCAAATGCGCAAGAAGCGCCGCACCTCGCGGTAGACGATGGTGTTCAGGGCGACCCAGTTGGTGCGCAGTTCCACACTCATACGGCCACCTTCGACAAGTTTTTTTCCACCAGGGACACGAACAGCTCCTCAAGTCGGTTGGTCTTGTTGCGCAGGCTCTGCACCTCGATGTTCTGCAGCGCCAGCTGGCCGAACAGCGCGGTGATGCCGATGTCCTTGTCCACCTGCACCTCCAGGGTATGCGGGGTCAGCAGCCGGCTCGGGTAGCCTTGCAGCACAGGTGCACTGGCCAGGTCCTGCTTGAGGTCGAGCACGAAGGTTTCCACATGCAACTTGCCCAGCAACTGGCGCATGCTGGTGTTCTCGACGATGGTGCCGTGGTCGATGATGCCGATGTTACGGCACAGCTGCTCAGCCTCTTCCAGGTAATGGGTGGTGAGGATGATGGTGATGCCCTTCTGGTTCAGCTCGGTGAGGAAGCTCCACATCGAGCGACGCAACTCGATGTCCACACCCGCGGTGGGCTCGTCAAGGATCAGCAGGCGCGGCTCGTGGATCAGCGCGCGGGCAATCATCAGGCGGCGCTTCATGCCGCCGGACAGCGAACGCGACTGCACATCACGCTTGTCCCACAGGCCCAATTGGGTCAGGTACTGTTCGGCGCGTTCCTTGGCCAGCTTGGGCGGGATGCCGTAGTAGCCGGCCTGGGTCACGACAATGTCGAAGGTTTTTTCGAACTGGTTGAAGTTGAACTCTTGGGCACCACGCCCAGGCAACGCTTGAGCGCCGAGGGCTCGCGGTCCAGGTCGTGGCCAAACACGTTCACCGTGCCACTGGTCTTGTTCACCAGGGTGGAGAGAATGCCGATGGTGGTGGACTTGCCGGCGCCGTTGGGGCCGAGCAAGGCGAAGAAGTCGCCTTCGGCAACATCGAGGTCGATGCCTTTGAGGGCCTGAAAGCCATTGCCGTAGGTCTTGGTCAGCTGTCGGATGGACAGGGCGGAACTCATAGCGGGTCACTTACCGAGGAAAAAGGTGCAGGACACGCCAGGTAAAGTCACTGGCGCAGTGAGTACGGCCATGGTGCAAGGCAAGGCCGCACAAGTACAGTCACATCTATTGATAATGACTATCGAAGCAGGGTCAGGTGAGCGCCGTCATCACCGCGGCCTGGTAGGCCGGGCGCTGTTTCAGGCGCTCATACCAGGCTTCGAGATGGTGCATGGCCGGGCGTTCGATGGGCATTTCGAACCAGGCGTAGATGAAGCTACCCAGTGGGATGTCGCCCATGCCGATCTGGTCACCGGACAGATACGGCTGCTTGGCCAAGGTTTCGTCGGCAATGGCCAGCAATTGCGCGCACTGCTTGTGCGCGGCGTTGATCGCCACCCAATCGCGCTGGTCTTCCGGGGTGCGCAAAAGGCCCCAGAACAGCGGGCGGAAGGGTGCGGCGAAGGACGAGGTGGTCCAGTCCATCCACTTGTCGGCCAGGGCGCGCTGGCGTGGGTCTTCGAGGTACCAGCCCTGCTCGGCGCCGTACTCGGCGCACAGGTAGCGGACGATGGTGTTGGATTCCCACAGGGTCAGGTCGCCGTCTTCGAGCATCGGCACCAGGCCGTTGGGATTGCGGGCGCGGTAGTGCGGCTCGTTGACCACACCGAAAGCGCCGCCGGCGTCGATGGAGTCGAAGTCCAGGCCCAGCTCGTGGGCGATCCACAGCGCCTTGCGCACATTGCTCGAATTCTTGCGACCCCAGATCTTCAGCATGGCAACGTCCTTATGAATGCACAGGTGTTGCAGTCTACTCCAGACCCTCGCCGCCTGTACCCATGAAGAAACCAGCACAGGCAAGCACATGAACTGAAACTCCCGCTGCCACACCCTGTCACTGTTCAGAACATGCCGTTCACAGCGTTGCGTCTAAGCTGTCTGGGACGGCTCAAGCCCTTGGTTCCAAGGAGGACCGATTATGTTGCTGTTGTGGTTGGTAGTGCTGGTGATCGGCGCGGCATACCTCACGCATCGGCGCCTGGCGCCCTTGCAGATTCTGGGCATCATGGCGGCCTACGTGCTGCTGATGGGCATTTTCAGCAGTGCACCCGGCTGGTTGCTGACCCTGATCTGGGGGGTACTGGCCTTGAAAATCGCCCTGGTTGCGCTCCCGGACTGGCGCCGCAAGGTGTTCACCGGGCCGGTTTTCAACTGGTTCCAGCGTACCTTGCCGCCCATGTCGCAAACCGAGCGCGAAGCGATCGATGCCGGCACGGTGTGGTGGGACGGCGAACTGTTCAGCGGCCGCCCCGACTGGCGTACCTTGCTGGCCTACCCGGCACCGAAACTGACCGACGAAGAACAGGCCTTCATCGACGGCCCCACTGAAGCGCTGTGCGCCATGGTCAGCGACTGGCAGATCGGTCAGGACCTGGACCTGCCACCCGAAGCCTGGGGTCACATCAAGCAGCATGGCTTCTTCGCCCTGATCATCCCCAAGAAATACGGCGGCAAAGGCTTTTCGGCCTACGCTCATTCCCAGGTGGCGATGAAACTGGCCACCCGCAGCGGCGATCTCGCCTCCACGGTGATGGTGCCCAACTCGCTCGGCCCGGCCGAATTGCTGCTGCATTACGGCACCGACGAACAACGCAACCATTACCTGCCACGCCTTGCCCGCGGCGACGAGATCCCCTGCTTTGCCCTGACCGGCCCGTTGGCCGGCTCCGATGCCGGCGCCATGCCCGACACCGGCATCATCTGCAAAGGCCAGTGGAACGGCGCAGAAGTGCTGGGCCTGCGCCTGAACTGGGAAAAGCGCTATATCACCCTGGGCCCGGTCGCGACCTTGCTGGGCCTGGCCTTCAAAGCCTACGACCCGGACCACCTGTTGGGCGACGAGCAGGAGCTGGGCATCAGCCTGGCCTTGATCCCCACCGACACGCCTGGTGTCGAAATCGGCAAGCGCCACCTGCCGCTGGGCGCCGCCTTCATGAACGGCCCCAACAGCGGCAAGGACGTGTTCGTGCCGCTGGACTTCCTGATCGGTGGGCAGGCCATGCTCGGCAAGGGCTGGATGATGCTGATGAACTGCCTGTCGGTAGGCCGTTCGATTTCCCTGCCTGCGGTCGGCACCGGCGCGGCCAAGTACACCAGCCTGGTCACCGGCCAGTACGCCAATATCCGCGAACAGTTCAACGTGCCACTGGCCGCTTTCGAAGGCATCCAGGAATCGCTGGCACGCATTGGCGGCAACGCCTGGCTGATGGACAGCGCCCGCCTGCTGACCGCCAAGGCCGTGGACCTCGGTGAAAAGCCTTCGGTGCTGTCGGCGATTCTGAAGTACCACCTCACCGAGCGCGGCCGCGAATGCATCCAGCACGCCATGGACGTGCACGGCGGCAAGGCCATCATCATGGGGCCGAACAACTACCTGGGGCGCAACTGGCAAGGGGCACCGATCTTCATCACGGTCGAAGGCGCCAACATCCTTTCGCGCAACCTGATGATCTTCGGCCAGGGCGCCATCCGCTGCCATCCGTTCGTGCTCAAGGAAATGGCTTTGGTCGGCCGTGAGGACCGTGACCAGGCGCTGCGGGAGTTCGACGAGCTACTGATGAAGCACATCATGTTCGCCGCCGGCAACGCGGCCAGCACGTTGGTGTTCAACCTGGGGCTAGGGCGCTTCGAGTCGGTACCGGGTGATGCATTGAGCCAAGGGTATTTCCGCGCCCTCAACCGCCAGGCTGCCGCTTTCGCCCTGCTGGCCGACCTGTCGATGATGCTGCTGGGTGGCGCGCTCAAGCGCCGCGAACGCCTGAGTGCGCGCCTGGGCGATGTGCTCAGCTACCTGTACCTGTCCAGCGCCGCGCTCAAGCGCTACCACGACCTGGGCTCACCCGAGCACATGCAGCCACTGCTGCGCTGGGCCATGGAAGAAAGCCTGGGCCAGGCGGAAAAGGCGCTGGACCGGCTGCTCGACAACTTCCCCAACCGATTTGTCGGTTGTGTTCTGCGCGTGCTGGTGTTCCCCTTCGGCCGCCGCCATACCGGGCCGAGCGATGAGCTGGATGCCGAAGTGGCGGCGCTGATCGGCCGCAGCAAGGGCGACCCGGCGCTGGAGGAATTGCTCGCCGGCTGCTTCCGACCCCAGGCCGAGGGTGACCCGGTGGCAGCATTGCAACGGGCCTGCAACCTACTAGACGAGACTGCGCCACTGCACAAAGTGCTGCATCAGGCGCTTAAGGAGGGCAAGGTACAGCCGGCACCTGGGCAGTCGGCCATCGATGCGGCAGTCCAGAGTGGTGCATTACAGGCTGACGAGGGTCAACGCTTACAGGCGGCGGAGCAGGCACGCCGGGCAGTGATCGATGTGGATGCCTTCGACAAGGCGCAACTGCTTCCGGAGCAGG
Organism: Pseudomonas putida; assembly: GCA_041071465.1. Taxonomy (NCBI): domain Bacteria; kingdom Pseudomonadati; phylum Pseudomonadota; class Gammaproteobacteria; order Pseudomonadales; family Pseudomonadaceae; genus Pseudomonas; species Pseudomonas putida. The sequence continues at coordinate 3,774,402 of CP163498.1, read as the reverse complement.
GCAAGGTGCGATGAAACAGGGGGCCGTTTTGCGGCCCCTTCCCCAACCGGCGTATACTCCGGCCCCGTTTCAACCACCCCGAGGACCGCCCCCATGGCCACCCCCCATCAGGCATACCACCTACAACTTCTGAACCACCTGCGCACCATTCTGGCTGCCCTGGGGAAGCCGAGCAGGTACCGGAGGAAAGCCACGTCCTGTTCCTCGAGCGCTTTGACGAGTTGTTGACCCTGCTACCGCAGGACCCACTGGAAAGCCAGTACCTGGGCCAGGACCTGATCTGCCAGGTCATCCAACGTTACCCGCAAATCGCTCACCTGGTGCCGCGCGACCTGCTGTGGTTCTTTGCCGGCGATTGCCTGCACTTCATGCCGGATGAAGAACTGGCCTTGTACCAGGCACTGGAAGAACGCCGCTACGAATGCGAACAGCGCGGCGAGGCATTCGACTGGTTCGAACAGAAGCAGCTACTGGCGTCGGCAACAGCTGATACCCGCCACTAAGCTCGCGAAGTACCGCTATGGCGAAGGCGTGTTGAACTACACAAGCGCTTCCCTTTTTTCCCGGGAAGCTCAGCCTTCGCCTACAGACCCCCTGAGGTGCCCTGCGTACTCTGCCGACGCGCTGAGACACATGAGTTTCCAGCGATCAACCAGACAGGGTTCATCCAATGAAAAAAACACTATCCGTGCTTGCACTTAGCCTCTGCAGCAGCGCGGCAATGGCCTCGATCATCAACTTCGAAGGTACTGTCAGCGGGCCTGGCACCTGCCCGATCGAAGTCGTTACCCCTGGCGGCCCAAGCCTGCCGCTGATCCACCTGGGCAACTATAATACGTTCAACTTCACCAAGGTCGGGGAAGAAACCTCTCCGAAACACTTCGCATTGCGCGTCCCGGCAAGCTGCGTGACCGGTACTCAACAGGCCTACGCGACCTACCAGGCAGGCTACGGCGCCGACCAGACCAATCCCAACCTCTATGCCCTCAAAGACGGCCTGGGCTACAGCACCGGCCTGGGCCTGGCCATCAACGACCTTGCAACCCGCCTTGCGCCGGGTACTGAGTCGATGAGCTACGAGGTTAACGACACTACCGACACCGACATGGTGTTCTCGGCGCGCCTTGTCACCACTTCGGCAACAGTGACCGAGGGGCAGATCGACACCAACGTCTCGTTCTCTGTCGATATTCGCTAATTCAAGCCCCCTGGCACTGCCAGGGGTATTTCGTTTCGCCAATGAAACCGGCCCGACCATGTCTACTACTCTGCTGCGCAAGTACGCGCTCAGCTTCGCCTGTCTGGCGACGCTTTCTTCAACCACCGAAGCGGCCTTGACGATCAGTGCCACGCGCGTTGTCCACCCTGGCGACCAACACAGCAGCTCGATCGTTGTCGCCAACCCAAGCAACATTACCTACGCCACGCAAGCCTGGGTCAACACCGCAGCCGACGACACCAGTACCGCTGTCCCCTTTGCCGTATCCCCGACCTTGTTCAGGCTCGACCCTAAGCGTGAACAACTGGTCAAGATAAACGCACTGCCAAACAACCTGCCCACCGATCGAGAATCGCTGTTCTACTTCAATGTTCAGGAGATCCCCCAGATAGACAGCGGGCAGGACAACGTACTGAAAATCGCCCTGCGCACCCGCATCAAGCTGTTCTATCGGCCCAGCCAGGTGAAGGGTGTGCCCGAGCAGCACCTGGACAGCCTGCAGTGGTCATTGGCAAGCAACAACGGCAAGACCTTCCTGCAGGTCCTTAACCCCACGCCCTATCACTTCACCTTTGGGCGCTTGGAAGTGGGCGCACCGGGCAAAATCGAAAAAATCGATACCGCCTTGATGGCCATGCCTATGCAGACGCAGTCCTTTGAACTGAAGACAACCCAGGCCAGCAAGGGCCTTCAAGTACAGTTCACCACGATCAACGATTATGGCGGCACCACACGCCTGGTAGAAAAACCGCTATCCGTAACGGCCATTTAGCACGACCGCTCAATCGCGCAGGCCCAGGTCAAGCAGCGGGAAGTTTGCTTCTTCTGGCCAGGTCTCGCCCTGATCAAAACTGACAAAAACCCTGACGCTTAACTTGTCGCGCTTAAGCGACATCAAAAAAGGCTTGGTCGCCTTGACCGTATCGTCGAACCCCAAGCCGTTTTGCACCTCCGCCGGGGTCAAGGCATGTTCTTTGAGCACTTCTTGCGTCGATGGCTGCCCCTGGGTGTCCACGCCGCCGACGACCAAGGTGACCCTGTGATCCGCATGAATGTATTTCCAGGCAGCAAGGGTAATGGTCAAGCCATCAGCCGGGACCTGGGACAGGTAGACCGTATCATTCGAGGATGGGTGAACGTCCGGCCTGGGAAGCCCTTGATTCAAGGGCAAGCACAACACTAACCGGGATAATGACGTATGAACGTTACCACCCGTTGTTTCTGTCACCTCAAAATACACAGTCAACACCTTGCCACTGTGTGGCGCGATCCTGTCCAGCGGGATCTCGTACTCATGGGGGAAGCCCGACGCTTCTGCACTTGTCTGATAGCTGCCCACACGCCCAGGCTCGCCCCAGAAAACCTCGATCGTTTCACCGGGTAACGCCGCCCCTGTTGGCACCTTGACCCGCATGTAAGTCATGCGTGAATTCAGGTCCAAAACAACCTGCTGCTCCTCTCCCACAGCATGGGAAACCTCTGGCCAGCTCAAATCTCTGGGCACCGGCGCCGCATCGACCTGCAACTGGACGACTTTCGGCTCCACTGGCGTGCTTGGGTTACCGGCATAGTCACATAGCAGGTAGTGTGCAAAACGCGCCCCATCCCCTCGATCCAGGATGACATCGCCAGGAATCTCCACTGTGACGGGGAGATCCCCCTGCTCGAGGACTTTTTCGGCGACAAGATTGTTTTCATACAATTGCGTGTCCCAGAACCAGCGAATATGGTCTCCAGGCACAAAGGTCTGATAATCCGGAAGCAGAGCGATAACAGGATCGTGACGATTTAGGTAATCCTCCGTTATGCCATCTCTCATCACCTCATCATCGAACAACAGGGCCCCGCGGTCCGCCCCCAGGCTGGGCCCCGTCAAGTCCAGGGTTATCGTTAGCGGGGCCGAATCCTGTTCAGCCCCGTTGTACGCTTTGACCCTGTAGGTCAAATCGGGCGTAGCGTCATTCTTGAGATCTTGAACGGGAATCTCGACGAAGTAATCATCTGCGGCAATGGGTGCCGTCCATTGCTTGAGCGCACCTACCTGTACGCCGTCCCACATCAGCATAAGTGTCTCTGGCCTCCCAGGGGTTGGGGGCGAACCACTGTCCCAGGGCGTGACATCCACACGTAGGGGGGCTTTGAGCAAATCGAGAGGGATGACGTTCAGCGCGCCACCCACCAGGTTTGCAAGCGAGCCTTCCACCCACGGTGGAGGAAAAAGCGCGTCCGACTTGTTGCTTGGCATCACTCAACCTCCAACGTGAATGGTTTGCTGCTATAAAGGTGCCTGCTGCTTACCAGCTGTAACGCACGCCCAGGTTGGCACCCCAAGGTTGTTCCAGCGCCTTGCCATTGCTGTAGTCGAAATCGGCATGCAGTTGCAGGCGCTCCGTCAGCGATACCGCTACCCCCATGCCTAGCTCCGCGCGCGAGCCTGACAGGTCGTTGTCGAAACGGTGATCGTTGACCTTGACCAGGTTGTTGTTGGCGAATTCGTGCACATAAGCCAGGCGCACATAAGGTTGCAGCCACTGCCCACCCTCAAGCTTCAAGGTACGCCCCGCCGTGGCGCCGGCCTTGCCCAGCACCGAGTGCGTCGTATCACCGTCGGCCTTCAAGCCATTGTCCAGGTGGTAGTCCTTGCCCTGGATACCAACGACCGACAGTTGCCCGAAAGGCTCGACGAAATAGCCATCATTCAGCGCCAGGTGGCGACCGAACTCTACCGACGCCCCCACGCCAACGTTGTCATAATCGCCCTCGGTACGCTGGCCATCACTGAGACTTACCTTGGCCTGGTTGTCGAAGCGGTTCAGCTTGACCACGCTGTCGAGGTAATAGCCGGTCTGGGCATCCAGCCAAGTGGCATACAGCCCCAGGTAATAGCTTTTCACCTCGCCCGAAGCGCCTCGGGTCAGGTTCAGGTCTGAGCTGCTGTAGCCCGCCATAACCCCGGCCAGCCATTGACCATCGCCCCACGGCAACGGCGTATCGGCCCCCAGCGAGAAGCCCTGCTGAACTTGGCTGTAGGGCGTACCGGTCGAGGCCGAAACGTTATATTTGTTGCCATAGCTGCGGGCCCACAGGCCCGCATTGCGCTCGTCAAGCCGCAACTCACCCATGCGGCTGCGCAGGGAAGACAACTCGCCGTACCACACCGTGGGCGCAGTATTGAACAAGGCCATGGCCGCCTCGGTACCTGGGCTTATCGTTTTGGTCGCGCCATCCAGGAACCAGTCATTGCCGCGCTGCACAAGGCTATAGGAGAACGCCCCGAGGTCCACCGGGCCGTTAAGCAGCGAGAACTGCGCATCCCCCGCCGCCGCATGAACCAGGTGCAGGCTGTTTTCCTGCGTGGGTTCATTGCCGCTGCTGCCGACCAGCAGACTATGGTTGCCGGTTGCCGTGCCGGTGATGTCCAGGAAGTCGGTTTCGCCTGTACTGAAATCGGCATCCATGATGAACGTGCCACTGCCCGACAAGTTGCCAAGGGTCAGGCGCTGGTACTGCGTGGCTTCACCGAAACGTACCGCCCCCCCGCCATGGCCAGTTGTGCGACCTCACTGTCCTCGACCATGTTCCAGCGCCCGCCGTCATTCAGTGCCAAGCTCTCGACATTGGTCAGGCGCCCGGTCAGGCTGGCCTGGTTGCCCAAGGTCAGCTTGGCGCTGGAACCGTCCTCCACCAGGACATCACCTACCAGGTTGCTACCCTCCACCAGCATCGTAGCGTTGGAGCCGTTCGCCACTTCCAGCAGGTTGCCATTGCTGCCAACCAGCGTAGTACCGCCGCTGATGGTGATCGCCGCATCGCCGGGCGCCTGGTTTGCGCTACCCACCCGGATGGCAGCGCCATTCTGGCCCTCCACCCGCGAGCCCTGCAGATTGAGCGATGCAGCTTCAGTCGAAAGCGCATCGCCCACCACCCGGATGCCATCCGTGGCACCGGTCAGCTGGCTGTTGGTCGCATCCAGCCGAGCATCGCCAAATAGCAAAGCAGCACCGGCTGCCCCGGTACTCACCAGGGTGCTGTCGGTCAGGGAAAGATGAGAACTCCCGGCCACCCTGGCACCGCCGACCCCGCCTTCGATATGGCTGCCCGTTACCGACACCGTTGAACCCGCCGTCGCACTGCGCAGTACATCGAGGCCAAACAGGTTGCTGGTCAGGCGCGAGCCATTGGCGATGGTTGCCGAAGCACCGCCATTGACCATGACTGCAGCGACACCCGTGGCGGATACCGTGGAGCCCTCAAGCTGTAGACCTCCGCCTGTGCGCACGTCGATCTGCTGAGTGGTAGCCCCCTCGGCTACCAAGCGCCCGCCGTCATTGACCCTGTAGCTGTCAACCGGGGTACTGGCACCGATTTGTTGCTCATCGTCCACCAGCGCCAGGGCACCTGCAGGCCCAGTGAAGAGCACAGCAGAGGCGCCTAGCAAGAGTTGCCCAATGGCTGACGCCAAGGGGGACAGGGTGAAGTTGCGCCTTTTGATCATTGCACTTTAGCCTCATCGATTAACCCGCAAACGGGCAGCAAAAACGTGAGAAAGGCTATTAAGAAATCACCCAATCGCGAGTAGGAAAAGTCCTGTAATTGATGCGACTTTTCAGCAAACCCAGCCCGCATGCCGGATCGCCAACACTCAAGGACGAACAAGTAGGCATTCGGCGGTAAACGAGTGCATGGATACCACTGCCACGGCAGGCTCGGATGTGATCGTTTTACCATTACGTTCAAATGCATAAATGAAAGTCGCCAGCCCATCATAAGTAACTGCCTGATTGAACTCGTAAATCGGCTTCAGGCCATCGGCATAAGGGATTCGCCAAACGAACCCGGTGGGTGGGTTAGTCGCATTCAACTGAATAGTTTTTTCAAACTTAGCATTTGGTATATCGAGCCCACCAGGAGCAGTTCCCTGGGTCGCCGTCCAGGTCAGTGTCAAGTCTTCACCGTTGGCCAACCATTTGCTCAGGTCAGGGATATTGATACGCACATCAGGGTTAACATCAGTTGGATCCGCAGGGTCAAACAACGAAGTGCAGTTCAGCCACAGGCGCCCTCCGCTTACAAAACCACCCAGGATCTCCGCAGCTTCCGGGTGTATGACAATAGCCTCCACCACAATTGGCTGAGGTCCAGAAGCAGCCTTGTTCGGCACACCTGCACGGCTGACTTCATAGTGAGCAAAGCGGTTGCCGTTGTCGTGTCGAAGAATGTATGCCCACGGGATGGTCACTTTGATTTCGTTGCCAGGGTCGGCCTGCTCAAGTTTATAATCCGCTTCGATGACATGTTCATCGGTGTAGTAAAACTCAACCAGATCATCTTCCGCGAATGCAGCGTCGATCGTTACTCTCAACTCGGCATCGGCGCCATCATCGTTCTCGGTCAGGTGATTTTTCTGGTTATCATTGCCTCCATATACATCCGGCAGGGCCATTTGCGGATTTACAGGCCCCGGCCACTCCGGATCAGGGTCGGGCACGATCGGGCCAATGCGCTCAAGGTTGACATCGAATGTGTCACTCTCACCGCCCAATGGGTGATCGCCACGCCGCACTTCATACGTTACATCGACCGGTTTGACGCCTGTAGAGCCTTTGCCGTAAATATCCAGAATAACACTGGCAGGAATAGCCTGCTTGACCGGGAACGTACCCACTGCCCGCTCAGCGAAATCATGTGTGCCCCAATGGAGGGTAATCAGATCCGACGATTTGAAATGCTGGAAGGCATCAATCTGCACTTCTATACCTTTAAGCACGGCGTCCTGATCCACCACACCGTTGTTCATGTCTAACACCAGAGGCTTCTGGAAATCCGCCGGGACAGGCAAATTCCCTAGCGCCACCGTAACGCGCGTGGCCCTAGACACGGCACTGCGATTACCGGCCTTGTCCTGAAGAATGTAGGCGATAAGGATGCCACCGTCCCCCTCATCCTCAATAACATTCTGAGGCACCGGTATCGTCAGAGGCACTGTAGTGACAAGCGCGGTGCCGTCTGGTACCAGGTCACCCGGATCAACAGGCACTTGCTTGCGCCAGACCCACCCTACGGTATCTTTAGCATCCCAACCGGGATAAGTGGTGTCACTCGGAAGTGGATAGCCAGGCAATGTGAGCTCAACCGAACCAATATTGGTGTCTAACACGGCAGCAATAGCCGGGAATGGATTGGGCATTTGATTGGGGTAGGGAGCGACACGATCAAAGATCAAGTGTAACGGGGAAAATCTACAGGCAGGGGGTTGTTATAAGGGACGACCCTGATAAAAAAGTATGACCGCCTTCACCCCATCTTTTTACCTGATCCTTATCCAGAGTAACGTCAAAGGGGAAAACACTGTTTCTATCATACTGACCATTGTGCAGCTCCTCCTCGGCCCCACCGTCTGGCAGATGCAACAGCCACATCTGGTCAAACTCCCCTACATTGGGATCACCTGCTGCCCCCCAATCAGTGATGGTCAAATCAATATCGACTGCATCATCTGTCAAGGCCGAGCTCAGCATCGTATTATCGGTGGGGTCTGCTATCAGGGCCGGATCGATCTGAGGTGAGACAGGCGCAAAAACACGCTTACGGCCTGAGGGCTTGCTTTTTTTACCGCTCACCTTTTCTTTAATTTTTACTTTAATTTTCCCTTTCAATTCTACTTTCATATTAGACACTCAACATAAGGGGCTGCGCGGACAGCTACGTGATCATTGAAATCCACATCCTCCCCCCGCACAACTGGCAAATTTGTCAGTTGCCAACATGGCCGTTATATTATCTGCGTACCGGCCAAAACAAAAAAAACCCGCGCTAGCGCGGGCTCTCAAGGGGTAGCAAGGCTACAAGCACAGGATCAACTCTGCCCACTCAAACGATCAACACCATCATAGTAATAGTTCGAGGTCCCCCCCGCCTTGACGACTGACCTCAGCCTACCCGTGGCGTCATATTCCATTTCCATGCCCTCACCATCGTCTTCAAGGTTGCCGTCATCGTCATACGTCAACCTCTGCTCGGCTGTATACCCTTCATAGCTATTGGTTATTTTGCTGAGCTGCGCAGGGTCTTCATATTCGAAGAAGTACTCGGCCACATTTTCACCCGGCGCGTCCGTGTCTTTATCTGTCAGTTCGGTGATAACCAGCACAATATTGTCCAGGGCATCAAACTCAAATGCCTGGCCACGGATCACATGCCCTTGCGGGTCGACTGGGGCCAATTCGCCACTGCATTTATAGTCATACAAGCGACCGCGACTCTCGTACGCATAGACCTCGTTCCTGAGCCAGTTTTCTCCGTTCAGCACACCGCCAGCTCCCGAATTAAAGGGCTTGTGCTTTGCGTAGATGTTTTTCAACCGCTCATTGACATCTGCAGACGCGGCGGGTTGAAACACCTTGCCCCGAACACGATCAGCGTACACCTCGGCTTGTCGCCGCTGGTCTTCTCCCGGCTCCCCTGGCCACAAGGTTTTCACCACGATGCGGTCACATTCATCGTACCGCTGGGTCAACGTCTGTATCTCACCCTTCATATCGAAACGGCGAAGCGTCTCACGATCGAAATCGTCATATTCCAACTGAGTAATGAGGAAGTTGTCGCCATCACGCGTTGCGATTTCCGACGTTCTGCCCAGCGTGTCGTACGCGAACATTGCTACCGTCGAGCCCAGCGTGGTCTGCAGCAAACGCCCGGCCGCGTCATACTCATAGTCTTGCACCTGGCCCAGCACATCGGTGTAGCTCAGCATGCGTTCGCGGTAGCTGAATGCATACTGCATTTCAAAGACTTCGTCGCCCTCCTTGCGCCTCTCCAACTTCATCTGCCCGGTACTGAAATACTCCCTTTCCAGGGTTTGCCCATCTTCGGTACAGCTCAACAGCCGGGCGTTTTCCGAATCGTACTGGTAATCAGCCGTGAACCGGCTGGATACTCGCTTTAGCGGCTCTTCACCCAACACGGGGTTATATTCGTAATCGACCCATTGCTTGGAGGGCGTAAACACCCTCTCCGGCCGGTTTTGCCCAGGTTTATAGTACAGAGTGCGCTTACGCCCACCCGTATCAGACTTGTATAGCCGCTTGAGGCCATCGAAGGTTTGTGTGCCCAGCTCGATGCCATTGACACCGATGTATGCCGGAAGGTCGCCACTGTCGAAGTCCGCATAGCGGCGGGTTACCACCGACCTGTCGGGGAGGGTCTGCTCCAGCAACCGGCCGAAGGGATCGTAAGTACTCAGCGTGACGGACTGATCGGCCGCCACTTCCCGGGCCACACGCCCCAGGCCATCGTAATGATAGGTATGTTGGCTGTATGCAACGGTATCGTCCCTGGACTTGAAGCGCCTGACCTGGGTGGGTTCATCGAACCGGTTGAACCAAGTTTCGGTCACGCCACTTGCGTCAGCGCGATCTTCTGACTCCCGCCAACTGCGCTTGATAGGCATAAACGCCGAGTTCTGGTTACCCACCGGGTTCGTCTCTTCAACGTGGCGGATAGCATCAGGCCCAATTTGCCACGCCTGCTGGCCCCAGTCATCGTAGCCATAGCGCACCGTCAACGGCAGGTCGACTGGACGGTGAACCCCCTGCTCGGAAACCTCATCCGCCATCCAGTCGTATTCGGTTTCTTCCTCAAGTTGGCCGTAAGCGTTGTAAACAGCCGAATAGCTCTTGCGATACGCCTGGCGTCGCCATACTTCGGCACTATCGGCGTCCATACGCTCCTCTTCGAATACACGGCCCAAACCATCGAGTTTCGATCGGGTCGTTACGCGCTTGACATCGCTCGACGTCTGCACAGCCGGTTCGTCAAGAACCGCCAGCACATAGCTGTAAGTGCGATAGGCCCTGTAAATGGGATCGTTGGGTGCAACGGTCTCACTGATCACACGGGCCAGTCGATCATAGGCATAGGCAATTTCCACATCGTTGTCATCCCGGTTGAACAATGGCTCACCGATCAATGCCGAGTGCTTCAGGACGATAGTTTTCTGAACATCGCGAAGGGTGCCGTCTTCCAGCGCTTGGCCATGATCGAAGCCCGTCACCACTTGAGTGGCCACCAAGGCTGGATGGTGTTCCACGACCTCTGTCGTGTAGGTGTACGACGTGGTCGTATCCTGGTCGCCCATGGTGAAAGTCGTGATGCTTGGCCGCCCATAACTCAACAAGTCCGCTGTGGATTCATGGTAATCGGTAAGCGAATGGCTCAGCGGTACCGGCACCTTGGCGTCACCTTGCAGCTCAAAAAAATGCTGTTCTTTTTCCACGAGCCACTGTTTGGCAATATAGTCGGGCGTGCCGTCGGGCAGCGGAACCGGGTCGAGCGCTTTATAGACGAACTGCGTGCGCGTGGTTGCGGCCTCGCCTACGGATGATGGGTTAATGGTCTGGCTCTTGCGCCAGCGCACAAAGTTCTGCGGGTCTGCCGGGCAACTGCCCAGCTCGCCTGCAGCGGGGTAATATTCGTACAACGTCTCGACGCCCGTGGCGGGCACTTCGCTTATCAGGTTGCCAAACACGTCATAGGTGGTAGCGTGTTCGGCCTTGCCAATCGCCGCATTTCCCTCCACTTGCCAGGTCTGGGTCGAAAGGCTCGCCAGCTGGAAGTTCGCAGGTTGCTTTATGAAGGGCTCCGCCGGATTGCCAGGGTATTGGCTGACCGTGGTATTCACACATTGGCCCTGAACCTGTTTTACCTCGACACTGCGGTGGAAGCGGTCGTAGGTTGACAAGACGGTGCGATCCGCCTGTCCTGGGCAGCGCTCGGTGGTTTTACTCCAATAGGAATAGTTGGCATCCGTCACCTCGTAGAGGTTATCGCGGCCATTGTTGTTCCAGACGATTGAGCTGCCATTGCCCACGAAGTTGGTCGTGGAATAGTCATACTCGGTCACTGTATCGGGTTGGCCAAAACCCGGAACAATGCGGTGGCGCTTGACCCGCGGCAAATATTGCTCAACCCCTGGGAGCTTGTGGCCAGGGTCACCGTCAACACCGTACTCGATATGCTCGACCGCGCCCGTCGGCGTTCGCACCCGGCTCACACAGGTTTGCCCATGCACCTGCTGGTAGGAAAACTCCCAGTACGCCAATTCATCGGTGGGCAACACCACACGTTCCAGCCGCCGCCCGTTGAACTTGAGGGTGTAACTGGCCCTCGCCTCCGGTTGATCCGGGTACAAGGTGATGACCATATCGCCCGAGTACTCAATCAACAACAGGCGAGCTGGCCGCCCCCACCCACACCTGAATCAAACACTTCACTCAGGCAGGGGGTACCTGGCAATTGCGGATTGTCACGATAGACGAACTCCAAGCAACGCCTTGAATCGGCATAGATTTTTTTCGGCAGCATCAACTTCCTTGTACCGATATTAACGGGCTGCAGCACTTCCGTCAGTGGTGTGTCCTTGTGCTCGACCCGGTACAGCCCATCGCCATCCTTGTGAAAATGGAAAAAGTCCAGCTTTTTCTCGCTAATACTCTCCACGCCGTCCACTGTAAATCGCTCACCGGTATACAGCGAAAGTGCCCCTCCCCCGGCAGGGTAGGCATCCTCGATGAAACTACTTAGATTGATATCCCAACCTTGCCCATATCCAAAGTCCCCCGCCCCCATCGAGCTATAGCTGAGCCTCAATGGAAACTCCACCCCCCCAAGATAGTCACCACGCAACACAGGCAACGCGATACTCAGGCCATACTGGCCTGTACGCGGATCAACACCATTACTGATGAAACTCAAGAAATTGAACGCACCGGAATGCAACGCCGTTTTACCAGACATACCAAGCCTCCTAAATAATCCATTTGATTAGTTGATCGCGTAAGTCAGCTTGTCGCGACTACCCTGCAGACCATTCGCCAAATGGAATGAAACCCTGAGCTTATGCCAATTACCGTTCTGATCCATCAGGCGGAACGACAAGGGCTTTTCCAGTTCGGCTCGCCACTGCCTTTCAATGGGGTTTTCTTTGTCGTAAATAATAGGCAGGTCCGATACCCGGTGCAGAGCAAAACAAACGTCGCCCGCCGCAGCTTTATAGTCATCAAGCAGCTCTGTATCCAAATAGGTATCGAGCTGGGTTTGGTATTGCACCAACGCCTGCAACAAGCCGTCATGTACAAGGTATTTTTCAGGGTCCTCTGGGTTGTCTGTTTCGTTACCGAGCTGGCTGTTCTCACGAACAAATGGGGTGAACGCATAACCGGTAAAACTGCAGTACTTTTCCCTTCGCTGATCAGACTCCCAGCGCATCGTCGACACGGGGCTGTCGTCTTCGAACTTCAGCCTGAGAAACTTCAGTGTCTGGAAGGCATCATCTTTTGCTCCCGCCAGTATCCAATAGTCGGTGGTATCGTCTACCTTGTGAAAGTCTTCATCACCCACGCCTTCCCAGCCTTTCACCGGGACACGCGTGAACGTGTAGGCATCCCTGGAAAAAACAGGCACGGACTCAGCAACCACCGTTACTTTCTGGGTACCGTCGACGTAATCGGTAGAGCGATAGACTGCATTATCGTCACCTTTGAACTGGGCAGCCACTTCCAGCGTGCCAACGGCGGTACTCTGCAGGAAAAACCGCTTGTATCGGGTACTGTCTTCCCCTCGCGCGCTGCCCTGCATAACCTGAGTACGTGATCCCACCCGATTGGCACTATTATTCACGACCCAATTTTTAGGGCCGTCGCCTGGTTCAAGGCCTTCTTCACCGTCAGGTAGGAATTCAAGCACCTTGCCGCCCTCAACGTTGTACAGTTTGAGGCTGGCGAGTTCTTTATCGCTGATCGGTGGCGAAATAACCCCCGGCCTATCAACTTTTGTCTCGATGGTTATTCTTACTTCAATCTGCTGCATACCGTTGGCAAAACATTTGCCAACGCTGAGCAGTTCGACGGCAAACCTGAGAAGGCCATCCCAGCTACTGGCCACGGGTGCGGCGGTTGCGACCGGTCGGTGTTCGATGATTGCGTACCCGTTCCGCGAGTCATTGTAATCGGCCATTACTACGGTAACCGGCAATTGGGCGTTCTCGGGGGGGGTATCGACACCGTTCTGGTCTACATCACCTTCTCCAAACACATGCCACGTCAGGTCGCTGGGCGCATCCGTGACTTTGAATGGCACGGTGGCGTTGGGCTTGTAGCCCGCCACATAGAATGGCTCGACAAAATAGCGCTGGGGCCAGTTCACGATTACCACTGTCGCCTCGGCATAGGCGTTCGTTCGAGTATCCGTGACGCGAATGACCTGGAACAGGATTTCGGGTTTACCTGGTTCGATCATTGCCGGCGTGAAACGGGCCTTGCCATTACCCAGGTCTTCCAACCTGCCCAGGTCCAACTCGTATGCGCTGCTGTGGTCGCGCTTGTCGAGGTTACCGGCCCGTCCCGGTCCTCGTGAAGCGCGTAATGCTTGCGGTGTATCGATCTTATCCCACTTAAGGGTACCGCCATTCACGCTTGAGGCAGACAGTTCGATCGGCACTCCATTGGCGCCGGTGACCATGATTCGAGGGGATATCTGCACCGGCTTGACGTGCTCGACCACCACCGCACTACGTGACTGCTCACTGCCACTGCCATCCAGGTACTGCCCCGTCACCACCGAAACCTGGCTATCGGCGATGAACCGATCTGCATCGCCCGACGAATAAATGCCGGCGGCGCTAATTGTGCCACTGGCAGAAACACTCCTCAGGTTAGCGGTTGCCCACGCCGTGACGGGCGTAACCCCATTGAGCGCGAAGGGCACGCTTCCCTGCGCCACGGTACTTGCCGTGGCTGGGTCTACCCGGTAGGTGTTTTCTGTGGGCGAAATCTGACCAAAGCCGACCACATCGGCTGGCTCGTACTTGTCAGCGTCTTCGTACGTGTAGCGATACGCGTTGGGTATCCGTACCGGCCTGAGTACCTGAGCCAATGGCTCGCCACGCTTGCGATCGTTGATTGGGTCAAGCAACAGCGAGCATGAATGCTCGGCCCCTGTGGCGGCTGTGCCGGGACTTAGATAGGGGAAGTTGTTGCCGGGTTGCGGAAGCGTGCCCTGCAGCAGATGCGAGCGTAACTGCATCATCAACACCACCGCGCCATCGCCTTCGCTAGCGGCCTTGTCCTTGAACAGTTTGTCTGTCTTGGCCCCCCAAGGTGCCCTCTGGGTCAAAACCTTGATGCTCTTGGGCGACATCGACGCGTAATCTTCGCCATCGAACTCGACCAAGGTATAGACCTGGCGAGCGCTAGGTTGGTTGAGCCAATGGTCGTAAACCGCTTTGCCTATCTGTTTCGATGCATAGTCGGTGGTACCCAGGTCACATTGCAGCGTATCGGTCCGGGCATCTGAAAGCGCCAGCACCAATTGGGTATACTGCCCGCTCACGCTTTGCTGCAGTTTCAGCTCTATGTGCGCGCTGACCGCATAGCGCATGGCCTCATTCACACTGTGAGCCCGCAACAGTACAGGCGGGCTGCCCGGCAAATAAGCATGCTGAATGTAATCGCCCGAGAGCAGGGTCATTCGCACGGTCGTGACGGCCGACAGCAAGTTGGCCTCTTCGAAATACAGCTGTGGCGGGCCAAATACCAGGTTGCGAAACTCGCCACGCAACTGGCCGCCCTCGTCCAGGTCAAACGCCATGCTCATGGGTTCGATGAACGTTTGATTGGTATAGCTTTGTAGCCACTGGTCCGACAATAACTGGTTGATCTGATCTCGCCCCACTTGGGCAATAGCAGACCAACCCGCCATGACCGTGCCGCCAGCCAGCTGCTGGAGTATCTGTTCTTTAGTAAGGTTTGTCACGACCAATCCCTCGCTTCATCGAGCCTGTTCAGCCCTGCAAATAAATTCAAGCGGCCCGCTTTAAGTGGCCGTTCCTTCACTGTTTCAACACGGCAAATAACCGAGCGCATCCCGACAACGCTCACCTTCATACCTTGAGCGTCAGGTCTAGTTTCGGAAAGTCCGTCCATTGGACGCCATCGAAACTGACACTGGCCCAAACCAAAAATTTTTGGTCCGGCTGTAGCTTGCTCAACAGCTCATGAGTCAGTAAATCGTCTACACCCTCTTTCACCTGCAACTCGGTAACCGGCACCTGATCGCGCAACACTTCCGTTACCGGTACCGACCCAGCCCCTATACCACTAAGGTGAATGCTCAGTAGCTGGTCTTTCTTGATAAATAACCAGGGTTCCAACTTCAGCCTGCCACCCGCGGGCACCAACACCAGCTCTTCATCGGCGTTTGCATCCGGGCAATCAATAGGTTCATACCGTGTTTCATCCACCGGCAACACCAGCAACTTCACCGCTTTACTATCCCAATGAAGCCCTGTATTCGTTTCCACTATCCGATAAAAAACTTCGAACCGCTTGGGCGGCGTGACACCCATATTGGCCGGGACAAACTCGGCAGGCACGTTGAATACCAACGGGCCTTCCGCATCTGGGTATTGAATGATTGTTCGGCCACCGTTCGGGTCGCCTTGCCAGTGCACTTCAACGTGTTCATCCGGGCGCAGATCGGCTTCGCTGGGGATGAGGACGTAGGCCCCATTTCTCCTGATATCCCAGGCATTAATATTATATTCATCTGCCGCACCGGCATTTGTGCTGCCCCTGACAGTAGGCATGGGAGGCACTGCGCGAGGCGCCGTCACGTCTAGTGGCACTGCGTCTGACGTCAACGAGGCGCCTTCACGCGCGTACTGGTAAAAAACCTGTACCGCCCCCAGGCTGGCAAGTAACAGTGCCGGTTCGATCAGCAGGGAAAATCGCCCGGCGACCAGGCTGCTTTCATCCAGACGAATAACTTGCACGCTGGCTTCGCCCGACGGCAACACCCAGGCCAGCAGCAAATAGTCACCTACGGCAGGCTGCGGATAACCGTCGATGATAATCGGTAAACCGTCTGGGTAGTTGCCAGGATCAATTTCGCTACCACCACCATTGCCCACCTTAGGTGCAGGCAACAGTGTACCCGTGTCCTCTGCGTCGCTGATCAAGAACGTTTGCGTACGCGAGGGGGCAAGTTCGCGACCGTCCTTGAGTTTAACGGTATAACTCATTTCAAGACGCCCACCCACATCGACTGTATTCAGGTCCGATTTGGGTATCAACCATTCCAACGGCTCACCGTTGAACTTCTGTTCCGGGCGCAACGGCTTTTCCAGCTTTGACAACTCTTGCCCCGCACTTCTGAAGCGTCGAACTGTCAATGTAACCTGATCACCGTCCTGAATGGCCTGGTAAGCAGCCGCCACCACGTGGGCATGCTGCTGCAACTTATCTTTATTGATCTTCAAACCGTGCGATTGCAGTACGTGCACCACCGGTAGTCTACTGGGACCACGCAAACCCACATAACAGAACTGCCGCATAGACTCTGGCGCTGTCACATCATTAACCTGGTACGACAGGAACGCATAACCGCCACTGGCATTCGTCACGGTCCGATTATCTATGTTTAAAACTACATTATCCGGGTCTTGTACCAGGGTGACCTCCCTGACCAAGTCAAATGGGACACCCTCCCGATCCACCCCTAACCAATTGGAATAAACACGGTCTCCGAGACTCAGCCCTGCCCCTCGAATAACGGCGCTGAGGCTGTCGCTACCCAAGCGGTCCAGGTCCACTTCAAGGCTCTGCGTCAACCCTTCAATGACCGGCTTGGGATGGATGAAAGTTGCGCCCTCCCCCACGCTGCCGATCGCGCAGTTTTCCGTTTTTGAAATCATTGCTCTTACTCCATATCAGGCTTGCCGGAACCAAGTTTTACGCCTGCAACCGGTGCTCGACCACTGGCAAAAATACTAGGCCCAAGCCCGTGCCCGGCGGCACTGCACGTCTTGGCTGGGCCTGCGCCCTACCTGTTATTTATGCCAGGTGCCAACCGAATCCAGCTGTTTTAGCCTGAGCGTTACCGGGCCATCCCTGCGAGGAGTGGCCTGCTAATCAGCAGCTTGATCAATAAACAACGGAGTTCGACCATGATAAATACAACACGGGGAAGCCGTACCCACCGCGCCCCATCCCCGCCTCTTCTCTTGACGTTAACGTTCATTTTTTGTGGCTTAATTACCCCCTATGCCAGCGCAGGTACAATTACCCTGATTTCAGCGCCAACCGGAGACTTTGGAGAACGCCGTTGCACCATTGATATCCCCCAGCCGGTGCAGGAAAAACATTAAAACTCTCCGTGGCGGAGCGCGGGGGGATAGGCGTGGGTAATTGCTATGACATCAAGCCCAGCGATATCGTGATGCACGATATTCCCTCCTCCGCAGAAATCCTGCTGACCGATGATTGGTTGTGCGACACGAAATTAGACGATACGTTTTACACAGAGGACGACCCCGAAGATAACAAAAGCTTCGTTATCCGACTGGAGACGACGCGCAATCCCTCGCAACTCCCTGAAATTGGCATTGACCGCCTGACAGAGTTCGAGGTAGGCAAATACATTGACTACACCAACGATGCCGGCGAAAAACCTGTCGGTTTCAAACTGGCCGCCAAAACCCACAATGACGCAGGAAGAATCACTAGGAAACTGAGTTGCCTGCAAATAAACATTTCCGAAGACTCCAACACACCAACACTCACGCCTGTGCCCTTGGGCGAAAAGACGACCACCACGATAGAAAAAGAACACGACCACGAGTTTGATTGCGCAAGCGACGAAGTCATGGTCGGCCGTGCGCACAGTGGCGATGAACACGGTGATCATAAAGATGACTGGACGAAATACACCTGCCAGACCGTGAAAGGCGATGGGAAGGTGAAGATTGTGATTAAACAGGATTATACCGCCGCCAGGATCTCTGAATGTGGCAGGCGCAAACCTGAAAGCACGAGCGAAAAACAGCCCGACAAAAGCTGTACAGAAGCCGTTACTTACAACAAAGATAAGGTCGACCCCATTTACTTCACGTGCCCGACGGACAGCGTGATGGTCGGGCGCGGCCATAAAGGCGATGAAACTGGGTACACCACCTACCGCTGCGCCACGCTTTACAAAGACACGGAAGCTGTCGAAAACAAAATGATCGTCGTACCCGGTGATTGGGAGAAGGAAGTCAAGGAGTCAAATTCCGATTTCACCTGTGGCCTTGGCAAAGTCATGATCGGCCGCGCGCACAAGTCCGACGAAAATGGCCCTACCAAATACCGCTGCGGCCAGCTGTTCTACCCAACCAACCCGACAACGCAGGTGACCCCATGAGCAGCATGGCCGCGCACTCCAATGCCAATAACTTCGCCGTCGAAAAGCGTGTCGACCCACGTACCGGCCAATATGGGCTGAGCATCGCGATTCCTGAATTGGTTGCCGACAGCGGCGCCGGTGCCAGTTTCTCGCTAAACCTGGCCTACAACTCAATGGCCGCGGGCGATGTCGGGTATGGCGAAGGATGGGATTTGAACCTTTCCCGCTTTGTCGAGCATGCCTACCCTGAAGGCGGTGGCGCCCTGTCGCTGTTTACCGGCGAACAGTTCACCGTGGACGGCATCGAGAGCATCAGCGAGAAAAAACTCGATACCTTCCACTTCCACAAGGATGGCGAAGGGCGCTTCCGCGTCGTGCACCGTAGCGGCGTGGTCGAAATACTCGAAGAGATGGGCGCGGGCGCACAGCGTGCAGCCTTGCCGACGCGCATCTACGCACCCTCCGGGCACTGGCTCGAACTCACCTACGCAAGTAACTCGGTTACCCCGGGTTGGTTTTGCTTGACGCACGTACACAGCGGGCATCCCGATGGCGCAGGTAAAGGCCGCCTGTTGCTGCAGGTAACCTACGGCGGCACGACTGAGTTCACCCTGTACCCTGGCGCCGATGATGTGCAAGCCAGCCAGGTACTGAAGTTCAAGGGGCGACAACTGCAGAATGTGGTACTGCCCGACCAGACTCAGTGGCAATTCGACTACCAGACCGTGCATGGGCAGACCTGCGTGACCAAAGTGGTCTCGCCCACAGGCGCTGTAGAGCACATCGAATACGGCATCGACGGGGATCCTGGCCATGCATTGCCGGGCGTCGACAAGAAGCTGCCACGGGTCAAACGCCATCGCGTTCAGCCAGGGCAAGGCCAGCCGGAAATGCGCACGGACTATGACTACTCCACTGAAAACTTCATGGGTAATGGCAGCACCATTACCTGGCGCAACAACGGGCGCGACAATTTGTACGACGTTGTCGACCCAGGCTACAGCTATTGGTGCAAGACCACCCAGCGTTGCCCGGGCCAGGCTGACCGCACCGTCACCACCCACTACGACCGCTTCCACCGCAGCACCCAGGAAACCCGCGCTCAGGGCAAACAGGTCACCCGAACCCAAATCGTCTATCACGGCGAGTTGGGCGACCCCTTCAGCAAACAGCCGCCCATTTACCTGATGGCGAATACGGTAACGACCTCTTGGGAAATGGAGGACGATGCCAACAAAAAGCGCTTTGAAACCATCACCACCGAATACGATCGAGAGGGTAACCTCACCAAGGAAATTCAGCAGGATGGCGGGTACACCGTGCTGGAGTACTACGACGCCAACGGCGAACCTGGCAAATGCCCCGCTGATCCGAACGGCTTCAAGAAGCATGTAAAAAGCCAGACGGTCTACCCGAGCACGCTTGCCAACGTGGTAGAAGGCGCCACCGTGCTACGCACCGATTTTACCTATGGTGCGCTGGGGACCCTGCAGGGTCGCATCGACCTGCCCGAACACGGCGAAATCGCCTCGACATGGCTGGCCATCGAACAGGAAGTGCTGACGGACGCCGCCAACCCGCAGGCCCTGCGCGCCCTTAGCACGGTCAAACGGACCTACCTCAGCAGCCCCAGCAATGCTCACTACCACGGCCGCATGAGCAAACGTGAAACTACACTGCATGCCGAGCATGATGGGACGAAGCTGGGTAAAGTGCTGGCCGACACCACCACAACGCTTGAGTGGAAGTACAGCCTCTCCTCGCACAAGGCGCTGGGCGATGTCCTGCAGACCACCCAGACGACCATCGGGCATAACCTGAGCCAGAAGGTTTCTAAACAGAGCCAGCATCCGCTGACAGGCCAGGTGCTGGAAAACCTCGACATTCACGACACGGTCACGCGCTTCAGCTATGACACAAGCAATCGGCTGACCAGCGAAACCTCCGCACCGGACGATGACGAAAAGCGCGCCACTGTCCGCTATCGCTATGCCGTGTCGGCTGAGCAGAACCTTCAGGAAACCGAAGACAACCTGGGCGTAATCAGCCGCGTGTTGTTCGACGGCCTCAACCGCATCATCAAGGAAGAGCGGGTATGCGAGGCGGTGGCCTCGAAGGCCAGGCAACAACAGACGTATCAGGTTTATTCCGCCGCTTACAACGCCTTCGGCCAGCTGGAAAACGAAACCACCTACGACCAACTGCCCGACCGCGAACTGGCCTTGACCAGCCAGCATCGATACGACAACTGGGGTAACCGTTGCGCTACCGTGCGCCCGGACGGGGTGACCGTGTTCACCGACCGCTCCCCGTTCGGCGCCGAGGGGGATATCGTCACCACCTGGGAGGAGTACCCGGACCAACCCGGTGTGCGAAATAGCCAGAGCACCACCTCCTTCAATCGCTTCGACAAACCAGAACAGGTGCAAACGCTGGATGAGCACGGTGCCTCGGCATCGACACGCGCCTACAGCTATGACGGCTTTGGCCGCAGCGTCGCAGAAACCTATACCTTCGGCGTGCCGGCAAGCGGCAAGCACACCGCACGTGCCGAACACAAACGCACCACCGGTTACAGGTACGACATCTGGGGGCGCATGCAGCGCACCGATCGCGCGGACGGCTCGGCGTTGAGCCGGGAGTTTGCCCACCACAGCACCGATGAACTGGCGACCACCCTGCTGCTGCACCCGCAACGCAACGATGAAGGGCGTTCGGTGTGTGGACGCGAGTTCGACGATATCGACCGCCTGGTCAAAGTGACCGTTGGCCCCCACCAGGAAACGCGCGAGTACAGCGGCTCACAGTTGCTGCCAGAGAAGCGAATCATGGGCTCTGGCCGCACGTTCAACTACGAGTACGACCTGGCGGTCGGCACCGCGCCAACACGTATCACAGCGGGGAAAAACCAGAAGCCTTCCAGCTTCAAGTACAGCATGGCCTCCGCAGCCATTACCGAAGCGCAGAACGAGCAAGGTACACGCAGCTACAGCTACACCGACCAGGGTTACCTGCTGAGTGAAAGCTGGGCAGACAAACAATCGGGCGATGTCTACACGCGCGACTTCGTCTATTCGTTGCAAGGGCGCATGCTGACGTGCAGCGACAGCGACAACAGCCGAAAAGCATACGAATACGATGAACTTGGCAGGCTGCACTCGATCACCCAAGGCACGCTGCAAGCGGTATTCACTTACAACAGTGCAGGCCTGTTGCATACCACGCTGACCACCAACAACGCCGAGGCCGCCAACCCGCAGAAACTGCTGTGCACCCAGGCCTATGACCACCGCGGCCGGGAAACGTCGCGCACCCTCAAGCTGAGCCGGCTTGACACCACCCTCGATGAGCGCGCGCTCGAACAAGTGTGGCGCGACGACAACATGCTGCACAGCCGCACGCTGATCAAAGCCGGTACGGCGGTGCTGACGGAGCGCTTTGATTACGATGACCGTGACCGCTTGTACAACCACAGGTGTGAAGGCAGCGCGCTGCCTACCAACAGCAAGGGCCGTGCAATCACCAACCAGGCGTTTGAGTTCGACGCGTACGACAATATCTACTTTTGCCTCAGCGAGTTCGCGGATGGCGAAGTCGACGAAGCGTTCTACGAATACTTCGAAGATTCACCGTTCCAGCTGAAAAGCGTAAGCCATACGCTGACAGCCGATTACCCCGCTTTGGTGAAGTTCAGCGAGGACGATTACGACGCCGATGGCAACATGCTCAAGGACGAGCAGGGCAACCGCCTGGTGTACGACGAGGATACCGGCCAACTGGCCAGCGCTGCGGCACCGGGCGGCACGGCCCTGGCCAACTTCCGCTATGACGGCCACGGGCAACTGCTGGGCGTGCGCCACGGTGCGCAGGCCGAGGAGCAACGGCGTTACGAGGGCTATCGGGTCAGCAGCACCTTGCGCGATGGCTTGCTCACCGAGTACCTGTTTGCAGGCGACTCCCCGCTGGGGCTGCAACAGTCGGGCAAAAGCAACGAGACACGCCTGTACATGGCCAGCAACAACAACAGCGTCATCGGCGAATGCGCGGCCAATGATGAGGTGCATGAAGCCAACTACAGCGCCTATGGGGAGGTGCAGGAAGGCAAGCTGCTGGGCCTGCTGGGCTTCAATGCCGAAGCGCGCGAGCAGGCACTGGGCTGGTACCTGCTGGGGCGCGGCTACCGTGCCTACAACCCCAGCCTGATGCGCTTCCATAGCCCGGATAACCTGGACCCTGAACTGGCGGGCATCAACCCGTACGTGTACTGCCTGGGCAACCCGGTCATGTGGCAGGACCCTACCGGGCATTACAGCCGCGGCTGGGGCTCGAACGATGACCCGGTGAAAGAGAAGCAGAAGCGCGGGGCTGAGTTCTGGCTGAACATTGGCGTTTTGGTAATGAACATAGGCTTGACCATTGGCTTTGCCGTGATGACCGCAGGTGCCGCCACCCCGCTCGTCATTGGCGTACTGGCGGTAGGTATCACCGCAACGCTTGCATCGGCGGCTACACAGGTTGCCGCGGAGTTTGTGAAAGACCCGGAAAAGAAAAAGAAATTGGGCATCGCGTCTATGTCACTGTCCATCATCGGCACGATGACGTTGACGGCAGGGATGGTCAAGGCAGGGTTCGACAAACGTGCTGCGGCCAGGAGGCAAAGCGTTGCCGAAGTGGGGGATGCTGGGGGTGCCGGTGACGGGGGCCTACGGCGTAACAGCACAAGGAGCAACGGGGCCCAAACAGATGACATTTCACCAGTAGAGGACAATTTGCCAGCGGACATAAATCAGCCGTCTGCGCGCTCATCGAGCGCGGATCGTAATCCACCTCCAGCTCCAGCTTTGCCACAACGTGCCGTACCTGAACCAACCCCTGACTACGACACATCACCACGTGGCTCATTGATCACGGTTGAGCTAGAGCAAACGGACATCATGGGTGTTCCCTTGGCTCCAATTAGTAGCTCCAGACTTCTCAGGGTCACCGGGACTAGGGTGAAATCAGCCATTCCAGGAGGGGCACGTACTAACTCCTTCGCTACTCCAGAAGCTGCCCAGGCGTTTGCTAACACGCTTCAAAAATAACTAGCGCCAACAGGTTCGGCGCTGCAGATATCATCTGCAGCGCCGTTCTTCTTACGGGTTTTTGTGTTTCACCATCCTGACCCAAAAACACATCGACTTATCCCCTCCCCCCCCCAGACTAGCCCTACAGTCCTCCCCCAACTTTCTCCTTATCTTTCCGCCCCACCAAGCGACCGCCTCATTCCAACCCCAAACGCCTCGCTTGTCACCGCCAGCACCGCCTAACCGCCGCGCTCCAATGTCCAAACCAGGCATCTGTCATGCTCAAGCCCTTCAAACACCAGCAGGCGCTGTCACGCCTGCGCTTCCACCCTTCCCGCTCTCAGCGCAAGCCTGCTGAGCATGCCGGCCCTGGCCGCCCCCGCCGACCTGCAGTTCGAGCCCGGCTTCATTCGCCAAAGCCCAGGCCAACCCGCCGATGCCGGCGCCCTCGCGCTGCGTGCCCTGGCCGAGCAGCGCCCACTCGCCGCCGGCCGCTACAGCCTGGAGCTGTACCTGAACCTCAGCCCCTTGGGCAAACGGGACATCACCCTCGACGACAGCCGCGATGGGCAAACCCTGGCGCCATGCCTGAGTGCCGATCTGCTGGATGAAATCGGTGTGCGCGAACAACACCTGGGCGCCAGGCAACCCGGCGATGAAGGCCACTGTATCGACCTGCCCACGCAACTGGCCGGCGCCAGTGCCGAACTGGATGCGGGCAAGTTGCGCCTGAACCTGTCGATACCACAGTCCTACCTGCGCCGCGATACCAGCGGCGCCATTGCCGAGCACCACTGGGACGAAGGCATAAACGCCGCCTTCGTCAATTACCAGGCCTCGGCCCAGCACAGCAACCGCCGCGGTAACGGCACCCACAACAGCCATGACCTGTACCTGAACAGCGGCGTCAACCTGTACGGCTGGCGTCTGCGCAGCCAGCAGGCGCTGCGCGAAAACCGGCAGGGCGAGCTGCGCTGGACGCGCACCAATACCTATGCCCAACGCGACCTGCCGGCACGCTGGGGTACCCTCACCCTCGGCGAAACCTTTACTCAAGGCGAGGTGTTCCGCAGCTTGCCGTTCAAAGGCGTGAAACTGGCCTCCGACACCGAGATGCTGCCAGACGCCATGCAAAATTACGCCCCCGTGTTGCGCGGCGTGGCGCAAACCTACGCCAAGCTTGAGGTGCTGCAGAACGGTTACCCACTCTATTCCACCTTCGTCGCCCCTGGCCCATACGAAATCGACGACCTGGCCGTGGGCGCCAGCAGCGGTGAGCTGGAAGTGGTTCTGAC
This sequence comes from Pseudomonas putida, assembly GCA_041071465.1. Taxonomy (NCBI): domain Bacteria; kingdom Pseudomonadati; phylum Pseudomonadota; class Gammaproteobacteria; order Pseudomonadales; family Pseudomonadaceae; genus Pseudomonas; species Pseudomonas putida. The sequence goes on along the minus strand of CP163498.1, from coordinate 3,749,605 downwards.
CGAAGCCGATGGCCAGGTGCGCAACTTCATCCAACCCTACTCCACCCTGGGCAACCTGATGCGCGCAGGCGTGTGGCGCTACGACCTGGCCCTGGGCCGCTACCACGGCGCATACGAGGCCGACACCCCCGCGTTGTGGCAAGGCACGCTGGCCCGCGGCATGGGGTGGGAAAGCACGCTGTACGCTGGCGTGCTCGGGGGTGACTACTACCGCGCCGCCACCCTCGGCCTTGCGCGCGACTTCGGGGCGTTTGGCGCGCTATCGCTGGACGCCACCCAGGCCACCAGCGACCTTGGCCCAGCACTGGGCCAAGTGCAAGGCAACAGTTTTTCGGCCCGCTACGGCAAGGCCTTCGACAGCGGAACCAACCTGCGCTTCGCCGGCTATCGCTATTCCACTGTCGGCTACCGCGACTATGACGAGGTGGTGCAGCAACGCAACGCCTCCGATCACTACCTGGGCAACCGCCGCAGCCGGCTGGAAGCCTCGGTGTACCAGCACTTCGGCAGCGCCGGCAGCCTCAGCCTGACCCTGTCGCAGGACGACTACTGGCACAACAGCCTGCAACGGCGCCAGTACCAGGCGCAATACAACACGCAGCTACCGCACAATATCAGCCTCAACCTGTTCGCCTCGCAGTCGCTCAATTCGTCGCGCCACAACGACCGCATCATCGGCCTGAGCCTAAGCCTGCCCCTGGACTTCAAGCACGCCTCCAGCGCGACCTTCGACATGCAGCACAGCGCTGGCAAGCACAGCGAACGCGCCAGCCTCAGTGGCCACTTCGATGACCGGCGCCTGAACTACCGCGCCACGCTGGCCAACGACACCCAGCAAAGTGGCAGCCTGTCGTTGGCCTACCAGGGCAGCCATGCCAACTACGGCATGGGTTACAGCGAGTCCGCCGATTACCGCAACCTATCGCTGAGCAGCAGCGGTGCCCTGCTGGCGCACGGCGGCGGCATGCTGCTGGCGCCGTTCATGGGTGAAACCAATGCCGTGGTGCATGTGCCGGGCATCGAAGGGGTTGGCGTGGGCCAGGCACAACAGGGCAAGACCAACCCTGCGGGCTATGCACTGGCACCGTACATGCGCCCCTATCGGGCCAACCAGCTGGTACTGCAACTGGACCAGCTCGACCCGGAAATCGAAATCGACAACGGCACCACGCAGGTGGTGCCACGCCGCGGCGCCGTGGTGCTCGCCAAGTTCCCGGCGCGCCGGGTCAACCGCCTGGTACTGACCCTGTTGCAAGCAGACGACCGCCCCCTGCCCTTCGGCGCACAGGTCAGCGATGCCCAGGGCCAGGTATTGGCCGTGGTCGGCCAAGGCGGCCAGGCACTGGTCGCCACCCACCTCGAGCAGCAGCAACTGCTGGCCAGGTGGACGGCGGGCAGCGAGCAGCAATGCCGCTTCGATATCACCCCCGCCACCTTGCCGCTTGAACAAGGCTATCGCCTGCAAACCTTGCGCTGCGAAGCTTCTTCCGACTGGAACCGCCAATGAACGCCACCCATCGCCTCACCCTGCTATCCACCTTGCTGCTGGTCAGCCTGCCCTTCATTCACCTGCCGGCTGCCCACGCTGCGTCAGGCTGCGTCATCAACAATGGCCCAGGCCCTGCCACCTTCACGGCAGATTTCCAGAATGTGTGGGTGCCCAGGGACTTGCCGATCGGCGACCAAATCACTCGACTGCGGGTTCCCGTGACCTCCGACCCGGCAAACAGGGCTGTCTCTTGTCACAACAGCTCCGATCGCCTTCTGGAAGCGCAAGCCGACTACACCGCGCCGTTTGCCTACGATGTGCCAGTGCGACTTGGCAGCGGGCGCTTCGCCAATAGCATCATCAGAACCCGGACCCCGGGGGTTGGTGCCGTCATCGAACTGGGCCACCCGTTCAGCGGCGGGGCACCCAATACGTTCAGCTCAAGCACGGGCGACACCTTCCTGCCTTACCGCGGCACCAACATGGCCAGCATGGCCATCCCGATCCTGATCGGTCCGATCAGCATGACCGTCACACTGGTCAAGATCGGGGCCATGGCGCCCGGGCCAGTCTTGCTGGATGAAGAAGTAGCCCGTGGCAGCACCTCAGATCAGCCTGACGCCTTCCGCCTGCGAATCAGCGGCAACCTGAACCAGGCACAGTGCACATTGAAAAGCGATGCGGTCAGTGCCGACCCGGTCGATCTGGGCAGCCATACCGTGGCGGACTTCCCGGGCAGGGGCAGCACCACGACCAGCATGCCGTTCCATATCACCCTGAGTGACTGCGAGGACGACCCCAACTCAAGTACCGCTACGGCCTATATCTACCTGACAGGCACCGATGGCTCGGCCGCCATCGACCCTAAACTGGGCCTGTTCAGCTTGGGCAACGGTTCGACGGCGACCGGTATTGGCATCCAGATAACCGATGACAGTGGTGTTCCCGTGCCATTGGCAGAGCACGTATCGACCAACCAGAGGCTTCAGCTGCCTGTAACCCGCCTGCCTTATCGTGCGCACTTCTACCAGACGAACGATCGGGTGACCCCTGGCGTGGCAAAGGGCGCGCTCGATTTCACCATCAGTTATCGCTGAGTGCAGCCCTGCCCTGCGCGAACGCGATGTTCGCACAGGCGGGGCGCAAAAATCAGGCACGCAAAAACGCAAAAAGGAACCCGAAGGTTCCTTTTTGCGTTACATGTTTGGAGCGGGAAACGAGACTCGAACTCGCGACCCCGACCTTGGCAAGGTCGTGCTCTACCAACTGAGCTATTCCCGCATTGTGAAACTTTACCGCTACGGCGTGAAGCGCCATCAAGACCTTCACCACCACTGCACCGCATAGACGCCACAGTATTTAAACTGGAGCGGGAAACGAGACTCGAACTCGCGACCCCGACCTTGGCAAGGTCGTGCTCTACCAACTGAGCTATTCCCGCAAATGGCGTCCCCTAGGGGACTCGAACCCCTGTTACCGCCGTGAAAGGGCGGTGTCCTAGGCCACTAGACGAAGGGGACACACAACACTTTTCAGTGCACCAGGTTTGAACCTCACGATTCAGCCTGGGTTTTCTTTTCCTGCCCCGCCGTTAAGCGTTGCCGGAGAAACTGGAGCGGGAAACGAGACTCGAACTCGCGACCCCGACCTTGGCAAGGTCGTGCTCTACCAACTGAGCTATTCCCGCATTGGCGTCCCCTAGGGGACTCGAACCCCTGTTACCGCCGTGAAAGGGCGGTGTCCTAGGCCACTAGACGAAGGGGACACGCTACAAGCATTACTGCTTGCTTTCACTCCCTGCCGCGTTTCGCTGTGTGCTTTACGCTGCAAGTGGCGCGCATTCTATGGATGGTTGGTACAGGCGTCAACCCCTTTGTAGAAATTTATTTAAATCAATGACTTCCGGGTATACCCAGCGCTGTTTCAGGCAGCCCACAGGCGTTTGCCGTTGATTTTCTGGCGTCAAGTCAGCATTAATGTGCCAGCATCCAGTCATGGCGCAGTTTGCCGATAGAAAAAGAGAATGGCTGCCTGGGCCTCTCGCGAGCACGCTCGCTCCTACACTCAATAATGCAAACCTATTCATGAGGCATTAACGGTGACACCACTTCTGATCACCCTGCTCATCGTGGCGGGCATCGCGCTGCTGATCGTGATCGGCTACCTCAACAATGTGGTCGAGAACGGCAAGCTGGAACGCGCCCGGACGAAGATCGAACTGGCCGACCGCCTGCGCCGCTGTGGCGAAATCACCGAGACCTTCCCCGGCCAGTTCATGACCCCAGCCCTCAAGCTGCTGCTGACACGCCTGGAGCTGAACCTCAACCAGCGCCTGCTGGCGGTGGACAAGCACAATGCCGAACTCAAGGCGCGCATCGCCGAACTGGAAGGGTTGATTGCCCTGGGCGACAGGATACCGGTGAACAACCCGCCGAACCCGATCCACACTGAGGTCAAGGCAAAGGACGTGCGCTTCTTATTGGAGGCCATGCACAACCAGGTGACCCGTGCGGCCCAGGAAGGCTTCCTGGCCACGCCCGAGGCCAAGCACTGGATCAAGGAAATTCGCCATATCCTGGTGCTGCTACATATCGAGTTCTTCAACAACCTCGGCCAGCAGGCCCTGCAGAAAGGCCAGCCCGGCCAGGCGCGGCTGGCGTTCGAGCGCGGCGTGCAATACCTGCGCAAACAGCCGGAGCCGAAGGTGTATGAAGAGCAACTGACCTATCTTGAGAAACTGCTGGCCCGCGCCAACGCCCAGGTGCTGGACCGCATGACCCCGGCCGAGGACGAGCACAACGAATTGACCGACGGGCTCAAGACCGATGAAGAGGAAACCTGGAAGAAGAAGGTGATGTACGACTAAGCCCTGCGCCGTTCCCCTGTAGGAGCGGCCTTGTGTCGCGATGGGCCGCAAAGCGGCCCCGGCGACTTCAGCGTTAATGCATAGATCCGGGGCCGCTTTGCGGCCCATCGCGACACAAGGCCGCTCCTACAGGGATAGCGCCGGCCATTGGACAGTGGTCAGCAGTCAGTCAGCTCAAGGAAGATCGCCGCCAACCGCTCCAACCCCACCTGATCTGCTTCACTGAACCGCCCAACCTTCGGGCTATCCAGGTCCAGCACCCCAATCAACTTGCCTTCCTTGACCAACGGAATCACCAGCTCGCTGTTGGATGCGCTGTCACAGGCAATGTGCCCTGGGAACGCATGCACATCTTCCACCCGCTGGGTTTGCCGCGTAGCCGCCGCTGCCCCGCACACGCCCTTGCCGAATGGAATGCGCACGCACGCCACCTGGCCCTGGAACGGCCCCAGAACCAGTTCTTCGTTTCGGTTCAGGTAGAACCCCGCCCAGTTCAGGTCGTCCACCTGGTTAAACAGAAACGCCGAAAACTGCGCGGCATTGGCGATGAAATCACGCTCGTCGGCAAACAGTGCCTGCACTTGCGCTGCCAGCAGGTTGTAGCCGTCGAGGCCTGCGCCACTGGCATTGATGTCGATCATTTACTTTTGCTCCAGCAATTGCAGCCCAACCCAATAGCGGGCGAACTGATAGGCACAACGGCCATTACGGTTACCGCGCCCGGTGGCCCAGCGCACGGCGAGGATGTCGAGCTGCTCGTCACGCTGCCAGGCCAGGCCCGCAGGGCGTGCCAACTGGCCGATCCAGTGCTCGACAACATTCAGGAAGTGGTCCTGGGTGAACGGGTAGAACGACAGCCACAGGCCAAACCGGTCAGACAGGGCAATCTTGTCTTCCACCGCTTCGCTGGGGTGCAACTCGCCGTCCACACGCTTCCAGTTCTCGTTGTCGCTCTCTTTCTCCGGCACCAGGTGGCGGCGGTTGGACGTGGCATACAGCAGCACGTTGTCTGGTGCCTGCTCCAGCGAGCCGTCGAGCACGCTCTTGAGCACGCGGTAGTCGCCCTCCCCGGCTTCGAACGACAGGTCGTCGCAGAACAAGATGAAGCGTTGCGGCAACTTCTGCAGTTGCTCCACCACCCGTGGCAGGTCGGCCAGGTGGTCGCGTTCGATTTCGATCAAGCGCAGGCCGGCGCTGGCGTGCTCGGCCAGCAAGGCGCGTACCAGCGACGACTTGCCGGTACCGCGCGAGCCCCACAGCAGCGCGTGGTTGGCCGGCAGGCCGTTGATGAACTGGTGGGTGTTACGCCCTAGCTGGTCACGTTGTTTGTCGACGCCGATCAGGTCGGTCAGGCGGATGTCCAGGCTGACTTCCAGCGGTAGCAGGTAGCCGCTGCGGCCATCGCGCTGCCAGCGGGCGGCCAGGGTGGTGCCCCAGTCGATGTTCGGGCGCGGTGCCGGCAACAGGGGTTCGAGGCGCGCCAGTACCGATTCGGCGCGGTCCAGGAAAGCAATCAAGCGAGCGTCCATGACGACTCCTAACAAGACAGGTGAGATTTCCAGCTGAATGTGTGACAGGCCCGCCAGCTGCCGGGGCTATTCGGCTATGCTTGCGCAGCGCAAGGAACGTGAAACCGGCTCGGGACTCATGGATATCAAGTTCACCAATCGCCTGTCATACAAGCAAGCCCGGTTGACAGTCCTGGTCGGCTTCATCCTGGGAACATTGCTCAGTCTCATCCAGATCGGCATCGATTATGCCAGCGAAGACGCGTCCATCAACCGTGAAGTGCGCGCCTTGCTGCAAATCAGCCACAACCCGGCCTCGCGCATTGCCTACAACATCGATTCCGAGCTGGCGTTGGAGCTCACCCGGGGCCTGCTGCAGTCGCCGGCCATCATCCGCGCCCGGCTGATCGACAACAACGAAACGGTGCTGGCCGATGTCGAGCGGCCAAGGCTGCAGGACCGCTACCGGCTCCTCAGCGACTTCCTGTTTGGTGAGCAGCGCCAGTTCAAAGAGCGCCTGTTCCTGACCCATATGCCAGAGGAATACCTTGGCACCCTGTATCTGGACGTCGACACCTACGCCTTCGGCAGCCGCTTTCTCGACCGTGCCGGCATCACCCTGCTCAACGGCTTCGCCCGCAGCCTGGTGCTGACCGGCATCCTGCTGGCGCTGTTCTACATGATGCTGACCAAGCCGCTGGTGACGGTGATCGGTGCGCTCAGCGGCAGCGACCCGCGAAAACCCCGGCAAACGCGCCTGGAATGCCCGCATGGTCATGAGCACGACGAAATCGGCGTGCTGGTGAAGGTCGCCAACCAGCAGTTCGTCAGCATGGCCACCGAAATTGAACAGCGGCGCACGGCAGAAAACCGCCTGACCCAGTACCTGAACGAACTGGAAGACATCGTGTCGGCGCGCACCGACGAGCTGAAAGCCAGCAACAGCAGCCTCAGCCTGTCCAACCAGGAGCTGGAGCAAGCCCGCCGCCGCGCGCTGGACATGGCCCAGGCACGCGCCGCCTTCCTGGCCAACATGAGCCACGAAATCCGCACCCCGCTCAACGGCATGCTTGGCATGATCGCCCTGGCGCTGGACAACCCGCTGCCCAGTGAACAACGCCAGCAACTGGCAATTGCCCACGATTCGGGCAAGGTGCTGGTGGAGCTGCTGAACGATATTCTCGACCTGTCCAAGTTCGATGCTGGCCAGCTGGAGCTGGAGCGTATCCCCTTCGACATGGGGTCGATGGTGGAAGACACCGCCAACCTGCTGTCGCAGAACACCGCGCAAAGCGTGGAACTCACGTGCCTTATCGCCAGCGACTTCCCTAGCAGCGTGCTCGGCGACCCCACGCGGGTGCGGCAGATCGTCAGCAATCTACTGTCCAACGCGCTCAAGTTCACCCGCTTCGGTCGCGTCGATGTGCGCCTGGTGACGATCGTCGGCGGTGTGCGCCTGGAGGTACGTGACACAGGCATCGGCATCCCCGAAGAGGCCCAGGCGCGCATCTTCCAGCCCTTCACCCAGGCCGGTGCCGGCATTACCCGCCAGTACGGCGGCACCGGCCTGGGCCTGGCGCTGACGCGCAACCTGTGCAAGGCCATGCAGGGCCACCTGCACATTCGCTCCGAGCCGGGCTTTGGTAGCTGCTTTACCGCCGAATTACCGCTGGCCGTGCACACCGAAGCCATCCCGCCGGTGCCCCTGCATGGCCACGTGGCCGCCCTGAGCGCAGGCGGTAGCGGGCTTGATGAACTGCTGCAGAACTTGCTGCCCGCCTGGGGCCTGACCTACCAGCGCCATGACAGCAGCGCCACGCTGGACGGCGCCGCGATCGACCTGTTGATCAGCGACGATGTGGACCACCTGTTCGAACTGCGCCAGGCACTGAAAACCCCGATACTGCTGGTGACCGCCTACGGCAACTTCCTGCCCAACGAGCAGTCGCTGGCCTTGGCCCCGTTGCATCAGCTGGCCCGGCCACTGGCGCGCAACGCCCTTTACCAGACGTTGCGCCGCACCTTGCAAGGCCATGAGCCCGAACACCCGCTGGCCACCCCGGCCATTACCCTGGAGCAAGGCCGCGCGCGGATTCTGCTGGTAGAGGACAACCCGGTAAACCAGTTGGTAGCCAAGGGCATGCTTGCCAAGCTTGGCTGCCAGGTGCAATTGGCCACCCAGGGCGCCGAGGCGCTGGAACTGTTGCAGCATGACGACTTCGACCTGGTGCTGATGGACTGCAACATGCCGGTGATGGATGGCTACGAGGCCAGCCGGCGCATCCGACAGAGCGGCCGCTGGCCCGAACTGCCAATCGTTGCCCTCACCGCCAACGCCATGCCCGAGGAGCGCGAACGCTGCCGGGCGGCAGGCATGAACGACTACCTGGCCAAGCCGTTTCGCCGCGAAGAGCTACTGGCCCTGATCGACCACTGGGTGCCGCTCAACGGCTGAGCAAGCGCTCGATGTCCGCTTCCAGGGCCTGTGGCTTGGTGGTGGGGGCATAGCGCGTGACCTGACCGCTGGCAGGGTCGATCAGGAACTTGGTGAAGTTCCACTTGATCTTCTGCGAGCCGAGCAAGCCCGGTGCACGCTGCTTGAGTTCGACGTACAGCGGGTGGGTGCCGGGGCCGTTGACCTCGATCTTGCGAAACAGCGGAAAGCTCACACCGAAATTGCGCTCGCAAAACTGCGCGATTTCACGCGCATCGCCCGGTTCCTGCTTGCCAAACTGATTGCATGGAAAGCCCAGCACCACCAGGCCGCGCTCGCGGTAGGTTTGCCAGAGTTGCTCCAGGCCCTTGTACTGTGGGGTAAAGCCGCACTGGCTGGCGGTGTTGACCACCAGCAGCACCTTGCCTGGGTAGTCGCCGAGCGTTTTGTGCTCGCCGCCGAGGGTCACGCAGGGGATGTCCAGCATCGATGCAGCCATGATCGGGCTCCGGTCAGTCGCGTGGGCGCAGGTCGATGCACACCGAGTTGATGCAGTAGCGCAGGCCGGTCGGTGGCGGGCCATCGGGGAACACGTGCCCCAGGTGCGCGTCACAACGGGCGCAGGTGACTTCGGTACGGATCATGCCGTGGGAAGTGTCACGGATCTCGATCATGGCGCTGTCTTCGATCGGTGCGTAGAAGCTCGGCCAACCGCAGCCCGAGTCGAACTTGGTTTGCGCGTCGAACAGTGGCAGGTTGCAGCAGATGCAGTGGTAGATGCCGTCGCGGCGTTCACTGTTGTACTTGCCGCTGAATGGCCGCTCGGTGCCCTTGAGGCGGCATACCTGGTATTGCTCGGGGTCGAGCATCGACCGCCATTCATCCAGGGTTTTTTCGATCTTTTTCATGTAGGGACCTCGGCAGGCTGAATTTCACCCCGCGCCGTCTTTTCCGGGGCGCGGGTGGCACGTATATTAGTTGGCTTCGTGTGCCAGGCGTTCAGTCTGGCACCCGCTTCCTGCCGTTTCAAACCTTTCGGCATGGGTTGCGCGTTTTCTCATATCGGGATCCCATCATGCAGTTCAGCAAATCGAACAAGCTCGCCAATGTCTGCTACGACATTCGCGGCCCAGTGCTCAAGCACGCCAAACGTCTGGAAGAGGAAGGCCACCGCATCCTCAAGCTGAACATCGGCAACCCGGCGCCGTTTGGCTTCGAGGCGCCCGATGAAATCCTCCAGGATGTGATCCGCAACCTGCCCACCGCCCAGGGCTACAGTGACTCCAAGGGCCTGTTCAGCGCGCGCAAGGCGGTGATGCAGTACTGCCAGCAAAAGGAAATCGAAGGCGTCACCATCGAGGACATCTACCTCGGCAACGGTGTGTCCGAGCTGATCGTCATGTCGATGCAGGCGCTGCTGAACAACGGCGACGAAGTGCTGATCCCGGCCCCCGACTACCCGCTGTGGACCGCCGCCGTGAGCCTGGCGGGCGGCAAGCCGGTGCATTACCTGTGCGACGAGCAAGCCGACTGGTTCCCCGACCTTGAAGACATCAAGGCCAAGATCACCCCGAACACCAAGGCCCTGGTGATCATCAACCCGAACAACCCGACCGGCGCCGTCTACTCCAAAGAGCTGTTGCTGGGCATGCTGGAGCTGGCCCGCCAGCACAACCTGGTGGTGTTCTCCGACGAGATCTACGACAAGATCCTGTACGACGAAGCGGTGCACATCAGCACCGCCTCGCTGGCACCCGACCTGCTGTGCCTGACTTTCAACGGCCTGTCCAAGTCGTACCGAGTGGCGGGTTTCCGTTCTGGCTGGCTGATCATCTCCGGGCCCAAGCACCACGCCCAGAGCTACATCGAAGGCATCGACATGCTGGCCAACATGCGCCTGTGCGCCAACGTGCCGGCCCAGCATGCCATCCAGACCGCGCTGGGCGGCTACCAGAGCATCAACGACCTGGTATTGCCGCCAGGCCGCCTGCTGGAACAGCGCAACCGCACCTACGAGCTGCTCAACGACATCCCCGGCGTAAGCTGCGTGAAGCCGATGGGTGCACTGTATGCGTTCCCGCGCATCGACCCAAAGGTGTGCCCTATTCTCAACGATGAAAAGTTCGCCCTTGACCTGCTGCTGTCGGAGAAGCTGCTGATCGTGCAAGGTACGGCGTTCAATTGGCCGTGGCCGGACCACTTCCGCGTAGTGACCCTGCCGCGCGTGGACGACCTGGAAGCGGCGATTGGCCGGATTGGCAATTTCCTGCGGACTTATTCGCAGTAGGGTTCGACGGCATTATTGTGGTGGCGCTCGATCTCACAGGCGCCACTAACCTCAAGGCATACCTCGCTTCTTACATCCTGCAACGCTCTATCCCACAGCCCCCGCGCCATCCTCTGCCATACTCCGCCGTACACAGTTTGAAATAGTCGCCCGATTGAATCGGCACGGCAGGCCCCTTATATACCCCGCAGTAAGCGACAACTCATCCGTCAGGAGAACGTAACAACCATGATGCGCATTCTGTTGTTTGTAGCCACCAACCTTGCGGTGGTGCTGGTTGCAAGCATTACCCTGAGCCTGTTCGGTTTCAACGGGTTCATGGCCGCCAACGGGGTCGACCTGAACCTCAGCAGCCTGCTGGTGTTCTGCGCCGTGTTCGGCTTTGCCGGCTCCCTCGTCTCGCTGTTCATCTCCAAGTGGATGGCGAAGATGAGCACCGGCACCCAGATCATCAGCCAACCGCGCACCCGTCACGAACAGTGGCTGCTGCAAACGGTCGAAGAGCTGTCCCGTGAGGCGGGCATCAAAATGCCCGAAGTGGGTATTTTCCCGGCCTACGAGGCCAACGCCTTCGCCACCGGCTGGAACCGCAACGACGCGCTGGTAGCCGTGTCCCAAGGCCTGCTGGAGCGCTTCTCGCCCGATGAAGTGCGTGCGGTACTGGCCCACGAAATCGGCCACGTTGCCAACGGCGACATGGTCACCCTGGCGCTGGTGCAGGGTGTGGTGAACACCTTCGTGATGTTCTTTGCACGCATCATCGGCAACTTCGTCGACAAGGTCATCTTCAAGAACGAAGAGGGCCAGGGCATTGCCTACTACGTGGCCACCATCGTTGCCGAGCTGATCCTGGGCATCCTGGCCAGCATGATCGTGATGTGGTTCTCGCGCCGCCGCGAATACCGCGCCGACGAAGCCGGTGCGCAGCTGGCTGGCACCTCGGCCATGATCGGCGCCTTGCAGCGCCTGCGTGTGGAACAAGGCCTGCCCGTGCACATGCCCGACACCATGAAGGCCTTTGGCATCAATGGCGGCCTCAAGCACGGCCTGGCCGGGCTGCTGATGAGCCACCCGCCGCTGGAAGACCGTATCGAGGCCCTGCGCCGTCGCGGTTGATCCACCTGGTAATGTTGAAAGGGCGACTTCGGTCGCCCTTTTTGCATGCGCCGGTCAGCGCTTGACCCGGTACACCCGCTCCAACAGGCTGCAAGCCCCGGCCTGCAAAAACTTCGGGCTCTCCTGAATAAGCTCCACCACCTCCAGCTCATCCATCTGCCACCCCGCAAACCCCTGCAGCACTTCTTTATCCCCTACTGAAAACGGCGGGCCGCCCAGCAGCGACTGGTCATAATCCAGGGTCACCAGCAACCCCCTGCAGCCCGCAGGCAGCCACGCCGACAGCAACCGCATGTACGCCGCGCGCATCTGCGGCGGCAATGCGATTAGCGCCGCCCGATCATAAAGGCCCACGCAGTCGGCGATATCCTCCGCCTGCAGCGTAAAGAAATCGCCACACCACAGCTCGATTTCGCCACTGCGCCAAACCTCGAAAGCTCCATGCTGCAAAACGTCGGCATCAAGCCCATGTTCACGGAAGAAGCCCTCCACCGCCTGCCGAGACAGCTCCACACCAAGCACGCGGTACCCCTGCCCAGCCAACCAGGCCAGGTCCAGGCTCTTGCCGCACAGCGGCACCAGCACACGACTGGCCGGCGCCAGCTGCAACTGTGGCCAATACTTCTGCAGGTAGGGGTTCACCTGCGCCTGATGAAAGCCAATCTGGTTATCGGCCCACCGCTTTTGCCAGAACGCTGGCTCCATGATCACTCCCGATTTTTAGATGGTTTTCCGGTAAAACTTGGTTTGGATTTCGATGTTTATTTGATCGAAGATGATTGCATCTTAACCTTCAGGACCTTGCCATGCTGCCCAGCCTGTTCATTTCCCATGGTTCCCCCATGCTCGCGCTGCAACCCGGCGCCAGCGGGCCGGCGCTAGCCGGGTTGGCCAATGTGCTGCCACGGCCAAAAGCGGTCGTGGTGGTGTCGGCGCACTGGGAAAGCCGCGAGCTGCTGGTTACCGGCAGCGCACAACCAGAAACCTGGCATGACTTCTACGGCTTCCCACCGGCCTTGTATGCGGTGCAATACCCGGCGCCGGGCGAACCTGCCCTTGCCGGCCAGGTCAGTGAGTTGTTGAAAGCGGCGGGTCTACCCGCGCGGCTGGACGCGCAGCGGCCGTTCGACCACGGCGCCTGGGTACCGTTGTCACTGATGTACCCTGATGCGAGCATTCCAGTGGTGCAGGTTTCACTGCCCAGCCAGATGGGCCCGGCGTTGCAGGTCAAGGTGGGGCAGGCGTTGGCGGGTTTGCGCGACGAGGGCATTTTGCTGATGGGGTCGGGCAGTATCACCCATAACCTTGGGGAACTGGACTGGCATGCCGGGCCGGACGTGATCGAGCCCTGGGCGCTGGCATTCAGGGATTGGGTGGTGGACAGACTGCTGGAAGATGACCAGACATCTTTGCTGGATTACCGCAAGCAGGCGCCCTATGCGGTGCGCAACCATCCCAGTGATGAGCATTTCCTGCCGCTGTTCTTTGCCCTCGGGGCTGGGGGCAAGTTTGGGGTGGTACACCAAGGGTTTACCCTGGGGGCGCTGGGGATGGACATTTATCGGTTCGACTGAAGAGCGCAGGGCGCGCTTTGCGCCGTAAAATCCCACAGGCAAAAAAATCCCCAGCCTAGGCCGGGGATTTTTCATTGCGCAAGGATCAATCCTCGCGGTAGCGACGCAGCTTCAGCTGCTTGCCAGCCACGCGGGTGTCCTTGAGCTTGGACAGCAGCTTCTCCAGGCCGTCTTCCGGCAGCTCGACCAGGCTGAAGCTGTCGCGTACCTGGATACGGCCAATGGCGTCACGCGCCAGGCCACCCTCGTTGAGGATCGCGCCCAACAGGTTCTTGGCAGCGATACCGTCACGGGCACCCAGGGCGGTACGGCAACGTACACGGCCTTCGGCCAGCGGCAGCGGCGCGCGGCGCTCGCGGTCACCACGGTCAGGGCGCTCGCCACGGTCAGGACGCTCGCTACGCGGGGCACCAACGCCCGGCACCAGCGGCTGCTCACGCTCTACCGCAGCCAGGTCCAGCGCCTGGCCATTGGTGGCTTTGCGCAGCAAGGCCGAAGCCAGGGCACGCGCACTGCAACCCAGGTCGCTGGTCAGGCGGTCGAACAGCTCGCCGTGGGTGGCTTCAGCTTCAGCTACCAGTGGCGCCAGGCTCGACGTCAGCTTCTTGATGCGAGCATCCAGCACGGCCTGAGCATTCGGCAGGCGCGCTTCGGCAACTTTCTGCCCGGTAACACGCTCGATCACCTGCAGCATGCGGCGCTCACGCGGGGTGACCAGCAGCAATGCGCGGCCATCGCGACCGGCACGGCCGGTACGGCCGATACGGTGTACGTAGGACTCCGGGTCGTACGGCATATCAACGTTGAACACGTGAGTGATGCGCGGTACGTCCAGGCCACGGGCAGCGACGTCGGTAGCAACGACGATATCCAGGCGGCCATCCTTGAGCGAGTCGATCACACGCTCACGCTGGTTCTGGGCGATGTCGCCGTTAAGCGCGGCAGCCTTGTAGCCCTTGGCTTCCAACGCGGCGGCCAGGTCCAGGGTGGCTTGCTTGGTGCGCACGAAGGCGATCAGTGCGTCGAACTCTTCCACTTCCAGCAGACGCAGCACAGCCGGGATCTTCTGGTCGGCGTGGACCATCAGGTGGGCCTGCTCGATCGCGGTAACGGTCTGGGTCTTGGTCTGGATCTTGACGTGCTTGGGTTCGCGCAGGTGACGCTCGGCGATCGAACGGATCGACGACGGCAGGGTAGCGGAGAACAGGACGGTCTGACGGGTAGCCGGGATTGCGTCGAAGATCACTTCGAGGTCATCCATGAAGCCCAGCTTCAGCATCTCGTCGGCTTCGTCCAGTACCAGGTACTGTACGGTCGACAGGACTTTTTCGTCACGACGCAGGTGGTCGCACAGACGGCCCGGGGTGGCCACGACGATTTGCGCGCCATTACGGATTGCGCGCAGCTGTGGGCCCATCGGGGCACCACCGTAGACGGCGACAACGTTAACGCCCGGCATCTGCTTGGCGTAGGTTTCGAAAGCGGTAGCAACTTGCAGCGCCAACTCACGGGTTGGCGCCAGGATCAGGGCTTGCGGTTCGCGCTTGCTCACATCGATCTTGTTGAGGATCGGCAGGGCGAAGGCAGCGGTTTTGCCGGTGCCAGTCTGCGCCTGGCCGATCATGTCGTGACCGGCGAGGATGATCGGGATCGATTGTTGCTGAATGGCGGACGGCTCTTCGTAGCCGGTAGCCACAACGGCAGCAACAATGTTCGGATTAAGATCGAGAGCGGCGAAGCCGCCGGTTTCCTGGGTCATGGGTCTGCCTCTAGGTGCATCCGCAAAGACCCATGCTCCAAAGCTGCACATGCCTTGAAAGACCGTCAGGTCACCCAGGCAGCTTTGGCGGCGGGGATTTGCGAAAACGATTGAAAAAGAAAACTTGGGAAGGTCCGCCTAGCGGACGTGCAGCCGAAGCTGGACTCGGAGGATTTGCACCACCTGATTTTGAGGTCCGCTAAAAGACCGGCGCGTACTATACCCGAAATAGTGGGGGACGTGAGGAATTTTTTCAGGGTGCAGGGCCACTGTCGGGCCATCAATTACTCCTCGCTGAATCGATAATGCCCTGCCCCCTGACGCGCTCAGTGTAGGAGCGGCCTTGCGTCGCGATAGGGCCGCAAAGCGGCCCCTGCAATGTACGCGGCGAAGCTGAGATCCTGGGGGCGCTTCGCACCCCTTTCGCGACGCAAGGCCGCTCCTACACTGACCGCGTCAGGCATTCAAGTAGCTGGCCGAATCTCGCAAATCAACCCCTCCAGGCTATAACCCAGTCGCGGCGCCAGCGCCTCGGCCCGGGCCCGCAAGCCATCCAGGTCCAACGCCTGCTCCAGGTCCGCCGGCACCAGCAAGATCACATTGCCCTCCTTCACCGGCAACTCCCAGTAATGCCGGTGGTACAAGCCGCGCAGCAACGCCGCGCCCAGCGGCTTGCCGTCGTCGGTGGCCCACTGGTTGATCACCAGCCAGCCGCCTGGGTTCAACTGCTGCTGGCAGTTCTCCAGGAAGTTCCATGCCAAGTGCCCCACACCCGGCCCATGGTCGGTGTACAGGTCGACGAACAACAGGTCGGCCTTCTCCGCCGTGGGCAGCAACTCGATGGCGTCACCGATGCGCACGTACAACCGAGGGTCGTCATCCAGGCCCATGTACTCCATGGCCAGGCGCGGCACATCAGCGCGCAACTCGATGGCCTCGATGTCATCAAGCGGCAGAAACTTCATGCACGCCTGGGTCAGCGTGCCGGCCCCCAGGCCAAGAAACAGCGCGCTCTCCGGCTGTTCATGGCACAGCGCGCCCACCAGCATGGCACGGGTGTAGTCGTACTCCAGCCAGCTGGGGTCAGCCGTGAACACGCAGCTTTGCTCGATGGCATCGCCGAATTCCAGAAAGCGGTAGTCGTCCACTTCGTACACGCTGATGACGCCAAAGGCATCCTCCACCCGTGCCAGCAGCCGCTCTTGCCGTTCCGCCGTCATGCTCACCACCCACCCGCGCAAAAACGCGCATTGTCCGCCAACACCCTTGATGCAACAAGCGCAGCGCCAACTGTTACCATGGCCTGAAGCCTACAACCGACAAGACCGAGCCCGAGATGAACCAACCGTGGAGCCCTGACAGCTGGCGCGCCCTGCCGATCCAGCAGCAACCGACCTACCCCGATGCCGCGCACCTGCTGAAGGTTGAACAGACCCTGGCCAGCTACCCGCCGCTGGTGTTCGCGGGCGAGGCACGCGAGCTGCGCAGGCAGTTTGCCGAGGTGACCGAAGGCCGTGCGTTCCTGCTGCAGGGTGGCGATTGCGCCGAGAGCTTCGCCGAGTTCTCGGCGGCGAAAATCCGCGACACCTTCAAGGTGCTGCTGCAAATGGCCATTGTCATGACCTTTGCCGCTGGCTGCCCGGTGGTCAAGGTGGGGCGTATGGCCGGGCAGTTTGCCAAACCGCGCTCATCGGGCGATGAAACCATCGGCGACATCACCCTGCCCGCCTACCGAGGCGATATCGTCAATGGCATCGGCTTTGACGCCAAAAGCCGCATCCCCGACCCGGAGCGCCTGCTGCAGGCTTATCACCAGGCCACCGCCAGCCTTAACCTGCTGCGCGCTTTCGCCCAGGGCGGGTTTGCAGACCTGCACCAGGTGCACAAGTGGAACCTGGACTTCATCGCCAACTCGGCGCTGGCCGACAAGTACCACCAGCTGGCCAACCGCATCGATGAAACCCTGGCTTTCATGCGCGCCTGTGGCCTGGACAGTGCGCCGCAGCTGCGCGAAACCAGCTTCTTCACGGCCCACGAAGCATTGTTGCTGAACTATGAAGAAGCCTTCGTGCGTCAGGACAGCCTGACGGGTGACTACTACGACTGCTCGGCGCACATGTTGTGGATCGGCGACCGCACTCGCCAGCTCGACGGCGCCCATGTGGAGTTTCTGCGCGGCGTGCACAACCCGATCGGGGTCAAGGTTGGCCCAAGCATGAACCCAGAAGAGCTGATCCGCCTGATCGACACGCTCAACCCGGCCAACGACCCTGGGCGCCTGAACCTGATCGTGCGCATGGGCGCGAACAAGGTCGGCGACCACCTGCCGGGGCTGATCCGCACTGTCGAGCGCGAGGGGCGCAAGGTGTTGTGGAGCTCGGACCCGATGCACGGCAACACCATCAAGGCCAGCAGCGGCTACAAGACCCGCGATTTTGCGCAAATTCTGGATGAGGTGAAGCAGTTCTTCCAGGTGCATCAGGCCGAGGGCAGCCATGCCGGCGGCATCCATATCGAGATGACCGGGCAGAACGTCACTGAATGCATCGGCGGTGCACGGCCGATCACCGAGGACGCGTTGTCTGATCGGTACCACACCCATTGCGACCCGCGAATGAATGCCGATCAGTCGCTGGAGTTGGCGTTTTTGATTGCCGAAACGCTCAAACAGGTGCGGCGCTAAGTGCCCGGCGCAGCTGGCTGCCCTCTATGCGCGGGCAGTTCAGTTGCACCCTCTCCAGACCCAACCAGTTGGCCAGTCGCAACAAATGGCCCGCCAGCGCGTCATACCCCTCCTCGTCTAGCCCAGGTGTTTCTGCATGCACGGCGTGCACTGCCAGTTGCCCTTGGGTGCGTTCGGCACGCAGGTCTACCCGCGCGACGATCCGTTCGCGGTATAGAAACGGCAGCACGTAGTAGCCATACACCCGTTTGTGCGCCGGGGTGTAGATTTCCAGGCGGTAGCGGAAGTCGAACAAGCGCTCGGTACGGTTGCGCTCCCAGACCAGCGAATCGAACGGCGACAGTAGCGCGCTGGCTTCGATGCGCCGGGAATGCGCGGCATACCAGCGCAATAGCCGGGTTGCTTCCACCCCTGCACCGCGACCGCTTGCAAGCGACCGTCGGCCAGCAGCTCGGCCAGCGCCGCCTTGCCCTGCGCCGGCTCCAGGCGAAAGTAGTCGCGCAGGTCACGTTCGGTGCCAACACCCAGGGCAGCGGCGGCGTGAAGCATCAAGCCCTGATGCGCCTCGGCCTCGCGGGGTAGTGTCTGGTCGAGGATCGCCTTGGGCAAAACCTTTTCCGGTACATCGTAAAGCCGCTCAAAACCACGGCGGCCCGCCACAGTCACTTCGCCTGCGGCGAACAGCCACTCCAACGCGTGCTTTTCCTCGCTCCAGTCCCACCAGGGTCCGGCGCGTTCCTCGCGGGTGGACAGGCTGCCCGCGCCCAGTGCGCCCTGTTCACGAACAGCAGCCAGTACCCGGGCGATCACGTCCTGGCGCTCGCGGCCAAACTGCGCGAGCTGGCGGTAGATACCGCGACCATCGGCAGCATGGGCCATGCGCCAGCGCAGCAGCGGGTACAGGCTCAATGGCAGCAGCGAGGCTTCGTGCCCCCAGTATTCGAACAACTGGCGCTGGCGGCCCCGGCCCCAGGCAAGCTGGTCGAGGGTGGCAGGCGAATAGTCGCCCAGCCGGGAGAAAAGCGGCAGGTAGTGGGAGCGAACCAGAGCGTTGACCGAGTCGATCTGCAGCACGCCCAGGCGTTGCAGCATGCGCTTCACTGCGGGCAGGGTTGGCGGTGCTTCCGGGTGTTTGCCGAAGCCTTGGGCAGACAGTGCCAGGCGGCGGGCCTGGTTGATGGACAGCTTGAGGGACAAGCCTGGTCTCCTTGTATTGCCTGCTCTGGCCTCTTCGCGGGTAAACCCGCGAAGAGGCCGGTAAGCCCAACGACAAACTTAGCCTATTTACGCAGCGGATCATCCCAGAAATGCCGCTCGGCCTCTTGTTGGATATCCGCCCGGCTCAACCCCAGGTCATGCAAGGTTGCATCACTGAGGCGGGCCAGTTCCTGCCGCTGGCGGTACAGCTGCAGCCAGCGCACCGGGCGCTGCAGGGCCGCATGCCACAGGTGGTTCAGGGAAAAGGCAGGTTGCTGGATGCTGCTGACATGACCTTTCATCGTGAAGCCCTCCGTGTTGGATGGCCTCAGTTTCACGCCGGGCTTAAGATCAATCCAACGAATGTTTCTGATGCGATGCATCTCGGAGATTGATGCAATGTCCCAGTACCAGAGCCTCGATGCGGACGTGCTGCGCACCTTCGTCGCCATCGCCGAGCAAGGCGGCTTCACCCGCGCCGGTGAGGTGGTCAACCGCACCCAGTCGGCGGTAAGCATGCAGATGAAACGCCTGGAAGAAGACATCCTGCAGCGCCAACTGTTCGAGCGCGATGGCCGCCAGGTAAGGCTGACCGCCGAAGGCCAGGTGCTACTGGGCTATGCCCGGCGCATCCTCAAGCTGCACGGCGAAGTGTTCAACACCCTGCGCATGCCGCACATGGTCGGGCTGGTGCGCATCGGCACACCAGACGACTACGCCATGCGTTTCCTGCCGACCATACTTTCGAGCTTTGCCCAGGCCTACCCGCTGGTGCAGGTGGAGGTGCACTGCGACTCCTCCAAGCAGCTGATGCTGCGCCAGGACCTGGACCTGACCATCGTCACCCGCGAGCCGGGCAACGAGGTTGGCCAACTGCTGCGTCAGGAACGCCTGGTGTGGGCTGCCGCCGAAGGCTTTTGCCCACAGGAACAGCGGCCGATGCCGGTGGCGCTGTTCAACACTGATTGTTTCTGCCGGGCCTGGACCTGCAATGCCCTGGAAGCCCAGGGCATTGATTACCGCATTGCCTACACAAGCCCCAGCTTGGCGGCGATCTTTGCCATAGTCACGGCCGGCTTGGCCGTGACGGCGCAGTTGCAAAGCCTGATTGGCGGAAACATTCGCATACTGGGTGAACAGGATGGGCTACCGCAGCTGCCAGTGGCCAATGTGATGCTGGTGCGCGGTACTCAGCACCCTTCGCCTATTACCGATTGCATGGCGGACTATATCGTCGAAGGGTTCAAGTAATTTGGGGCTGCTGCGAATGGGCCGCAAAATCTCAAAGCTCAAACCCCAGCATCACCGCACACACAACCAGAAACACACAGAACATCGCCCGCAATACCTTCTCCGGCAGCGCATGGGCCAACTTCACCCCCAACTGATACTGAGCAAGCCACCCACCGCCAACGGGATCCCCACTCCCCAGTCAACGCTGTGGTGCACGCCATAGGTCACCAAAGTCACCAAGGTACTCGGCGCGGCAAGTGCTAGCGACAGCCCTTGCGCCACCACCTGGGTGGTACCGAACACACTGGTCAGGATCGGCGTGGCCACTACCGCCCCGCCCACGCCGAACAAGCCGCCCATGGTGCCGGCAAAGCTGCCCAGCACGCCCAGCCATGGCCAGGCATAACGCAGTTCGGCACTGGGCGGCGACACCTTCATGAACATCCGCGCCACGTTCCACACCGCCAGCGCCACCAGAAAGCCGACAAAGCCCAGGCGCATGGAATGCGCATCCAGCCCAACCGCCCAGATCGACCCCAGCCACGCGAACAAGAAGCTGCACGCCGACAGCGGCACGGCATGGCGCAACTCGATGCGGTTGCGCTGGTGATAACGCCACAGCGCCAGCAGCACGTTCGGCACCACCATCACCAGCGCCGTCCCCTGTGCCAGCTGCTGGTCCAGGCCAAACAGCACGCCAAGTGCCGGAATCGCAATCAACCCGCCACCAATGCCGAACAAGCCACCCATGGTGCCCAGGGCTGCACCCAGTACGATATACAACAACCACTCGATCATCAGGGCCTCGCCCGCCAGTGCCAATAATGCCAGCATGCTAACGACTGTGCGCTGGCGGGGAAACGCACAGCAGCGCACAATGGCTGTGCGCTTTTCGCAAAAGCAAGGCAGCCATGAGCCCCGATACCCTGACCGACCAACTGAGCCTGTTCCTCGATGTGCTGGAAACCGGCAGCTTTTCTGCCGCCGCTCGTCGCCACCCGCTGACGCCTTCTGCGGTAGCCCGGCGCATCGACAACCTTGAAAGTGCCGTCGGCAGCCGCCTGTTCACTCGTAGCACCCACGCCGTGAGGGCCACTCCTGCCGGCAATGCATTTGCCGAGCGGGCCAGGCGCATCATCGAGGAACTGCGCCTGGCCCGAGCCGAAGCGGTGTCGCTGAGCAACGCCCCCGAAGGGCTGATCCGCATTGACGCCCCCGCCGCGTTCGGCCGCCGCCACCTGGCCCCGGCGATTGCCGACTTCCTGGTGGCCTACCCAGGCCTGGACGTGCAACTGCGCCTGATCGACAGCTTCGTCGATCTGCATGGCAGCCACCTGGGCGAGGTCGACCTGGTACTGCGCGCCGGCCCCTTGGCCGACACCCGCCTGGTCGCCACGCCGCTGGCCTACATGGTGCGTATCGCCTGTGCCAGCCCCGCCTACCTGGCAAGCCGCGGCATACCCACCTGCCCCAGCGAACTGCCAGGGCATGACGGGCTGGACTGGGACGGCCTAGCGCCGCCGTTTGCCTGGCGCTTCAGCGTAGCCGGGCAAACCCGCCTGTACCGCCCCGCACGCATGCGCATGGCCGCCAACAACGCCGAAACCCTGTTGTTCGGCGCCCTCGCCGGCTTAGGCATAGCCCACCTGCCCACCTGGCTCATCAGCGAATACCTGCTGCGCGGCGAGTTGATCCCGTTGTTTTGCGAGGGCGGCCTGCCGGAAGCCGAGAGCAGTGGTATTTACGCGCTACGCCTGGAACACGAAACGAACTCTCGCAGCCGTTTGCTGCTCGAATTCCTCAAGAGCCGCTTCAGCCCGATTCCACCCTGGGACCTGGCTTTACGCAGTGAACTGCGCGAGTAATGCGCGCACTAATGATCAGCGTGCCAGAATTTCCCATTGATTACCTTGAAGGACCTGCATGAACGCCGACACCCACGCATCCTGTGACGAGCTGCTGCTGGACAACCAGGTCTGCTTCGCCCTGCACTCCACCTCGTTGCTGATGACCAAGGTCTACAAACCGCTGCTGCAGGCGCTGGGCCTGACCTACCCGCAATACCTGGCCATGCTCGTGTTGTGGGAGCGTGACGGCCTGACCGTGGGCGAAATCAGCCAGCATCTGCTGACCGACCCAGGGTCGCTGACCCCGCTGCTCAAGCGCCTGGAAAGCGAAGGCCTGTTGCAGCGCAATCGCAGCCGCGAGGATGAACGGGTGGTGATGGTGCATCTGACCGACAAGGGCCGCGCCCTGCAACAGCAGGCCAAACAGGTCCCGCAGTGCATCCTCAAGGCCAGCGGGCGCACCCTGGAGCAATTGCAGCAACTGCAGGCGGACCTGCTGGACCTGCGTGAGAGCCTGCAGAAAAACCTCTGAGGACTATGCTGTGCTGTGGCCGTTCGGATGAGCGGTGACGATTTATCTTGCGCACTAACTAATTGCGCGCTAACTTAAATCCCACACCAACCCGCGCCCTCCTGCAAACGGGAGCGCACAGCACATTAGCGAGGCTCAAGATGCAAAAGGTCACTCCGCTGTACATCGCAGAAGCTACCTCCACCGGTGGGCGCGACGGCAAATCCAAGTCCAGCGACGGCAAGCTGGTCGTCAGCCTGAGCACCCCCAAGGAACTGGGCGGCGCTGGCGGTGACGGCACCAACCCTGAACAGATGTTCGCCGCCGGATATTCGGCATGCTTCATCGGCGCCCTGAAATTCGTGGCCGGGCAAGAGAAGAAAGCCCTGCCGGCAGATGCCTCGATCACCGCCAAGGTGGGTATCGGGCAGATCCCGGGCGGTTTCGGCCTGGACATCGACCTGCACATCAACCTGCCGGGCCTGGCCCAGGCGGATGCCGAAGGGCTGGTGGAGAAAGCGCACCAGGTCTGCCCGTACTCCAATGCCACCCGCGGTAATGTGGATGTACGCCTGCATGTGACGGTGTAAGGCCCAGGCATAAAAAAACCCGGCCAAGGCCGGGTTTTTTGCGTCTCGCAAGAAGAATTACTTCTTGGAACGGCCTTTGAAGCTGTTGTCGCGAGTGTCGATGTCGATCCACTCGTCGATCTGGATGAAGTCGGCAACCTGGATCTCGGTGCCGTTCTTCAGTTTGGCAGGCTTCATGACCTTGCCCGAGGTGTCGCCGCGAGCAGCGTTCTCGGTGTAGACAACCTGACGGCTGATGGTGGTCGGCAGTTCAACCGATACCAGGCGGCCTTCGAAGAACACGGCTTCGCAGATGTCTTCCATGCCTTCTTCGATGTACGGCAGAACGGCGTCGATGTCTTCGGCGTTCAGTTCGTACATGGTGTAGTCGGTGGTGTCCATGAAGGTGTACGAGTCACCGCTGATGAACGACAGGGTCGCTTCTTTGCGATCCAGGATCACGTCGTCCAGCTTGTCGTCCGCACCGTATACGGTTTCGGTCTTGTAGCCGGTCAGCAGGTTCTTCAGCTTGGTCTTCATGATCGCGCTGTTACGGCCCGACTTGGTGAACTCAGCTTTTTGAACCAGCCACGGGTCGTTGTCGATCCGCAGGACGGTACCGGGTTTCAGTTCTTTACCAGTTTTCATTACGAAGTATCCGAATCTGGATGGATTTATAAAAATCGAGGCCGCGTATCATAGCGAATTTCGGTAAAAGTGTACTAGCGCTGTGGCAAGGTCCGGCTGAGCGGCCTGTCTCACCACCCAACGCCGGGCATGTTGCTGCAGTTCTGGCCAATGCTGGCGGGCCGCCTGCCAGGCCTGGCCCATGTCGAAATCCATGTTCCAGGCGCGCCACAGGCCAAGCAAGGCGGCATCGGCATCGCCTGACAAGCCACGGCGATAATGCGCCAGAAACGCTTCGAGCTTTTCCCAATGGGCATTCTCGTCCTGCACATAGATGTGCCACAGCATCGGCTGCCCCGCCCACTGCGCACGCACGAACGAGTCCTCACCGCGCACGGCGTTGAAGTCGCAACTCCACAACAGCCTGTCGAAGTCGTCCTGGCTGACGAAAGGCAGCACCTGTACGGTCAGCGCCCCACGCGTGCGCACATCGCCCACCTGCAGTTGCGCCTCGCCAAGCCACTGGCTGAGCCCTGCGACGATGCGCCCTTGCGGCACCAGCAGGTGACACGGTTGCGCACCTGTAGCCAGGGCATCGAGCCAGCTGGCCAACTGTGGGTTTTCGTAGGCGAACAGCGAGACCAGCAACGCCCCCGGCACAGGGTTTACGCCAAGCCCTTGCAGGAAGGTTTGGCGCGCATCGGCGGACTGCTGGAACGCGTCACGCCGCGCCAGCAGCGAGCCCTCGCGCAGCAAGCCACCGGTTCTTTCGGTAAACCCCGGGAAGAAAAACACCTTGCGCAGGCCGTTGGCCTGCGGTGAAGGCAAGCCATGGCAACCCTCCACCCAATCCTCGGCGCTAAGGTACTCAAGGTTCAGCCACAGCGGCGGCAGCGGGCGGGCACGCATGGCTTCGACATAAGCCGCCGGTAGCTGGCAGGCGAACGCGCCGATCACCACATCGGCCGGCACCACCGGCAACCACTGCGCCGGCCAGTGGCGTACATCCACACCGTGCTGCCACTGCTGCGCAGCGGTGGCATCGGCACCGGGGCACATGGGCACGAAGGCGTTGAGGTCATCCACCCACAGGCGCACGGCCATGCCATGCTCGGCCACCAACTGCCGGGCCAGGCGCCAGGTCACGCCGATGTCGCCGTAGTTGTCGACGACGCTGCAGAAGATGTCCCAGGTGGCGTTCATGCGCCCCTCCCGTGCTGATGCAAAAACCGCGAATTCTGCGCATAAATTGTCGCCGACAAAAGCACCTGCGCGGAAAAATGCCCATGCGCATGCGACAATGCACCCCGACCACCTTGCCAGGAGGCTGCCATGCCCCGCCACCGTGAACTGAAAATCACCCTCAAGCCGTTGCAGTTGATCCTGTGCGTTGCCTTGGGCCTGTGGCTGGGCGCCGTGGCCATTGCCGTGAGCCTGTGGCTGGCCCAGCAATGGTGGCCACAGCAGGTACAACCTCTGGCCCAGGCTGCAGCACCCAACGCGTACCGCCCCGCCGCACCACCTGCGCCGGCTGCGGCCCAGGATACCCAGGCCGAAATGTTCGAGCGCTACAAGGACATCCTGCACAAGCAGGAACTGCAACAGGCCGCCGACGCCGCCCAGGGCAACCCGCGCAACCTGAACAGCCCCAAGTGCCAGTTCTGGCTGCAGCAGAACCGTACCGCGCCCACCGACAAAAGCCAGGCCAACGTGCTGGAGTTCTGTTACTGACCATGAACAAGCCCCACCTGCTGGCGCTGATCGTCGCCACCCTCGAGCACGACCTGGATGTGCTGACCCGCGCAGCGCAAACCGCCTACGAGGCCGCCACCGCCGAAGAGAACATTGCCGAGAACAAGTACGACACCCTGGGCCTGGAGGCCTCGTACCTGGCCACCGGCCAGGCCCGCCGCAGCGGGGAAATCCGCCAGGCGCTGTTGATTTACCAGCAACTGCTACTGCGTGACTACGACCCGGCGCGCGGGGTGCAGGTGAGCAACCTGGTGACGCTGGAGGATGAGCTTGGTGGGCAACGCCGGCTATTGCTCGGGCCAGAAGCCGCTGGGTTGAAAATTGGCGAGGGGGATGGGCTGGTGACAGTCATTACCCCACGCTCGCCGTTGGGGCAGCAGTTGATGGGCAAGAAGATCGATGACGAGGTGAATCTGGGCCAGCAGTTATTGTTCATTGTTGATGTTGCCTGACCCGGCCTCTTCGCGCCTGGCCTAACGCGGTCATTGCAGGAGCGCATCAACCCAGGAAAAGTGCTGCAACGTCAAAGGGCCTGCAAAGCATCGAACCGCCCCGCCAACCCCTGCTCGGCAAACTGCTCCACGACAAAATCGATGAACGCCCGGGTCTTGCCCGGCATCAGCTTGTGCTCGGCGAAATACAGGCTGATATGCCCATCATCCACGTACCAGTCCGGCAACACCCGCCGCAGCCGGCCTGCCTGAAGGTACGGCACGGCAAACGGCAAGCTCACCAGGGCAATACCCAGCCCTTGCTCGGCCACCGCGCAAGCCGCGTCCGAATCGCTCATGGTCATCGCCTGGCGCAATTGCAGTGGCTGCTGCGCCTGCCAGCGACTGGTCAGCGGCCATGAGCGCACCCGCCCGGTCTGCGGTGAACGAATCAGAATACCCTCATGGCGGTGCAGCACCTGCGGGTCGTCGATTGGCGCGTGCTGCTGCAGATAGGCCCGTGCCGCCACCAGCACCCGGTGCGCCGGGGTCAGCTTGCGCGCCACCACGCCTGGCGGCAGTTCGAAACCACCGCCAATCGCGGCATCGAAGCCTTGGCCAATCAGGTCGACCTGGCGGTTGTCGAAATGCCAATCCGGGGTAATCGCCGGGTAGCGGCGCAAGAATTCGCTCAGCAACGGCAGCACGTACAAACGCCCGAACACCGTGCCCATGCTCACCCGCAGCAACCCGGCCGGCTGGCCTTCGGCGCTGGCCAGGTTGGCCACGGCGTACTGGATAGTGCGGAAGCTGTCGCTGACCTCGCCAAGAAAACGCCGCCCTGCTTCAGTCAAGGTCAGCTTGCGGGTACTACGCTGGAACAACCGCACACCCAGACGCGCTTCCAATTGGGCAACATGCTTGCCCACAGCAGCCGGGGTAATGCTCAGGCGCCTGGCCGCCTCGGCAAAACTGCCGACTTCGGCACTGCGGATGAAGCATTCCAACGCGTTGAACGATTCCACGGCCATGATTAGCAACCCAAGGTTTACTCTGCTGATAGTGATTGCCATCTTATCAGCAGGTAATCAAGCGCCGATACTTTGCCCATCCAAGGCATTTCGGCCTGGCTTCCAGCAGGAGATCAGCATGTCCAAGCAACTTTCACTCGAAGGCAAAGTGGCCCTGGTTCAGGGCGGTTCCCGCGGTATTGGTGCGGCCATCGTACGGCGCCTGGCCCGCGAAGGCGCGCACGTGGCCTTCACCTATGTCAGCTCTGCCGGCCCGGCAGAAGAACTGGCCCGCGAAATCAGCGAAAACGGTGGCAAAGCCCTGGCCCTGCGGGCCGACAGCGCCGATGCAGCGGCCGTGCAACTGGCAGTGGATGACGCCGTGAAGGCCTTCGGCAGGCTGGATATCCTGGTCAACAACGCCGGCGTGCTGGCGGTGGCCCCGCTGGCCGAATTCGACCTGGCCGACTTCGACCGCATGCTGGCGGTGAACGTACGCAGTGTGTTCGTCGCCAGCCAGGCCGCCGCACGCTACATGGGCCAGGGTGGGCGCATCATCAACATTGGCAGCACCAATGCCGAGCGCATGCCGTTTGCCGGCGGTGCGCCGTACGCCATGAGCAAGTCTGCGCTGGTTGGCCTGACCCGCGGCATGGCGCGTGACCTCGGGCCGCAGGGCATTACCGTGAACAACGTACAACCGGGGCCAGTGGACACCGACATGAACCCGGCCAGCGGCGAGTTTGCCGAGAGCCTGATCCCGTTGATGGCGATCGGCCGGTATGGCGAGCCAGAGGAAATTGCCAGCTTCGTGGCTTACCTGGCGGGGCCTGAAGCCGGGTACATCACCGGGGCCAGCCTGACGGTGGACGGTGGGTTCGCAGCCTGATTGAAGGTTTGCCTGTTCCGGCGAGAAAACCGGAACAGGTTCAACCATTCCCAGCACCCAGACGCTGTTCCATCACCTCCAGAAAAGCCCGAGCAGCAGGCGTCGGGCTGCAGGACCACACGGCATACAGGTGCCGCACCGGCGCATCCACCACCCGCGCCAGCGCCACACCTTCAAAGCCCTGGGCCACCCGCTCCGGCACCAAACCCACCGCCATGCCCCGCTGCACGAACTTCTCCACCAGGCGCACATGACCGATCTCGAACTGCACCCGACGCTGCAACCCCGCCGCCTGAAACGCCTCATCGGTCTGCCGTCGCGCTCCGGTGCCTTCAGGGAAGTCCACCAGCACTTCGCCCGCCAGGTCAGCCAGCGCCAGCTGCCCCCTGCCCGCCAGCCGATGCCGCAACGGCAACAACGCCACCAGTTCCTCCCTGGCCAGCAAACGGTGCTGCACGCCCTGCACCACCTCGCCCTGCCACAGGCCTATGAAGCCCACGTCCAGGCGCCGCTCGAGCACATCGGCGATCAGCAATTCACTCTTGGCCGTCAGCCAGCGTACATCCACGTCCGGGTAACGGTCGTGGAACACCGCCAACAGGTCGACCAGGTCCAGCGCGGTGAGCGAGCTGATTTCGCCAATCGCCAACCGCCCGCGTACCTGGCCGCAGGCCGCCGCCACGTCATCGGCAATGCGCCCAGCCGCTTCCACCGCCGGTCGGGCACTGAGCACAAAGGCCTCACCTGCCGGCGTCAGGCGTACCCGCCGCGAACTACGCTCGAACAGGCTCACGCCCAGCTGTGCCTCCAGCCGCGCCACCTGATGGCTGAGGGCCGACTGCACCACATGGCAACGCTCGGCCGCGCGGGTAAAACTGCCTGTGTCGGCCACGGCAAGGGCGTATTCGAGCTGCTTGAGGTTCATCGATCTATCTGCTTTCAAGATTGATAAGTTGAAAACTATACATTGGTGTCATGACACACACTTCCTGATAATCATCCCAACACTACCGCCCGCCACGAGAACCGCATGCACACCCCCACTCTCAGCCGCGCCCTGATCCTGCTGATGGCTACTGCCACCGGCCTGGCCGTGGCCAGCAACTACTACGCCCAACCGCTGCTGCACAGCATCGCCCAGCAGTTTGGCTTGAGCACCGCCAGCGCCGGCAGCATCGTGATTGCCGCGCAGCTCAGCTATGGCGCCGGCCTGTTGCTGCTGGCACCGCTGGGCGACCTGTTCGAGCAGCGCCGGCTGATCACCGTGATGACCGTTATTTCCACCCTGGGCCTGGTCATCAGCGCCTGTGCGCCAAGCCTGCCCTGGCTGATCCTTGGCACAGCGCTGACCGGGCTGTTCTCGGTGGTGGCGCAGATCCTCGTGCCGATGGCCGCGACCCTGAGCGAGCCGCATCAGCGAGGGCGCGCGGTCGGCACGCTGATGAGCGGCCTGCTGCTGGGCATTCTGCTGGCGCGTACCGCTGCCGGCTTCATGGCCGAGTTGGGCGGCTGGCGCAGCATCTACGTGCTGGCCGCCGTGCTGATGGCGATCACCGCCGTGGCGCTGTACCGCAGCCTGCCGCAACACCACAGCCATGCCGGGCTGAAGTACCCGGCGCTGATCGGCTCGGTGTTCCGCCTGTTTCTTGAAGAGCCGGTACTGCGCCTGCGCTCGTTGCTCGGCCTGCTGTCGTTCAGCCTGTTCGCGCTGTTCTGGACACCGCTGGCATTTTTGCTGGCTAAAGGCCCCTACCATTATTCGGATGCGGTTATCGGCCTGTTCGGCCTGGCCGGCGCAGCGGGTGCGTTGTCGGCCAATTGGGCCGGGCGCCTGGCCGACCGTGGCAAGGGCTCGCTGGGCACCACCGTCGGCCTGGTGGTGTTGCTGCTGGCGTGGCTGCCGCTGGGCTTCGCCGAGCAGTCGTTGCTGGCCTTGCTGCTGGGCGTGCTGATGCTCGACCTGGCGGTGCAACTGGTGCACGTGAGCAACCAGAATGCGGTGATCGCCCTGCGGCCCGAAGCGCGCACGCGGCTCAATGCCGGGTACATCACCTGCTACTTCATTGGCGGGGCACTGGGGTCGTTGCTGGGTACACAGTTGTTCCAGCGCCAAGGCTGGATGGGCATTGTGGTCGCAGGGTTGGTCATTGGCGGGCTGGCGTTGTTGGCGTGGGGGCTGGCCGAGCGCAAGCGCAAGAAAACCCTGCCACTGGCATGAAACGTTTCAATCAACCATGGCGACAAAGCACCGCACGACCCTCCGTCGCATGGCCGTTGACTTGCCTGCCTGGGCAGCGCTCAGTAGGCGCTGGAAAATGCCCTTTCCCTGACAGGACGACTTTATGACAAGACTCACGGTGCAATCCGGCGATTTCTTGCAAGGTGAAGGCGAGTATCGCAACGGATCGCTCACACTCAAGACTCCGCGCAGCCCCTCCCCCGGCGAGCGGATTTCCCTGGCCCGCATCAGCGACTTGCGGCTGGCCAGCCTGGAACCGAGCCGCAGCCTGGGCAGCGCCTTGGGCTGGGGCGTGGCCGGCGCCCTGGTGGCAGGGCCAGTGGGGCTGCTGGCCGGGCTGTGGCTGGGTGGCAAGGAAGAGGAAGCGACCTTCCTGGCCACCTTCAAGGATGGGCGAAAGCTCTTGGCCATCACCGATGGCAAGACCTGGTCGAAAATCGATGACAACTGGCGGCAGCACAAGCGGCCGACCGGTACAGGTTGAATTTCGCGGGGCCCCGATCGTTCTCTGTTGAAGGCGGCTGTTAAGATGCCGCCTTTTTCATGGTCGGAGCCCCCGCATGCCCTCGCGTCACCCCCGCCTGCCCCTGAGCCTGCTCAGCCTGGGCCTGGCCCTGCAGTGCCAAAATGTGCTTGCCGAAGACAGCGTGGTGCTGGCCCCACTGCAGGTCTCCGACACCTACGCCAATGACGGCTACCAGGCACGCCAGGCCGCTGTGAGCGGCTTCCAGCCTGCGCCGTTGCTCGATACACCGGCCTCTGTCAGCGTGTTCAGCCAGCCACTGCTGGAA
This sequence comes from Pseudomonas putida, assembly GCA_041071465.1. Taxonomy (NCBI): domain Bacteria; kingdom Pseudomonadati; phylum Pseudomonadota; class Gammaproteobacteria; order Pseudomonadales; family Pseudomonadaceae; genus Pseudomonas; species Pseudomonas putida. The sequence continues at coordinate 3,718,793 of CP163498.1, read as the reverse complement.
GACCGCCAGGTGCGCATGCTCAGCGAGGTGCTGCAAAGCGACGCCTCGGTCGGCGAAAGCTATGCGCCCATCGGCTACTACGAGAACTTCAATGTACGCGGCTTCGAACTGAATGCCGCCAGCAGCTATCGCATCAATGGCCAGACCATCGCTGGCGAGCAGAACGTGGCCCTGGAGAACAAGCAACAGGTGGAGCTGCTCAAGGGCCTGTCCGGGCTGCAGAGCGGCGTTTCAGAACCGGGCGGCCTGATCAACTATGTGACCAAGCGCGCCGAAGAGGTACGCAGCCTTACGGTGTCGACCAACGAACAAGGCGAACGCTACCTGGCCACCGACCTGGGCGGTTGGTTCGGCAGCGAAAAGCAGTTCGGCCTGCGCGCCAACCTGGCCCACGAAGATATCCGCTCCTACGTCGACCACGCCGACGGCAAGCGCGACTTCGCTTCGTTGGCATTCGACTGGCAGATCAACCCAGATGCCACCCTGCAGCTGGATGCCGAGTACCAGCACCGCGAACAACGCTCGGTGCCGGGTTACCAACTGCTCGGCGGCACTGAAGTGCCCCATGGCATCGACCCGGATGATCGCTTGGCCTACCAGCACTGGGCAAAGCCTGTGCAAAGCGACTCGCTGAACCTTGCCGGGCGCTTCGAGTACCGTTTCGACGAGGCCTGGACCGGCACCTTGAGCGCCTCGCGCAGCAAGGTGGTGATCGACGACTACAGCGCGTTTGCCTGGGGCTCGAGCGAAGGCGCGTTTTTCGGCAGTAATGGTGACTATGACATCTACGACTTCCGCAGCCCCGACGACACCCGCCGCACCGACGAGGCGCAGGCCATGCTCAACGGGCGGTTCGATGCGCTAGGTGTGGGGCATGAGTTGACCATGGGTGCCAGCGCGCAGCGGCGCACACTGGATCAGCGGCCCAGCTATATGGAATGGGTAGGCACAGGCAACATCCATACCGGTGCGCCCGCCTTTGACCCCTCCGACAATCCCATCAAGTCTAGCGAGCGCCGCCTCGATAGCCGCCAGTACGGCCTGTTCATCAGCGACCGGATCAGCTTCAACGAACAATGGCAGACCGTGCTGGGCGCCCGAGAAGTGCGCCTGGATGAAAAGACCTGGGACGAAAACGGCCTTGCCGGGCGCCACACCCGTCAATACGAGCTGCTGCCCAGCGCCGCGATCATCTTCAAACCGCAGCCCAATACCACGGTATATGCCAGCTACGCCAAAGGCCTGTCAGCGGGCGGTACTGCCCCCTGGTTCGCCGAGAACACGTTCGAGATCCTTGCGCCGACAACCTCCCACCAGCTGGAACTGGGCCTCAAGCACGACTGGCAGGGCCTGAGTTTCAGTGCCGCGCTGTTCCAGATCCGCCAGGCTTACCAGTACGCGCGCCCTGACGGTGCCGGCCACTTCACTTACGTGCAGCAAGGCCAGCAAAAAAACACCGGCCTGGAACTGGGCGCCAGCGGCTGGGTGACCTCGAACTTGCAGTTGCAGGCCAGCGCAGCCGCCATTCGCGCACGGGTGCAGAACAGCGGTACCGAGGCTTATGAAGGGCACCAGGCGATCAACGTGCCAAAATTCCGAGCAGCGATGCACGCGGAATATTCGCTGCCGGTTCCGGGGCTGGCGCTGTTGGGCGGGGCGCGGTACAGCGCCAGCAAGTACGCGAGCCAGGCGGGGAATGTGGAGGTTGGCGGGTATACCGTGTTCGATCTCGGCAGCCGCTACCGTACCCGTATTGGTGGGTATGACACGGTGCTGCGGTTGACCGTGGATAACCTGTTCGACAAGCGCTATTGGCACGATGTGGGGGATTATCTGGGGGATAACTACCTGTTCCAGGGCGCGCCACGTACCGCCCGGCTTTCGGCTTCGGTCAGTTTCTAAGCTTTTGGGGCTGCTTTGCGGCCCACTCTGAAATTGACGCGATCCCTGTGGGAGCGGCCTTGTGTCGCGATGGGCTGCGCAGCAGCCCTAATGGCCCTGAAAACAAAAAGCCCCCGAGCTTTTCAGCGCGGGGGCTCTTCGTAGAATGTGGCGGTGAAGAAGGGATTTGAACCCTTGATACGATTTCTCGTATACACACTTTCCAGGCGTGCTCCTTCGACCACTCGGACACTTCACCGTTTCTCTTCAAGCCGTGCGGCCCGTCGAGGTGCGCTAATTTAGTGAAAGACATTCCCTTTGGCAAGCACTTTTTTCAAATTTTTCATGTATTTGCATTTGAGGCGCGGTGAACGCTGACCGACCAGTCAGCCTTGCTGCTTTACCTGGCCTCTGGCGCTGGGTAACGTCGTCGCCACGCCAACAAAAGGACTCTGCCATGAGCGAGCTGATTACCTACCACGCCGAAGACGGCATCGCCACCCTGACCCTCAACAACGGCAAGGTCAACGCCATCTCGCCGGACGTCATCACTGCCTTCAACGCAGCGCTGGACCGCGCCACCGAAGAGCGTGCGGTGGTGATCATCACCGGGCAGCCGGGCATTCTGTCAGGCGGTTACGACCTCAAGGTGATGACCAGCGGGCCGAAGAGGCCATCGGCCTGGTCACTGCCGGCTCCACCCTGGCCCGCCGCTTGCTGTCGCACCCGTTCCCAGTCGTGGTCGCCTGCCCAGGCAATGCCGTGGCCAAAGGTGCCTTCCTGCTGCTGTCAGCCGACTACCGCATTGGCGTGGAAGGCCCGTACAAGGTGTGCCTGAACGAAGTGCAGATCGGCATGACCATGCACCATGCTGGCATTGAACTGGCTCGCGACCGCCTGCGCCGCTCGGCCTTCCACCGCTCGGTGATCAATGCCGAAGTGTTTGACCCACAGGGTGCGGTGGATGCCGGCTTCCTCGACAAGGTCGTGCCGGCCGAGCAGTTGCAGGACGCGGCGTTGGCCGCCGCGCGGGAACTGAAGAAGCTGAACATGCTGGCGCACAAGAACACCAAGCTGAAAGTGCGCAAAGGGCTGCTGGAGGCGCTGGACAAGGCAATCGAGCTGGACCAGCACCATATGGGCTGACCGCACCGGCCCCTTTCGCGGGTAAACCCGCGAAAGGGGCATACGCCAAGGTTTGCCCCAGCCAGTGCACATCCGTACACTCCCCGGCGACTGTCTGGTGTGAGCCGTACCATGCTTTATTCATTGCGCATGCTTTTGCTGGCGCTGCATTTTCTTGCCGTTGGCGCCGTGGGCCTGCTCATTGGCCTGTGCCGCCCGTTCAACCCCGACAACAGCCGCCTGTTCGCCCACCTCTACAGCTTGCCGGCCACCTGGCTGATGCGCATCAAGGTCAAGGCTGAGGTCGGCCCGCTGTGGGACCAACCGCCCGGCTGTGTGATCGTTGCCAACCACCAGTCCAACTTCGACCTGTTCGTACTGGGCCAGGTGGTGCCGCAACGCACCGTGGCCATCGGCAAGAAAAGCCTGGGCTGGATCCCGCTGTTCGGCCAGCTGTTCTGGCTGGGCGGCAACGTGCTGATAGACCGCAAGAATGCCTACCAGGCACGCAAGGCCATGCAGAAAACCACCCGTGTTCTGCAGAACGACACCTCGATCTCGATTTTCCCCGAAGGCACCCGCAATGCCGGTGAGCGTTTGCTGGCGTTCAAGAAAGGCGCGTTTCACATGGCCATCGAGGCCGGTGTGCCGATCGTGCCGGTATGCGTCAGCCGCTATGCCGGGCGCCTGAGCCTGAACAGCTGGCACCCACGCACGGTGATCGTGCGCTCGCTGCCACCGATTGCCACGGCGGGCATGACCCTGCAGGACCTGCCGCAACTGATCGAGCAGTGTCGGGGGCAGATGCAGCAGTGCATTGACCGCATGGAAAACGAGCTGGCCTGATCCGGGTTGCTCTTGAGCCGGGTACAGACCAAGCTGTACCCGTGTTCAACCGGAATAAGCGGACAACCATGGGGCGAGTCGTGGCATCGGCGGTGTACAGCGCCGGCAGAAAGGTCACCAACATCAGCATCGACGAAGGCAGCGAGTGGGCCCGCAAGCCGGGGCATTTCGTGTGGATCGGCCTGGAAGAGCCCAACGCCGAGGAACTGGCCAACTTGCAGTGCCAGTTCAACCTGCACGAACTGGCCATCGAAGATGCCCTGGAAAAGCACAGCCGGCCCAAGCTTGAAACCTTCGGCGACGCGCTGTTCATCGTCACCTATTCGCCAGTGCGCCACGAGGGCAAGCTGGAGTTCATCGAAACCCATATCTTCGCTGGCAACGGCTATATCATCACCTGCCGCAACGGCCACTCCAAATCCTACGCCATGGTTCGCCAGCGCTGCGAGGCGCGGCCATTGCTGCTGGAGCATGGCGAAGACTTCGTGCTGTATGCCCTGCTCGACTTCGTGACCGAGAACTACCAGCCGGTCAGCGAGGCCATTCATGGCGAGATCGAAGAGCTGGAGCAAAGCGTGCTGGGTGGTTCGCTGCAAGAGGATGACATCCGTCGCCTGCACAGCCTGCGCCGCGATATCCTGCGCCTGCGCCGCTACGTGGCACCGATGGTGGAAGTGAGCGAAGAACTGCAGCGGCTGAACTTCCCATTCATCGACAAGAACATGCGCCCGTACTTCCGTGATGTGCAGATCCATGTGACGCGGCAGATGGAGGACCTGGCCGGCATCCGCGACATCGCCAGCCAGACCATCGAGATCGGCATGCTGCTGGAGTCGTCACGGCAGAGCATCGTGCAGCGCAAGTTCGCAGCCTGGGCGGCGATCCTGGCGTTCCCCACGGCCATTGCCGGGGTTTACGGAATGAACTTCCAGAATATGCCGGAGCTGAGCTGGCACTATGGGTACTTTGCGGTGCTAGGGGTGATAGCGGCGGGGTGCACAGGGTTGTATGCCAGTTTCAAGAAGTCGGGCTGGCTTTGAAATTGTCGGGGCCGCGTCGCGGCCCCTTTGCCATCATGCAGCGGTATCTTTGCTCGCCGGCTGCTGGATAAAGCGCAGCATCCACTCCCCCACCAGGTCGCCCTGGTGCTCGGTGGCCAGGCTGGCCACAGCCTTGTGGTACACCTCGTCACCCAGGTAGTCCTGGCGCGCATCGAGCAGCGCGCGGGAGTAGTCATGCACGAACTCCGGGTGGCCCTGGAAGCACAGCACCTGGTCGCGAATGTGGTACGCCGCGTTCGGGCAGAAATCGCTGGAGGCAATCACCGTCGCGCCTTCCGGCAGCTCGGTCACCTGGTCCTGGTGGCTGATCAGCAAGGTCAGCTCCGACACCTCCGGGTCCATCCACGGCGCATGCGCCGCCAGCGAGTAGCGATGGATGCCCACGCCCCAGCCTTTCTCGGCCCGCTCGGCCTTGCCACCCAGGGTCAAGGCCAGCAATTGATGGCCAAAACACACACCCAGCAGCTTCTCACCGCGCTCGTACAACTTGAGCAGGTAGGCCTTGAGGGTTTGGATCCACGGGTCGGTTCCGAACGAATCGGCTTTGCTGCCCGTCACAAGGTAGGCATCGAACACTTCGTTGTCGGCGGGGTAGTCGCCGTTCATCACGTTATACACACGGAATTCGGCGGCGATCGGCTGACGCGAGAAGAGCTGCTCGAACATCCTGCCGTAGCCCTGATACTGCGCGGTCAACTCCGGTCGCAGGACATCGGTTTCAAGGATGCAGACGCGTAACGACATAGGGGTAGTCCTGAACGACATGGGTGGGAATCTGCTGTAGAGACTGACGCGAAAGGCACGTACAAGCAAGTAGGCTGCACTGACGAACGGTCACATTTCGTCGGTGCGCCGCTGGCACTTGCGCCACCGTCTAGCCAGAGCATGCCAGCCAGCTGGCACATGGCCTCATAGCAAAACGAAATCATTGAATCTGGCCATTAGAACAAAGGGTTCTCAAACATGGATGACGCACACCCTACTGTTGGTTGTATATCCACGTTCAAGAGGCAAGCAGTTCAGGCGCCACACAACGCTACTGCGATCGACCCGAAACGCGACAAGGAAGCCAACGGGTATTCAGGAATAACAACAAGAAGGCGGTCCGCCATGTTCAGACAATCGAAACTTCGCCAAGCTGGGCTTATTCTCTTCGCCACGACTTTGCTGCTGATCCTGCCGAACCTCACACGTTTGTTCGGCTGAGTGCAGCGGTGGCGGCAATGGCCAGCGCACAGGTAACCTGCTGACCTCGATGGTCGGAGATTGCCCATGCGCCACTGCCTTGCCCTGTTAGCGTTGCTCCTGAGCCTGCCACTGTCGGCGGCGCAACTGCACCTTGAACTGGGCGTCACTACGCGCCAGTGGAGCAGCGCCGAACTGCTTGACCACCCGCAAGCCCGGGATATCAGTATCGAGCAGGACGTTTCCTACAAACGCCCCATGCGCTACCGGGCAGTGCCGCTGGCCACACTGTTGGAGGGCGTGAACGCCAGCGATCACCTGCAGGCCGTGGCGCTGGATGGGTTTGCCGCCGAGATGCCCGCCGCACCACTGCTGCAGCAAGGGCCGGCACAGGCCTGGCTGGCCGTGGAAGACCCCGGCAAGCCGTGGCCGCCACTGGGCCAGGGCAAGCCAAGCGCGGGGCCGTTCTACCTGGTGTGGACTGCACCGGAGGCCAGCGGCATCCGGCCGGAACAGTGGCCGTTTCAGGTGTCCACTCTGCGCAAACTGGCCCCGGTGGAACAGCGTTTTCCCGCATTGCTGCCCGACCCGAAGCTGCCAGCCGACAACCCTGTGCGTCAGGGCTTTGCGTTGTTTCAGCAGAACTGCCTGGCATGCCACCGGCTGAACGGCGCGGGGGACGCGCAGGTGGGGCCGGATTTGAATGTGCCGCACAACCCGACCGAGTATTTTCAACCCGCCTATCTACGCAAGTTGATACGTGACCCGCAGAGCCTGCGACGGTGGCCGCAGGCGAAAATGCCTGGGTTTGCCGAGAGTGTTTTGAGCGAGCAGGAGTTGGATGCGCTGTTGGCCTATTTGGGGCATATGGCTGGGCGCAGGCCCTGAAGGCGGTGCGTGCTTCTTCGCAGGCAAGCCCGCGAAGAAGGCAACACAATACGTTCAGGCAATGGGCCGCTCTTGCTTGACGCCCCAACCTTCCACCTCTCCCCCATAAGGTGTCACCAGCTGCTCGAATGCCTCTTCGAAGTCACCGATCCCACCATGGGTGGCGTACATGACCTTGCTCAGTTCCAGGTGCCAGGCACCGTCACCCAGTTCCTTCACCTGGGCATTGAGCGATTCCCCGCGAAACTGCCCAGCCGCACGGCGGGCCCCTGTTTCATCCGGGAAAACGGCGTAGAACTCGATGGGGTGGACCTGGGTGAAGTCGAAACCGCCTGCTTTCATCTGGCGCAGGACGTTGCTGCTGATATCGTCGTTCTGGCTGCTCATGAATCGTCCTCCTGAATAAAGCAATGGATAGACTTTCCGTGCACTACGCACCTGCCGGCAGCGGCCGGGCAGTTCGAGCTGATGCAAGACGCGAATTGATGCAGTGCCCACCCACAGATCAGGCAAGCACCTTCCACCAGCGTAGTGCCTGCAAGAGCACCACGCAAACGTGTGGCTCAGAGCGCTTCGTGGATGCTGGTGATGGTCACGCCGCTATGCTCCTTGAGCCAGCGGGCGGTCGGGGAAATGGTGCGGTCCTGGAAGTCGTTGAGGTCCAGCTCGTCCATCACCGGAAACAGGTGCGAACGAATGGCCCGCGCGGCGTCCTCTTCGCTGGGACAGTGCTCGGCCCGCAGCGTCATGGTGGACGGTTCGCCTTTCTGATCGGCAAAGATGACTTCCCACTCTTTCATTGAACGCGCCCTCTCAATTCAAGAACACCAGTTGGGTGATGCCTGAATAAGTGACCTTGGGGCTGAAGGAATGTTCAGTCCGCTTTAACCGCGAATGGGCCGCATAGCGGCCCGGTTTACGGCCTTACTTAGGTGTGCCGTGCACGACACCGGCGGTGTTATCCAGCAGGCTCTTGGTCGCGGTCTGGATATACGCTTCCAGCTTCTTGAGCATTTCCGGCTGGTCTGGGCTTTCGATCAACTCGGCCTTGAACTCGCTGCCCAGCTGGTAGCGGTACATGCGCGGGGACATGTCCTTGGACTCGATCAGGATGCGGTCGCCCTGCACCAGGCCGACGATCTGTTCGCTGCCAGACGGTTTGATCATGCCAACGCCCTGGTCGCCCTCAGGCAGGTTGAGCAGGTCACGGCCCCAGCACTGATGACGGGTCTGGCCGCCCAGGCGGCCCATGATGGTCGGCACAATGTCGACCTGGGTACCCACCGTGTGGTTGACCGCACCAAACTTCTCCTGAATGCCCGGGGCAATCAGCAGCAGCGGTACGTTGAACCGGCCAAGGTCCAGCTCGGTGACCTGCTGGTGGTTGCCAAAGCCATGGTCGCCGACGATGACGAACAGGGTGTCCTTGAAGTAAGGCTCTTTACGCGCCTTCTCGAAGAACTGGCCCAGCGCCCAGTCCGAATAGCGCATGGCGGTCAAGTGCTCGTCCAGGCGGCCCTGGCCAGTCACCTTCTCTACCGGCAGGTCTTTGGGCAGCGCATAGGGCGTGTGGTTGGACAGCGTCTGCAGCAGCGCGTAGATCGGCTTCTTGCCGTCGTGCTTGGCCAGCTCCTCGTTGCCGCGGTCGAACATGTCCTGGTCAGACACACCCCAGGTCGGGTCGGAGAACACCGGGTTCACGAAGTCGTTACGGCCGATGAAGGTGGTCATGCCCTGGTTACCGAAGAAACCGGACTGGTTGTCCCAGGCAAAGTCGCCGTTGTAGACGTACACGTCGTCGTAATCACGGGCGCTGAGCAAGGCCGGCAGGCCAGACAGCTTGTGGCCGCCTTCCGGGGTCTGCATCAGGTATTCGAAACCTGGCAGGTTGGGGAAGCAGGCCATGGTGGCGAACATGCCCTGGTGGGTATGGGTGCCATTGGAGAAGAAACGGTCGAACAGCAGGCCCTCTTTGGCCAGCTTGTCGAAGTACGGGGTAATGTTGTTGGGGCTGCCCAGCGCGCCTACCGAGTGGCCGGCGAAGCTTTCCATCAGGATCACCACCACATTCTTGATCGGCAGGGTGCGCTCAGCCGGCGGCACGAAGTCGCGGCGGATGGCTGCCTCGTCGGCATCGACCAAGGTGTCGTTGGCGGTCAGCAGCTGCTCGCGCACGCTTTGCGTGGCCAGGTTCTGCTCCAGCACCGGCTTCCAGATATTGGCGCGGTCCTCGCCGAAGCGGCTCTTGGCAGCGTCGATCAGGGTCAGGGTGCCGTTCAGGCCCAGCTGGTTGACGAAGTTGGAGTCGGTGGTGAAGGCATCCCCCAGCGCATCGGTGGGCCCTGGCGCAGGGTGCCACGGGCAGCGACCACGGCCACCAGCAAAATCACCATGAACACCGCCACACGCTTGTACCACGGCGCCACGCGCTGCAGGCCATCGCCACGGGTCGCGCGGTCGATACCTTTGAACAGCAGGCTCAGCAGCCAAGTGCCGAAGGCCCAGGCCAGCAGGTAGCGCACCACCGGGAAACCGTACCAGAGCATGCTCATGACGGTTTTCGGGTCTTCCTTGATGTACTGGAACACCAGGCCGTTCAGGCGCTGGTGGAACTCGCGGTAGAAGTCCATTTCCATCAGGCCGAGGAACATCACCACGCTCGAGGCGAGGGTCAGCCAGAAACGGAACACGCCGCGCCGCGCCATGGCCCAAGGGCTGAGGATGGCCAGCAGCAGCGGAATGCTGATGTACACCACCACCCGCAGGTCGAAGCGCAAGCCGTTGACGAAGCCTTCGGCGACGGTCGAATAAGGGGTCTCGCCGATCATGTCGCTGTTGTAGACCAGCAGCGCCAGGCGCACGAGGCTGAGCATCAGCATGATCACCAGGCCGCTGAGCAGCGTGTAGGCCAGGTGGGATTTCAGGGTCGGCGAAAGCGACGTTCGCGCGCCCTGTTGCTTCAAGGCGTCCGTGTTAGCCATGAATGGGAAGGTCCTAGGATTGCGGTTTGCGAAGAGGCGGTGGCGCTAGACCAACGCAGCATTGTGCGGGTGCGGATTCTGTTTAAACCAATGTGAAAATTTTGTCACGGCCCCATTACCGCTTATGTCTGTTTCACCGCACCCGCAGCGAGCAACTCACATGGCTCAGATCCGCACATTCCCCCGCGGCCCGGCAATCGCCCAGATCACCAGCCCTACCACCGGCAGCAGGGCAATGAGCAGTATCCACAACACCTTGATGCCCACCTCGCTGCCACTCTTGATCACATTGAGGATGGCCCAGATGTCCAGCGCCAGAATGATCAGCCCGATCAGGCTGTTGAATGTAGACCCCATGCCTAAACTCCTGTCCAGAGGCTTTGCTGCACAGCATAGTCAGCTATCGCGCCAATAGAAGGGAATCCTTGGCGATTGGCGCAGGTCCCTGAGTAGACTGCCAGTATTCATTGATTCGAGGTTCGCATGCCCCCGCCCATAGCCAAAGCGCCGCTCCATCCTCACTGCTGCACGCCTGGCGCCAGCAGGTTACCAGTACCCCTTGGCTCAGCGCCGGCCTGGGGCTGAGCCTGCTGGCCGTGTGCGTGCTGCTGGCCGCCAGCTTCTGGAACGCAGTGAACGGCGACCATGCCGACAACCTGCACCTGGCCGTACTGGGCGGGCTGTCCGGTTTTGGCGCCACCGCGCTGGGCGCGGTGCTGGCGGTGGTGCTGCGCGATGTCAGCGCGCGTACCCAGGACGTGATGCTGGGCTTTGCCGCCGGCATGATGCTGGCCGCCAGCTCGTTTTCGTTGATTCTGCCGGGCCTGGACGCTGCCCGCGAGATCACCGGCAACGGCCCGGCTGCGGCGTTTACCGTCGTGTTGGGCATGGGCCTGGGGGTGCTGCTGATGCTGGGCCTGGACCGTTTCACCCCACATGAACACGAAAGCACCGGCCCGTGCGGCCCCGAAGCCGAGCGCATCAGCCGAGTCTGGTTGTTCGTGCTGGCGATTACCCTGCATAACCTGCCTGAAGGCATGGCGATTGGCGTGAGCTTTGCCAACGGCGATATGAACATCGGCCTGCCGCTGACCAGCGCCATTGCCATCCAGGACATCCCCGAGGGGCTGGCCGTGGCGTTGGCCTTGCGTGCCACGGGCCTGTCGAACCTGAAGGCCGCGCTGGTGGCGATAGGGTCGGGGCTGATGGAGCCGCTGGGGGCGGTGATCGGGCTGGGGATCTCGACCGGCTTTGCCCTCGCCTACCCCATCAGCATGGGGCTGGCGGCGGGGGCCATGATCTTTGTGGTAAGCCACGAGGTGATTCCCGAAACCCACCGCAACGGGCACCAGACAGCAGCGACCCTGGGGTTGATGGGTGGGTTTGCGGTGATGATGTTCCTGGATACCGCATTAGGCTGAGGCTAAACACCGGCCTGTAGGAGCGGCCTTGCGTCGCGATGGGGCGCGAAGCGGCCCCAGCATTTTCAGCTTCGCCGCATAAAATGCCGGGGCCGCTTCGCGGCCCTTTCGCGACACAAGGCCGCTCCTACAAGGAACCGCGCCAGGCTTTAGATGTGTACGGCGACTTTCAGGGCTTCCAAGGCCGGCTCGACCTTGATGCCCAGCTCTGCTCCCAGCTTCAGCACCCGCGCCAGGTCGTTCTGCCCCACCATCACCATCTGCAGTTCGTCGTCCAGCAGTTGGCTGAAGTTCAGCAGCACATAACCACCGGCCTCCTTGTTCAGCGCGCCCATCTGCACCTGGATGCGATTGAGCGCGGTCAGTGGCTCGGTACGGGCCAGCTGCTTGGGCTTGAGGGTAAACGGCACGCTGTTGTCGAACGAATCGCTGATCTGCTGGAACAGGTCCTGATAGCTGTCGGCCTGGAACACCACGGTGTCCGGCAGGCTGCCCAGCACCACCCATTCGCCCAGCGGGATCGGGAAGCTGTCGTCGTAATTGATATCAGGGTTGGCGGCCAGGAAGGCGACAGGGTCGGCGTAGGCCTCGGCGGCCTCGGCGGCGATGCGCTCGATGTCTGCCTCGCGCATGCAGCCGGCGCCAATGAGGCTGATGAATTCGAGCAACTGAGTTTTCATGAAAGGGGGCCTGCGACGGGTGAAAAGTCGCCAAGGATAGCCGCAAATGCCCCCAGGCGGTTAGCCGGCCAGCGCTTGCAGGCGTGCGGCGGCGTCCACCGCGCCCATGGTCTGGGCCGCCATCAGCGCCGTGGCGCCGCGTGCATCCTGGCGCGCCGGGTCGGCGCCCTGGGCCAACAAGTAGTCGATGATTTCGCTGCGGTTGAACATGGCTGCCAACATCAGCGCAGTACGCCCATCCTGCGCGGCGGCATCCACTGGCACACCGTGCTCAAGCAACAGGCGAATCATCGCCAGATCCCCCTTGAACGCTGCACCGGCAATAGGCAGTTGGCCGTTGTCGTTGGCAATCAATGGGTCGGCACCTTGCGCCAGCAACACGCGCACCGCGTCATGCTGGCCATGGTAACTGGCCAGCATCAGCAGGGTGTCGCCCTTGTGGTTGCGCAGGTTGGGCGGCAGGCCACTGGCAAGCAGGCGCCCGAGCATGTCGGCGTCGCCCTGACGGGCACGTTCGAACACCTGCTCGGCGAATGCAGCGGCTTCGTCATCGTTCATGGTGGCGGGTGCGGTTTGGCTGGACATCGGGAACCTCCTGGCATATTTGATTGCCCAAGTTTTCGTCAGGCATGCCATTGCGGTCAAAGGTTCAGATTCTATAGGGCCGATAGGCAAATCCCGACCCGTGCAAAATGCACTGTGCAAAATGCACGACCATGCAGCCTGCACGATGCCGCTTCCGTAAATAACCCGTAAGAGCCTGTATTTACTGGGCTTTTCGCTAATCAGCGTTCTGGCACGGTCACTGCAACCATCAACTCACGTCTGCCCTACAACAGCCAGGAGTTGATATGGACCTCATCCAGCAAAAGTTCGTTTCGGTATTTTCGGCCTATCAGGTGAATACCCAAGCCCGCCCCGATGGCGGTGTGCTGCTTACCCTGCGTGCGGCGGATGGCAAGGTTACCCGCCGGGTGCTGACCTATGGGCAACTGCACAGTGCCGAACAGCTGTCCTGGGCGATCAGTGCCATCCGTCGCGACTTGGCCGAGCAGGCCAGTGAGTTGCCGGTGATTACCATGCTGCAGAGCCAACAGCGGTTTGCCTTGCCGACCTACCGTTGAATTTGAAACTGCCTGACATGGCCTCTTCGCGGGCTTGCCCGCAAAGAGGTCGGTAGGGCCACTACAGTTCGTCAATCCCCAAAAACGCCCGTGCAGCCACATCCCCGGTGAACCGCGCCTGCACGCCCTGCTCGCTGCCGTACAAGCGCAACGCCAGGCAAAACGGCGTGTCGCCCAGCTCAACCCAGCGGCGCGTCCCCGCCGGTATCACAAGCTGGTCACCTTTCTCGCACAGCACCGAATACACCCAGCCGCCCAACCGCAGGCCCACCTGCGCACGCCCTCCGACCACGGCAAACACCTCGTCGGCGTCATGCACATGCTCATCGCGCACATCGACCTGTACCGGGTCCTCACCGTCACGGTTCAACAGCACGAACGCCTTGCTGCCATGCCCCGTCATCAACTGGTCCAGGTATACACGGCAAGCGCCCAGCACCTCATCCTGGGCCGTACCGGGCGCACCCGCAGGCCATGCTCGGCATGGGCAAAGCGCACTCCGTGCTCGGCCAATGTGGCAGCGATGTCATCGTGGTGAGTCAGCACCTTGTTCGGCAGTGCCGGGCTGTCGGGGTGGAAAACGCTGAGAATACTCATCAGGGGCGGGTCCTGGTCGATTGCGAACGAAGGGCAATGATAACGGCTGCGGCCAAGGCTGCGGCACTGGCCATACCAAAGGTGAAGGTGGGGCCCAACAGCTTCCAGCTGTAGCCTGAGTACAACGCCCCCAACGCACCGCCGGTACCCGACAGCGCCGCGTACAGCGCCTGGCCCTGACCCTGCTGACGGGCGCCGAAGCTGGCCTGCACAAAGGCAATGCTGGCGGCATGGAAGCAGCCGAAAGTGGCCGCATGCAGCAACTGGGCGAATATCAGCACGGCCGGCTCACCTGCCAGATTGCCCAGCAACAACCAGCGTATGGCCGCCAGCAGGAAGCTGGCCAGCAACACCCGCTGCACGCTGAAACGGGCGAACAGGCGGCTCATGACCATGAACATCAGCACCTCGGCCACTACCCCCAGCGCCCACAACAGGCCAATGGCACCGCGCGTGTAGCCCAGGTGCTCCAGGTGCAGGGTAAGGAACGTGTAATACGGCCCGTGGCTGAGCTGCATCAACGCCACGCAGGCGTAGAACGCCATCACCCCCGGGGCGCGCAACTGCTGCAGGAAGCCACCCGCGCCGCTGCGCTCGCCCTGCTCCAGCGGCTGGGCATTGGGTACCCACAGGCTGGCGGCGACGATGCCAGCCATGATCGTGACCAGCGCCACCGGGTAGATATCCAGGCTCAGCCATTCGAACAAGCGGCCCAGGCCAACTACCGTGAGAATGAAGCCAATCGAGCCCCACAGGCGCACCTGGCTGTAGCGCGACGTTTGCCCGTGCAGGTGGGCCAGGGTGATGACTTCGAACTGCGGCAGCACCGCATGCCAGAAGAACGCGTGCAGGGCCATCACCAGTGCCAGCCAGGCGTAGCTTTTGCCGAAGAAGATCAGGGCGAAGGTGGCCAGTGTCGACAACGCGCCCAACCGCACGATCAACAACCGCTGGCCGGTACGGTCGCCCAGCCAGCCCCACAGGTTGGGGGCGATGCAGCGCATCAGCATGGGGATGGCCACCAGCTCGCCGATGCGTGCCGGGAAAAACCCAGGTGGTCGAAGTACAGCGCCAGGAAGGGGGCGGTGGAGCCTAGCAGGGCGAAGTAGAACAGGTAGAAGCTGGACAAGCGCCAGTAGGGGATGGGCTGCATGAGATAGCCTTGTGGCGACCTGCATCGGCCTCTTCGCGGCGGTTAGACGCCGCGAGGAGGCCGGCACGGGTGGATCAGAGCTGGCCCAGCACCGGGGTATTCACCTTCACATCGGCATTTTGCGCGCGGTGACGCAGCAGGTGGTCCATCAGCGCGATGGCCATCATCGCCTCGGCGATCGGCGTGGCACGGATGCCCACGCACGGGTCGTGGCGGCCTTTGGTGATGACGTCCACCGGGTTGCCGTCGATATCGATCGAGCGGCCTGGGGTGGTGATGCTGGAAGTGGGTTTCAACGCCAGGTGGGCAACGATCGGCTGGCCCGAGGAGATGCCACCCAGGATGCCGCCAGCGTTGTTGCTGAGGAAGCCTTGCGGGGTCAGCTCGTCACGGTGTTCGGTGCCGCGCTGGGCAACGCTGGCGAAACCGGCGCCGATTTCCACACCTTTGACCGCGTTGATGCTCATCAGTGCATGGGCCAGTTCCGCGTCCAGGCGGTCGAAGATCGGCTCACCCAGGCCAGGCATGACACCTTCGGCGACCACGGTGATCTTGGCGCCCACCGAGTCCTGGTCACGGCGCAACTGGTCCATGTAGGCCTCAAGCTCTGGCACTTTGTCCGGGTCGGGGCTGAAGAAGGCGTTCTGCTCCACCGATTCCCAGGTTTTGAACGGGATTTCGATCGGGCCCAGCTGGCTCATGTAGCCGCGCACGGTGATGCCCTGGCTGGCCAGGTACTTCTTGGCGATAGCACCGGCCGCCACGCGCATGGCGGTTTCACGGGCCGAGCTGCGGCCACCGCCACGGTAGTCGCGAACGCCGTACTTGTGATGGTAGGTGTAGTCGGCGTGGGCCGGGCGGAACAGGTCCTTGATGGCCGAGTAGTCCTTGGACTTCTGGTCGGTGTTGCGGATCAGCAGGCCGATCGAGCAGCCGGTGGTGCGGCCTTCGAACACGCCGGAGAGGATTTCCACCTCGTCGGCTTCCTGGCGCTGGGTGGTGTGACGGCTGGTGCCGGGCTTGCGCCGGTCGAGGTCGTGCTGCAGGTCGGCGAGGGAAATTTCCAGGCCTGGTGGGCATCCATCGACAATGGCGACCAACGCCGGACCATGGCTCTCGCCAGCGGTGGTGACAGTGAACAGCTTGCCGTAGGTATTGCCGGACATGGACGCTCCGCGAGATCTGCCTGAAATGGACGAAAAGCAGGCAGTATACAGATGGATGGGTTGTCTGTGCTGGCCTTCGAACCTTCCCGCAAACATTGGGTCAAAGCACCATCTCCCCATGTAGTACCGCATGATGCCGCGCCTCGTCGCTTTCCTCTTCCTGCTGTGCACCGGCCTGGCCCAGGCCGCCGCACCCACCGTACTGCAACGCCCGATCGACCTGGACACCGGCCAAGGCGTGTTGCACGGCAGCCTGCTGCTGCCACAACAGGCCACGCCGCCGCCGGTGGTACTGATCATTGCCGGCTCCGGCCCCACCGACCGTGACGGCAACAACCCGGCCTCGGGCAGGGTCGACAACCTCAAGCGCCTGGCCCTGCTGTTGGCCAACGAGCACATCGCCAGCGTGCGCTACGACAAGCGCGGCGTGGCCGCCAGCCAGCCGGCCACACCTGACGAGCGTGACCTCAGCGTGGAGCGCTATGTAGCCGATGTGGTCGCCTGGAGCCACAAGCTCAAAGCCGACCCGCGCTTCGGCCCGCTGATCCTCATCGGCCACAGCGAAGGGGCACTGATCGCCAGCCTGGCCGCCGAACAGGCCGGTGCCAGCGCGGTGATCACCCTGGCCGGCAGCGGCCGGCCTATGGCCGACGTATTGCGCGAGCAACTGGCCCTGCGCCTGCCCCCGGCGCAACTGGCCGGTGGCAGCGCCCTGCTCGACCGCTTGCAGGCCGGGCAAACCAGCCTCGAAGTGCCGGCACCCTTGCGCCAGGTGTTTCGCCCCAGCGTGCAGCCGTACCTGATCTCGCTGTTCCAGCAAAACCCGGCAGCCGCCTTTGCCCGCCTGCCCATGCCCGCGCTGATCGTGCAGGGGCGCAACGATGTGCAGGTGGACGTGGCAGACGCCCAACGGCTGAAGGCGGCCAAGCCGGACGCGCAGCTGGTGCTGATCGACGGCATGAACCACATGCTGCGCATCAGCCCCAAAAGCATGAGCCAGCAGCGCGACAGCTACCTCAACCCCGAACTGCCGCTGGCGCGCGAGCTGGGTGAGCGAATTGTGACGTTCATCCAGCATTTGCCTTCGGCGTGAGGCAATGGGGCTCAGGTCTCGGGCAAGCCTGCCGATACAGCAGGCATAGCCGAGGACAAGCCCTGATGACCATCGCCCCCGCCGCCGTAGAGCCGGCCGAAGCCCCCCAGGAAAGCCCCGCCCTGCCCTGGGCCGAGCTTGCCGCCGAACACTTCCAGCTGCTGCGCCTGGCCGCACTGCCCACCGACCGCAGCACCGGCGCCCGGCCGCTGCGCTTTGTGCAGTTCGGCTATGCCGAGCGCCATGACAAGGCGCACAGCCTGCTGCGCATGGAAATCCAACTGCCCGGCCAGAAGGTGCACAAAGAGCAGAACCGCCTGGACATCCGTGTCGACCATGCCGAGCGCCTGGTGCGCATTGGCAATGAGCATGGCCTGCAACTGGAGCCCGTGAACCGTGGCATCGGCCGCTTCATGCTGGCCCAGGCGGCGCAGTGGCTGCAGCGCAAATGGTCGCACTACCAGGTAGTGGGCATGGCGTTGCCAAGCAAGGATGCGCTGAACGAAGACTCCCGCCTGCGCCGTGACAACTGCCTGCGCGGGGTAGGTATCGAGGTGGAATACGAGGACAGCCAGCACCTGAAGGGCCGTACCGTGGACATGACCGTCGGCCAGCTGAAGGCCGCCTGGAGCAACGAGCGCCTGCAGCGGGTTGACATTCTGGATGCTGCCAACCTGTTGCAGCAGGCGGACCAGCAGTTGCAGGAAAAAGAAGCGCAACTGCGCGAGCGCGATGAGCGGGTGGCCAAGTACCACCGCGAAGACAGCGGTTTGCGCTTCACCATTACCTGCCTGGTGGCGTTTGCGGTGTTTCAGGCAGGGTTGTTGATCTGGATTGCCACCCGCTGAGGCCGCTTCAGCCGGTGGGGATTGGGGCCGCTTTGCGGCCCATCGCGACACAAGGCCGCTCCTACAGGGGCAGCGTAACCTTGGGGGAAACGCGTCTGCCTGTAGGAGCGGCCTTGTGTCGCGATGGGCTGCAAAGCAGCCCCAAATGGGTCAGACCCGGGCCTTGAACAATTCCTGATGCTGGCGGCACTGCTCAGCCGTCAGCATGAACACCCCATGCCCGCCGCGCTCGAACTCCAGCCAGGCAAAGTCCACTTCAGGGTACAACGCCTCGACATGCACCTGGCTGTTGCCCACTTCGACAATCAGCAAACCTTTGTCGGTCAGGTGGTCGGCCGCTTCGGCCAGCATCCGCCGTACCAGGTCCAGGCCGTCGTTGCCGCAGGCCAGGCCCAGCTCGGGCTCGTGGTGGTACTCGGCCGGCATGTCGTCGAAGTCTTCGGCATCGACATACGGCGGGTTGGACAGGATCAGGTCGAAACGCTGCCCCGGCAAACCGCCAAAGCCATCGCCCTGCACGGTATACACGCGGGTGTCCAGGCCATGGCGCTCGATATTCTGGTTGGCCACTTCAAGGGCCTGGAACGACAAGTCGGCCAGCACCACCTCGGCCTCGGGGAACACCTCCGCGGCGACGATGCCGATGCAGCCCGAGCCCGTGCACAGGTCGAGAATGCGTGCCGGCTCGCTGGCCAGCCACGGCTCGAAACGTTTTTCGATCAGCTCGCCAATCGGCGAACGCGGCACCAGCACCCGCTCGTCGACGATGAACGACATGCCGCAGAACCAGGCCTCGCCCAGCAGGTAGGCGGCCGGCACGCGTTCTTCGATACGGCGTTTGAGCAGGTGCTGCAGGCGTACCCGCTCGTCGTCCTCGAGCATGCAATCCAGGTAGCTGTCGGCCACCTCCCATGGCAGGTGCACCGCACCGAGCACCAGCAGGCGGGCCTCGTCCCAGGCGTTGTCGGCACCGTGGCCGAAGAACAGGTCGTGCTCGTGGAAGCGGCTCACCGCCCAGCGGATGTAGTCGCGCAACGTGCGCAGACGGGATGTGATCACGGGGTACTCCTATTTCAGACCGGACAAAAGTCTAACAGTCCCACCCGCACATTTGTTCGTTTGCCTTGCCCAAAGGCTAGCCACAGGCCAGTAACCATGCCGCTTGCGTTGTCAACCATTCCCATTGGCGTCAAGGCAGGGGACAATAGGTATACAAAAGCCCTTCCAAGGAGCCCTTGATGTCCGTTCCAACCACGATGTTCCGCCTCACTGGCCGCGACTACCCGCCGGCCAAGCTGAGCCACGCCAGCCTGATCATCATCGATGCGCAAAAGGAGTACCTCAGCGGTCCCCTGCAGCTGTCGGGCATGGACGAGGCCGTGGCCAACATCGCCAGGTTGCTCGACGCCGCGCGTAAAAGCGGCCGTCCGATCATCCATGTTCGCCACCTGGGCACTGTCGGTGGCCGCTTCGATCCACAGGGGCCGGCCGGCCAGTTCATTCCGGGGCTCGAGCCACTGGAAGGCGAAATCGTCATCGAAAAACGCATGCCCAACGCATTCAAGAACACCCAACTGCACGAAACGCTGCAGGCGCTGGGCCACCTGGACCTGATCGTCTGTGGTTTCATGAGCCACTCCAGCGTCAGCACTACCGTTCGCCGCGCCAAGGACTATGGTTACCGGTGCACCCTGGTGGAAGACGCCTCGGCCACCCGCGACCTGGCCTTCAAGGACGGGGTGATCCCGGCCGCACAGATTCACCAGTGCGAAATGGCCGTGATGGCCGACAACTTCGCTTGCGTGGCACCCACCGCCAGCCTGATCTGAACCACTGGCAAGACCGCCCGGCAGCCGGGCGGAACCCGATGGGCGGCAGCAGGTCGAATTCCGGATATCCACAGAGGAGAGCGGAATGAAGCTTAAAGGCAGTTTCGACGCCAAGCGCCTGCGCACGCGCGAGCCGCGTAACTGGGGCGCCCGCCTGGCGGCCGGCCTGTCGGCGCTGCTGGCGACCCTGGGCGTGCTGCTGGCCATGGCCGGCTTTGCCGGCCTGCTGGGCAACTACCCCGCCCTGCAGGAACTCAATGCCAACAAACCGCTGTCCAGCATCCTTACCGGGGCTGGGTTGCTGCTGCTATGGCTGGGCGTGCGCTTCTGGCGGCGCAGCCGTATCCGTTTGCGCCGCGGGCGGGAATTGAACCTGTCGCCGCACCTGATGAAAAAACACGACTGACAGCTATGCTGCGGTCGCGCCCCTTGTGGGAGCGGCCAATCAGACCCGACATGGCTGCACAGGGCCCCACAGTCGCGTAAACTACGCCGCCTACGTGGAGGCATCATGCAAGACGACGATTTTTCCCTGTTCAAGGCCGAAGTGCGTGGCGTAAAGCAAATCCGCCACGACCGCGCCGAAGTCGGCAAGCCCAAGGCCGACCGCCAGAAACTGGCTGGCCTGCGCCAGGCGGCGACCGTGCGCAGTGACAAGGCCCTGGTCATCGACGGCATGTCCGACCTGTTCGTCATCGACGTAGGCGCCGAAGACGAACTGATGTGGCGCCGCGACGGCGTGCAGGAAGGCCAGCTGCGCAAGCTCAAGCTGGGGCAGATCCCGTTCGAGGGCAGCCTCGACCTGCACGGCATGACCGTGGAAAAGGCCCGCGAAACCCTGTGGGACTTCATCGCCGAAGCCACCAAACTGGAAGTGCGCTGCGTGCGGGTGACCCACGGCAAGGCCGCACGCCTGGATGGCAAGCGCCCGATGATCAAAAGCCACGTCAACACCTGGCTGCGCCAGCACCCGCAGGTGCTCGGTTTTGCCTCCTGCAGCGCCCGCCATGGCGGCACTGGCGCGGTGTATGTGATGCTCAAGCGAACCATGCTCGAAGGCCGCGACGAGTAACGCCGCGCTTGCAGCGCCGCCCTCACCGCCGTACCCTTCGTTTTTGCGATTTTTTCCCACAGGTAGATCCATGTCCCTGGAACAGAACTACACCGAGATCCTCAGCCAGATTGGCGAGGACGTCTCCCGTGAGGGCCTGCTCGACACGCCCAAGCGGGCTGCAAAGGCGATGAAGTACCTTTGCCGCGGTTATGAGCAAACACTGGAAGAGGTCACCAACAACGCGCTGTTCAGCTCTGATAACAGCGAAATGGTGCTGGTCCGGGACATCGAGCTGTATTCGATGTGCGAACACCACATGCTGCCGTTCATCGGCAAGGCACACGTGGCCTACCTGCCCAAGGGCAAGGTCCTTGGCCTGTCGAAGGTGGCGCGCATCGTCGACATGTACGCCCGCCGCCTGCAGATCCAGGAAAACCTCAGCCGCCAGATCGCCGAAGCCGTGCAGCAGGTTACCGGTGCCGCCGGTGTGGCCGTCGTGGTCGAAGCCAAGCACATGTGCATGATGATGCGCGGTGTCGAGAAGCAGAATTCGACCATGATCACCTCGGTGATGCTGGGTGAATTCCGCGAAAACGCCGCCACCCGCAGCGAGTTCCTCAGCCTGATCAAGTGATTGGCTGCTGACCCCGAGCCGACCCCTGCGGGTCGGCTTTTGCATTTCAGGAGTTGCCCATGATCGTCAAAGCCCTGCGGGTTGGCCTCGGCCAGCTTATCGTCTTCGGTGACTGGATCAGCCGCCCGGCCAAGCGCAAGCGTGACGCCGCCGCCCAGGCCCGCGTCGAGCAAGCGGCCAAGGGCCTGGCGCTGTACCAGTTCCATGCCTGCCCGTTCTGCGTCAAGACCCGCCGCACCCTGCATCGCCTGAACGTACCGGTAGCGCTGTGCGACGCCAAGAACGACCCGGTGCACCGCCAGGCCCTGCAGGAAGGTGGCGGCCGGGTGAAAGTGCCTTGCCTGCGCATTGAAGAAGCCGGCAAGGTGACCTGGATGTACGAGTCCAAGGCCATCATTGCCTACCTGGATGAGCGGTTTGCTTCGGTCTGACAGGTCGTAGCTTTCGTGTATCGGCCTCTTCGCGGGCAAACCCGCGAAGAGGCCGATACAAGCTGAAGATCATCCCACCATCGGCACATGCCGTGGGTGGCTGCTGACCCGCTCCAGCCAGGCCCTTACCGCCGGGTAATCGGCCAGGTCGAAACCGCCCTGCTGCGCCACATGGGTGTAGGCATACAACGCCACATCGGCAATCGAGTATTGCTCACCCACCAGGTACGGCGTCATCTGCAGCTGCCGCTCCATCACCTTCAGCGCCTTGTAGCCGCCCTTGTGCAGCTTGCGGTACTCCTCCAGGCGCTCGTCCGGCAGCCCCAGGTAAAACTGGATGAACCGCGCCACGGCGATGTACGGCTCATGGCTGTACTGCTCGAAGAACTGCCACTGCAACACCTGCGTGCGCAGGCGCGGCTCGCTGGGCAGGAACTCGCTGCCATCGGCCAGGAAGTTGAGAATGGCGTTGGACTCCCACAGGTAGCTGCCGTCCTCCAGCTCCAGTACCGGCACCTTGCCGTTGGGGTTCATCGCCAAAAACTCGGGCGTTTCGGTCTCGCCCTTGAGGATGTCCACCGGGTGCCATTCATACGGCCGACCCAGCAAGCTCAACATCAGCTTGACCTTGTAGCAGTTGCCCGACTGGTAGTCGCCATAGACCTTGTACATCGCCCCTCCACTGCCAAGCAGTTTTGCAATTGCGCCCAATAGTTGGTGACTGTACGGCTAAATGCAATGGCCGCTGTATGGCAAGGATCAACCTTGCGCGCTGTAGTCTGAAAAAACTGCTTACACCTTTACAAGGATTTTGTTCATGACCGATGCCACCTCCGCACGCCTGCGGCCCCTGGCAGACACCTCTCCGTCGGCTGTGGTTGCAGGCTTCATTGCCATGCTCACCGGCTACACCAGTTCGCTGGTACTGATGTTCCAGGCCGGCCAGGCGGCCGGGCTGACCACTGCGCAGATTTCGTCATGGATCTGGGCGCTGTCCATTGGCATGGCGGTGTGCAGCATCGGCCTATCGCTGCGCTATCGCACCCCCGTCACCGTGGCCTGGTCCACCCCAGGCGCTGCCTTGCTGATCACCAGCCTGGGCGGGGTCAGCTATGGCGAAGCCATTGGCGCCTATATCACCTGTGCCGTACTGGTCCTCATCTGTGGCCTGACCGGCAGCTTCGAGCGCCTGGTCAAACGCATTCCGGCCTCGCTGGCCTCGGCACTGCTGGCGGGCATCCTGTTCAAGATCGGCAGCGAAATCTTCGTCGCCGCCCAGCACCGCACGTTGCTGGTGCTGGGCATGTTCTTCAGCTACCTGCTGGTCAAGCGCCTGTCGCCACGCTACTGCGTACTGGCCGCGCTGTTGGTGGGCACGGCATTGTCCGGCGCGCTGGGCCTGCTGGACTTCAGCGGCTTCCACCTGGAAGTGGCCAAACCAGTATGGACCACACCCAGCTTCTCGTTGGCGGCAACCATCAGTATCGGCATTCCACTGTTCGTAGTGGCCATGACCTCGCAGAACATGCCCGGCGTGGCCGTGCTGCGTGCCGACGGCTACCAGGTGCCCGCCTCGCCGCTGATTTCGGCCACCGGCTTTGCCTCGCTGCTGCTGGCGCCATTCGGCTCGCATGGGGTCAACCTGGCGGCGATCAGCGCAGCGATCTGCACCGGGCCGCATGCCCATGAAGACCCGAGTAAACGCTACACCGCGGCGGTGTGGTGCGGGATTTTCTACGGCATTGCCGGGGTGTTCGGGGCGACCTTGGCGGCATTGTTTGCGGCATTGCCTAAGGAGCTGGTGCTGTCGATTGCCGCACTGGCGCTGTTTGGTTCGATCATGAACGGGCTGACCGTGGCCATGAGCGAGGCGCGCGAGCGTGAGGCGGCGGTGATTACCTTCATGGTCACGGCTTCGGGGTTGACCCTGTTCTCGATAGGCTCGGCATTCTGGGGGATTGTGGCGGGGGTGCTGACCTTGATGATCCTGAATCCGCGCAGGGGATGACGGTAGAGAGGCGCTGGGGTTGAGATTGAGCGCCGCCCGCGCGGCGCTCGATCTCAAAACCCACAAAGCACTTTGAACCTGGCACCTGGCACCTGGCACCTGGCACCTGGCACCTAAAGCCTGAAATGCTCCACCATCCCTTTCAAATCAGCCCCCAACTGCGCCAGCTCCACACTCGACCGGGCATTGTCCCGCATCGCCAACGCCGCCTGATCCGCACTACCGCGAATCTGCGTGACGCTACGGCTTATCTCCTCCGCCACCGAGCTCTGCTGCTCGGCCGCCGCGGCGATCTGCTGGTTCATCTGCTGAATCAATGACACCGCCGCGGCAATGCTGCCCAGCGCACTTTCCGTCTGCAGCGCATCGGCCACCGCCAGGCGCACCAGCTCGGCACTGCCACGGATCTGCGCCACCGATTGCTGGGCATTACCGCGCAGGCTGGCGACCAGTGTCTCGATCTGCTCGGTGGATTGCCGGGTACGCCGCGCCAACGCGCGCACCTCATCGGCCACCACGGCAAAACCACGCCCTTGCTCACCGGCGCGAGCTGCCTCGATGGCGGCATTGAGCGCCAACAGGTTGGTTTGCTCGGCCACGCTCTTGATCACTTCCAGCACGTCGCCGATGGTGTGAATTTCGGCACTGAGGCTGTCGATGCCAGCGCTGGCGGTTTCCGCCGCCGCCGCCAACTGCTCGATGCGCTGCATGCTCTGGCGCACCACCTGCTGGCCGGTGTCGACTTTCTCGTCCGCTGCCTGGGCCGCTTGCGCCGCCTCTTCGGCATTGCGTGCCACATCGTGCACGGTGGCGGTCATCTGCTGCATGGCGGTGGCGACCTGCTCGGTTTCTTCCTTCTGGCTGCCCACCTCGCGATTGGTCTGCTCGGTCACCGCCGACAACGCCTGGGCGTTGCCAGCCAATTGTTCGATGCCCTGCTGCAGGCCGCTGACAATACCCGAAAGCCCCGCCGCCATCTGCTGCATGGCCTGCATCAGTTGCCCCACCTCGTCCCGGCGCGGCGCCTGGGCGTCCAAGCCCAGCTCACCCGCAGCGATACGCTGGGCGCGGGCGATGACATGCTGGAGAGGGCCGACGACCGCACGGGTAATCATCCAGGCCGCCAATACACCGACGATCAAGGCCAGCACCGTGGCCAGGCCGATGGCAACGGCATTACGCTGCAGCTCGCCCTGCAGAGCCTGCTCCTGCCCCAGATAGGCCTGGTCGACTTGCCCGGTCACTTGCTCGGCACTGGTTTGCAACTGCGCCTTTAGCCCCTGCTCGCGGGCCAACTGGTCGGTGTATTCGTTGAGTTTTTCCGAGAAGCTGCCAATGTGCCCGGCCACTTCGCCAAGCACACTCTGGTAACCGGCATCGCCAACCGCACCCTGTAGTTGGCTGACCAGGCTGGCGGCCTCCACCGTCTGGGCAATTCGCTCCTGGCTCACGCCCTCTTCGCCCTTACGGCTTTTTTCCAGGCGCACCCGCGCTTCGTCCATGGCCTGCAGCATCAGCCGCGACACCTGTGCCACTTGCCCAGCTTGCTCAAGGAACTCGCCACCCTGCTGGCCCTGGGACTGCTTGAGCGTGTACACACCGTCATCGGCCAGGCCGGCCTGCAGCACATCGAGGTTGTTGGCCACGCTGGACACCGACCAACTGGCCATGTCCAGCGCCAGCTCCTTGGCCTGCACGGCCTCGACAAAGGCCTCGAATGCCTGGCCATAGGCAGCAAGATCGGTTTGCGCCGCCGCCAGCGCCGGCAGGCCGCGGGCACGTTCGACCAGGCCCTGCAGGCCGCTGCGCAAGGCCTCGGCCTGCTGCAGGTCGGAGCGCAGGGCAAACGCCTGCTCGTGCTGGCGCAAGCGCAACAGGTCGGTATTGAACTGGGCCAGCTGACGCAAGCTGTCGAAGCGCTGGCCGACGCCATGCAACGCGGCGATGCCGATGGCCGCCACCGCCAGCGTCAACAGCAGCACCAGGGCAAAGCCCAGGCCGAGTTTGCGGGCCATGCCCAAGTTGGCCAGCACACCGTGCTTGCTCGCGCCCATCGCCGACTCCCCTTCTGCTTGCGAGGTTATCCGAAGGCCAAGGGTGGCAACGTTGCCAGCCGATGAACAAGGGCCTGGCGTCAGAATAGTGTCAAATAGCTATGAGCGTGTCGTTATCAGCTTGCCAGAGGTCGCCCTGGGTGCTGGTATTCGCGGGCTTGCCCGCTGTCACACGAAGCGCATCCGACCTCAGGGCAGCCCTGTACCTGTGGGAGCGGGCGCGCCCGCGAAGAAGGCCACGCGCTATCCGCTCAGATCGCCGTAGCCCCACCATCGACCGTCAGGCAATGCCCGGTGGTAAACGCCGCACCGTCGCTACACAGGTACAGCACCGCACTGGCGATTTCCTCGACCTTGCCAATGCGCCCCACCGGGTGCATGGCGGCGGCGAACTCGGCCTTGCGCGGGTCGGCCTCGTAGGCACGGCGGAACATGTCAGTGTCGATCACCGCCGGGCACACGGCGTTCACGCGGATGCCCTTCTTGGCGTACTCGATGGCCGCCGACTTGGTCAGGCCAATCACCGCATGCTTGCTGGCGCTGTAGATGCTCATCTTCGGCGCCGCCCCCAGCCCCGCCACCGAGGCCGTGTTGACGATGACCCCACCGCCCTGGGCCAGCAGCAAAGGCAGCTGGTACTTCATGCACAACCACACGCCCTTCACGTTCACACCCATGATGGCATCGAACTCTGCCTCGCTGCCTTCCGCCAGACGGTGTTGCTCGATCTCGACCCCAGCGTTGTTGTAGGCATAGTCCAGCCGACCGCAGGTGGCGATCAGGCGCTCGTGCAGCTGGCGCACCTCGGTGTCGCGGGTAACGTCGCAGGCAATGAACAGCGCTTCGCCACCCGCCGCGTGGATCAGCGCCACAGTGGCTTCGCCGCCGACCGGGTCAAGGTCGGCCACCACCACCTTCAGGCCCTCGCGGGCGAAAGCCAGGGCGGTTGCCCGGCCAATACCGGCGGCAGCGCCAGTCACCAGGGCTACCTGGCCAGAAAAGGTCATGCTCATCGCGTGCTCCTGTGGGGGGTTAGGTGGGGTTCAGAGCATAGCCAGCCACCGCTCGGCCGGGCAGCATCATCACACCAACGGTTGGGCTACCATGCCTGTCAGTGATGTTAACGACCTGCCTAAATCAACAAGGTAGATTGAACACCTCACTCCCTCCACTGCCCACAAGGACCCGCCATGACCCAGACCAACCGCCGCTTCCTGCTTGCCAAACGCCCGGTCGGCGCCGTGCGCCGTGACGACTTCAGCTTCGAGACCGTGCCCGTCGAACAACCCGGCGAAGGCCAGGTGCTGGTGCGTAACCTGTACCTGTCGCTGGACCCCGCCATGCGCGGCTGGATGAACGAAGGCAAGTCCTACATCCCGCCCGTGGCCCTGGGCCAGGTAATGCGTGCGCTGGGTGTGGGCGAAGTGGTCGCCTCCAACCACTCGGCATTCAAACCAGGCGACCACGTCAGCGGCGCGCTTGGGGTGCAGGACTATTTCACCGGCGAGCCCCAGGGCCTGCACAAGATCGACCCCAACCTGGCCCCCCTGCCCCGCTACCTGTCGGCGCTGGGCATGACCGGCATGACGGCCTACTTCGCCCTGCTGGATGTTGGCCAGCCCAAGGCCGGCGATACCGTGGTCATCTCCGGCGCGGCCGGTGCGGTGGGCAGCATTGTCGGGCAAATTGCCAAGGTCAAAGGGTGCCGCGTGGTCGGCATTGCCGGCGGCGCCGAGAAGTGCCGGTACCTGCTGGACGAGCTGGGCTTTGACGGGGTGATCGACTACAAAGCCGAAGACGTACTGGCTGGCCTGAAGCGCGAATGCCCCAAAGGCGTGGACGTGTACTTCGACAACGTCGGCGGCGAGATCCTCGATGCCGTGCTGACGCGCATCAACTTCAAGGCCCGCATCGTGATTTGCGGCGCGATCAGCCAGTACAACAACAAGGAAGCGGTGAAGGGGCCAGCCAACTACCTGGCGCTACTGGTGAACCGTGCGCGTATGGAAGGGTTTGTGGTGATGGACTACAGCAAGGACTACGGCAAGGCCGCGCTGGAGATTGCCGGGTGGCTGGCCAGTGGGCAGGTGAAGAGCAAGGAAGATGTGGTGGAGGGGTTGGAGACCTTCCCCGAGACGTTGCTGAAGCTGTTCAGTGGGGAGAACTTTGGCAAGTTGGTGCTGAAAGTCTAACCCTCAAAAGCCTGCGCCGCCCCTCCTTTAGGAGCGGCGCCCCATTGAAGTCGGGCCTCAGCCCGTGTTGTGGCACTTTCACCGCTTGCAGTTTCCCCCTTCCACCGTACATTCAGGCATCTACAAGAACCCATTGCGCAAGGTAGCGACAAGGTGGGCAACCAATGCAGCAACGCTTGAATGCCGGACTCGACCTTTGCAGGATCGCCGCCTGCTTCATGGTGATAATCCTTCACATCGCATCAGCCGGGGCACTGCAACTGGATGACAACTGGATGTCCTCCAACATCTACAACTCCTTGGTCAGGTCTTGCGTCCCCTGTTCCTGATGCTGTCTGGCGCCCTGCTGTTGAACCGAACAGAGGGTGCAATCACGTTCTACCAGAAGCGCTTTGTGCGCATACTGCCGCCGCTGCTGTTCTGGTCGGTGTTCTATGCGCTGTGGCGCACGACCCTGGGCACCGGGCACGGCAGCTTGTGGCAAGCGGCAGTGGCCATGCTCCACGGCCCTGTCTACTACCACCTCTGGTACCTGTACGCGATCATCGGCATTTATTTGTTCATGCCCTACATGGCCAAGGTCTACCAGCATTGCGGGGCACAGGAGAAGCGAGTGTTCCTGGGCCTGTGGCTAGTGATCAGTTGCCTGCTGCCCACCGCCGCACAGTTCAACCCTACATTGGCCAACGTGGTCCATACCTATGAGCTGTTTACGTTCATGGGGTTTGCCGGCTATGCATTCCTGGGCGCCTATGTTTACGAACAAATTCGGCTGCACGGCCCGGGCAACGCCTGGGTAAACCTTGCCGGCTTCGCCACCAGCGGCGCCCTGACCGCCGCCGCCACGCATGCCGTGTCCATGCAGCACGGCGAGCCCAACCAGGTTTTCTATTCCTACGTATCTCCGTTGGTGGTGCTGGCCGCCATCTGCGCCTTTCGCCTGCTGCTTGCGCTGGGCGGGCACCTTGTACAGCACAGTAAGCTGCTGGCCGAGCTGTCGGGTTGTACGTTGGGGCTGTACTGCTTGCACGTGTTCATCATGAACAGGGCCAGCATCTTCTATGGCCCGCTGATCGAGGGGCATTCGCTGGCGTGGTTGATACCGTTGCTGGCAGTGGCTGTTTTCGTGCTGACTTTGGTACCGATCTACTTGCTCAGGCTGTTCAAGCCGGTGCGCGCAGTGATCTGATTCCAGCTACCGAAGATGGGTGAAAAACCTGCACACACAGCCTGCAGAAACAAAAAAGGCCAGCACGCTCGTGCTGGCCTTCTTCCACAATCGCAGGCTACTTACGCGCGAATCTCCGCCACCACTGCCGCCAGCGCTTGCGCTGGGTCGGCTGCCTGGCTGATCGGCCGGCCGATCACCAGGTAATCCGAACCCGCATCCAGTGCCTGGCGCGGAGTGAGGATACGGCGCTGGTCATCCTGCGCGCTACCCGCCGGGCGAATGCCCGGGTCACCAGTTGCAGCGACGGGTGCGCCGCCTTCAGCGCGGGGGCCTCAAGCGCCGAGCACACCAAACCGTCCATGCCGGCCTTTTGTGCCAGTGCCGCCAGGCGCAGCACCTGCTCCTGCGGGTCGACGTCCAGGCCAATGCCAGCCAGGTCTTCGCGTTCCATGCTGGTCAGCACGGTCACGCCAATCAGCAACGGCTGCGGGCCGCTGCGCTTGGCCAGCTCTTCGCGGCAGGCAGCCATCATGCGCAGGCCACCGGAGCAATGCACGTTGACCATCCACACACCCATCTCGGCGGCGGCCTTTACCGCCATGGCGGTGGTGTTGGGGATGTCGTGGAACTTCAGGTCGAGGAACACTTCGAAGCCCTTGTCGCACAGGGTTTCGACAATGCCCGAAGCGCTGCTGGTAAACAGCTCCTTGCCAACCTTTACCCGGCACAGCGCAGGGTCAAGCTGGTCAGCCAGCTTCAGGGCGGCCTCACGGGTAGGGAAATCCAGGGCGACGATCAGGGGCGTCTGGCAGGCGGACATGGCAGGGTCTCTTGGCAAGTCGAAAACGGCGCGCATTGTAAACGAAGTGACGCAAGCTTTGGGGCCCGCGGGTCACGGAATTGGCCCGGCAGTGGCTGGCTTCTATAATTGAACCAATGGAACGGGCAAATGCTCAAAATTCGTACAAGCGCTGCCCACTAGCCGCTATAGGAGAACGACAATGCCCTGGTATGCCTGGCTGATCCTCATCATAGCCCTCGGCTCCATCGTCGGTGGGTTGATGATGCTGCGCGACACGGCAAAAAAATTGCCACTGACCGAAGACCAACTGCGCAAGGTGCATGAGCGCAATGCCGAGGCAGATGCCAAGGACGCGCAGGACCGTTAAAAGGGTTAAACAATGGGTTTGAGACGCCGTGGCTTCAGGCAACTTTTTGACGCTCGGCAAAACACTTAAGGAATCTCCGAACAAGCCTTCAGTTATGCGAGAATCCCCGCAACACCTGATCCGAGCCGCCCATGAGCCAGATGAGCTTTTCCGACTTTGAGTACGCCGGCAAGCGCAAGCAAACCCGCCGAGAGCGCTTCCTCGCCGAAATGGATCAGGTGGTGCCCTGGGCAGGCCTGCTGGAGCTGATCGAACCGTTCTACCCCAAGGCCGGCGGCGGTAGAAAACCCTATCCTCTGGAAACCATGCTGCGCATCCATCTGTTGCAGAACTGGTTCTCCCTGAGCGACCCGGCCATGGAAGAAGCGCTCTACGAAATCACGCCCATGCGCCAGTTCGCACGCCTGACGCTGAGCGCGCCAATCCCCGAAGACACCACGATCATGAACTTCCGGCACTTGCTGGAGAAGCATCAGCTCGCACCGGCAATCCTTGCGGTCATCAATGGTTATCTGCAGGAAAAAGGCCTGTCGCTGCGCCAAGGCACCATCGTCGATGCCACCATTATTCATGCCCCCAGCTCGACCAAAAATAAAGAAGGCAAGCGTGATCCCGAGATGCACCAGACCAAGAAAGGCGGTCAGTATTTCTTCGGGATGAAGGCGCACATCGGTGCCGATGTCGAGTCCGGCCTGGTGCATCACGTCCATGGCACCGCTGCCAATGTGGCCGATGTCACGCAGGTGGCTGAACTGCTGCATGGCGAAGAAAACGCCGTGTATGCAGATGCCGGTTACACCGGTGTCGAAAGGCGCGAAGAGCATGAAAATCGGGGGGTGATCTGGCAGATTGCAGCGCGTCGCAGCACCTATTCCAAGCTGAACCAGCGCAGCGTACTGTACAAAGCCAAGCGCAAGATCGAGTTCTGCAAGGCTCAGACACGGGCCAAGGTCGAGCATCCGTTTCGCGTGATCAAGCGGCAGTTTGGTTACGTGAAAGTACGTTTTCGTGGGCTGATGAAAAACACGGCTCAGTTGACCACGCTGTTCGCCCTGGCAAACCTGTGGAGGGTTCGAAAACAGCTCATGGGTATGGGTGAGGTTCGCGTTTAACACGGAGAACCGGTCGAAAAAGCTCTCCGTACATGATTTTTCGGTCACTTTTCGTCCAATGACGCTGTAGGTGCCTGGAAAATTGCAACTTGCCGCGGCTGCACGACAAGTTGATCGGAGCATCCTTAATTAACCTATTGTATTGTCTCGTTTTTTATTTTTATAAACGCCCCCCCTTTTCCAAACAAAGCCGCACCCACAAGCGATTGCATCTCTCTTGTGGGCGCGGCCTCGCGCCGCGATGGGCTGCAAACCAGCCCCAAAAAAGCAATTAGCAGCCCCAAGCCAGCTGGCTGCCTGCCCGTCCCTTACTCCACCATCACCTTGTCACGATTCCGCTCCAGCAGGGCATTGCCTATCCCCTTGATCTCCAGCAGTTCATCCACCGAAGCAAACGGCCCATGGGCCTCGCGGTAGGCCACGATGGCTTCGGCCTTGGCCTTTCCTATCCCGTTCAACTCCTTCTGCAAAGTCAGCGCATCGGCCTTGTTCAGGTCCAGCCGAGGCGCTTGCTGGGCCTGCGCCTGAGCCACCACGGGTACCGCTTCGGGCGCCGACGGGGCGCTGGCCGGTGCTGCGCTAAGGGAGAACGACAGGCTGGCGAACAGTGGCAGCAGCAGGTACGACAGAACGTTGTTACGCATGGAAGAACACTCCTTGGGTTGGTCGATTTTCAGCAGCCGCTTTCCTTCGGCTGCGCAACTAACCCTAGCGGCCCTGCCATTTTGCGAACAACAACTAGGCCCGTTTAATCGTTACGGGATCAGACATTGAAAAAACCAACTTCGGCCATCCAAAAATGATGGCGTTACGCCATGTTTCAAGTTAACTTCATGAAAAAGAGGCAATGGCAAAACGCCGCCAGGTAAATTCCCGTTTAACCTCGGCTTCATTCAGACCAAACGCCGTTGCTTTTCCTACAAGCCTTGCCGGACAAGGCCCCCGCCCGTTCGTCGTATACGTTAGTGATATTGACTTTGTTGGCATGATGTCTGAATAACATCAAACAATCGTTTTTATTGATGACTTATACGCAAATAGGATCCAATCCATCGATAATCCATAGGAAAATTCCTCGGATCACGGAAAAATACGTGCCAGATGGGATGTCATAATGATGACGAAATGATAAATTTGCGGACTTAGGACAACCGCTTCGCTTGAAGGATCCGAGCAGAATGAATTTTTTTTCACCTCCCCCACTGACCTTGCCCGATTTCCATCGTGCGGCGTCAGCAGGCCACCCCCGGCCGACCTGAGCAACACCCCAGATCCTTGCCCGTAGCACCTGTTCCATCCGCCTTTACTCACACACAGAAGACCGTCGCCGTGTCCCTCAAGACCCTCATCGTATTTGGCACCCGCCCAGAAGCCATCAAAATGGCACCGCTGGCCCTCAACCTTGCCCAGGACGACCGTTTCGAGTCGCGCGTCTGCGTCACCGGCCAACACCGCCAGATGCTTGACCAGGTACTGGAGCTGTTCGAGATCAAGCCCGACTACGACTTGAACATCATGAAGCCCGGCCAGGACCTGACCGACGTGACCACTGCCATCCTGCAGGGTCTGAAACCTGTGCTGGCCGAGTTCAAGCCCGATGTGGTGCTGGTGCACGGCGACACCGCTACAACCCTGGCCACCAGCCTGGCCGCTTACTATCAGCAGATTCCGATCGCCCACGTGGAAGCGGGCCTGCGCACCGGCAACCTGTATTCGCCATGGCCGGAAGAAGGCAATCGCCGCCTGACCGGTGCCTTGGCCGCGCTGCATTTCGCGCCCACCTCCACCTCGCAGGACAACCTGCTGCGTGAAGGCACCGATGCCGCGACCATCTACACCACCGGCAACACAGTGATCGATGCACTGCTGGAAGTCGTTCGCAAGCTGGAAAGCCCAGCACTGAAAAACCAGTTCGAAGCCCAGTTCAGCTTCCTGAACCCAGAACGCCGCATGGTGCTGGTCACCGGCCACCGCCGCGAGAACTTCGGTGATGGCTTCGAACGCATCTGCCAGGCGCTGGTGCAAACCGCGCGTCAATTCCCTGACGTGGACATCGTCTACCCCGTGCACCTCAACCCGAACGTGCGCGAACCGGTGAACCGCCTGCTGGCCGACGTCAACAACATCCACCTGATCGAGCCGCTGGACTATCTGCCGTTCGTTTATCTGATGACCCGCTCGTACCTGATCCTCACCGACTCCGGCGGTATCCAGGAAGAAGCCCCAGCGCTGGGCAAGCCGGTACTGGTCATGCGTGACACCACCGAGCGCCCAGAAGCCGTGGCCGCCGGCACCGTCAAGCTGGTGGGGACCGACGTGGAATCGATTACCGAAAATCTGGCGAAACTGCTCACCGACGACGCGACCTACCGCGAGATGAGCATCGCCCACAACCCTTACGGCGATGGAAAAGCGTGCGCGCGAATCCTCGACGCACTCTCCGCATTCTCTAACTCCAAGGACGCAGCATGAGCTTCAACAAGATTTCCGTCGTAGGCCTGGGCTATATCGGCCTGCCAACCGCCGCCGTTTTCGCAGCCCGCAAGAAGCACGTTATCGGTATCGATGTTAACCAGCACGCAGTCGACACCATCAACCGTGGCGAAATCCACATCGTCGAGCCCGAGCTGGACATGGTGGTACACGCTGCCGTGACCGAAGGTTACCTGCGCGCCTCCACTGTTCCAGAAGCCGCCGACGCCTTCCTGATCGCCGTACCGACCCCGTTCATGGACGATCACCAGCCGGACCTGAGCTACATCGAGTCCGCCAGCAAGGCCATCGCGCCTGTGCTGAAAAAGGGTGACCTGGTGATCCTGGAGTCCACCTCCCCGGTCGGCGCCACCGAACAGATGGCCTTCTGGCTGGCCCAGGCCCGCCCAGACTTGAGCTTCCCGCAAACCCACGGTGAAGACTCCGACGTGCGCATCGCCCACTGCCCCGAGCGCGTACTGCCAGGCCACGTGCTGCGCGAGTTGGTAGAAAACGACCGCATCATCGGCGGTATGACCAAGAAATGCTCCGAAGCGGCTGTACGCCTGTACCGCACCTTCGTCGAAGGCGAATGCATCGTCACCAACGCCCGCACTGCCGAAATGTGCAAGCTGACCGAAAACAGCTTCCGTGACGTGAACATTGCCTTCGCCAACGAACTGTCGATCATCTGCGACAAGCTGAACATCGACGTGTGGGAGCTGATTCGCCTGGCCAACCACCACCCACGCGTAAACATTCTGCAGCCTGGCCCAGGTGTTGGCGGCCACTGCATCGCCGTGGACCCATGGTTCATCGTCAGCCAGACCCCTGAGCAGGCTCGCCTGATCCGCACCGCCCGCGTGGTCAACGACAGCAAGCCTGAGTGGGTGATCGACAAGGTCAAGATGGCCCTGGCCAACTTCCTGATCAAGAACCCGGGCAAGTCGGCCCATCAAGTGAAAATCGCCTGCTACGGCCTGGCCTTCAAGGCCGACATCGATGACCTGCGCGAAAGCCCGGCCCTGAGCATTGCCGAGCGCCTGGGCAACGAGCTGGAAGCCACACTGCAACTGGTCGAGCCGAACATCGAAGCCCTGCCGCAGCGCCTGTCGCGCCACGAGCACGTTGATTTCGTTTACGCCCAGGACAGTGCAGATATTCACGTTCTGCTGGTCAAGCATCGTGAGTTCAAAGAAACCTTCAACGTTCGTGACGCTGCATTCGTAATCGATGCTGCCGGCGTTACTCAAAACTGAAGTCTTTGCTCCGATGGAACATTTTGATCCCGCCCTCACGCTTTACCGGTTAACCCGGCGAGCCGTGGTGGCTGGTCAAAATGTTCAAGCATCTGTGTTTACGCAATGTGGCAGATCCCGTTCCTCATTGCGGATTGTTTCTGCCACATCGATGCAGGTGTCGCGATCATGAAAAAAATAGCCATGATCGTATGGAATGAGTTTCTGAATGATGCCCGTGTGCTCAAAGAGGCTCAGACCCTTCAAAAAGCAGGTTACCAGGTTCGGGTGTTCGCACTGCACAAACCTGGTGTTACCCAGCCATATGAAACCTTGGTTGACGGTATTCAAGTACTGCGCGTAAGACCTGACCTGCTCTCGATCTGGCCGGCAAGAAAGCAGCGCCCGCTGGAGACAGCTGCCAAGGCGGGCCCGCAACGAGAATCTCGCACTTCTGCACTCATGTTGTTGCTCCGCGCTTGCGCACGAGGCTGGGCGCATCTGAAGTTCTTCGCCTATGTCGTTAAGTATCGGCCTGACGCGGTACATGCTCACGATGTGAATACGCTGCCCACGGGTTGGCTAGCAGCCATTGCAAGCCGTGCAGCGCTGGTTTATGACGCCCATGAAATAAGCACCAGCCGAGAAGGCTACAAAGGCATCCGGCGGGTAGTTGGCGTTATCGAGAAGCATCTGATGCCCCGTGCAGCGGGAGTCATCACAACCACTGAAGCTCGCTCCAAGTTCTTCGCCAGAGCGTATGGTGTTCCACGCCCTACGATTCTTCAGAACCGACCACGTTACCTGTCGAGTTCCCGCACTAACCGAATTCGTGATGAATTGGGCCTGGAAAAGCAATGGCCCATCGTCCTCTATCAAGGTGGCCTACAGCAAGGCCGCGGCTTACACAAGCTTGTGCATGCTGCAGCCCTTGTTCCTAACGCCTACTTCGTCTTCGTCGGCGGCGGCCGCTTGACACAATCGCTGATCAACCTAAGCCAGTCGCTGGGTGTGAGTGATCGTGTGCATTTCATTCCAACTGTCAAATTGGCTGAGCTGCCTGAATACACTGCTTCCGCAGACATTGGTGTTCAGCCCATTGAAAACACTTGCTTCAACCACTTCACTACAGACTCAAACAAGCTGTTTGAGTATTTGATAGCCGGCCTTCCCATTGTCGCGACCAACTTGCCTGAGATTAGAAAGGTTGTTGAGAAACATGAGGTCGGTTTGCTTCTGAACGGAAAGGATATCCAAGCACTCGCAACCGCAGTGAAAACCTTGGTTGATAACCCAGACATGCGAAAAGTCATGGCGGGCAACTCGGATCGTGCGGCATTGGAACTTAACTGGGAAGAACAGGAAAATAAATTGGTTGAACTGTACAACCAGTTACTTCGTAGAAGCGTTGGGGTCCGCTCATGAGCCCTAGAATCCTGATTCTCAGTTTCTATTACACGCCTGACCTCTCCGCAGGAGCATTTCGTGCAGAAGCACTGGTGAAGTCGCTTCAGCATGAGCTTGGGGACAATGCTCAGATCGACGTGATTACGACACGCCCGAATCGCTATCATAATTATATAAAAGATGCACCAAAACTTGAGCAAAGTGGATCTCTCAGCATCCGAAGAATCGACCTTCCCAGCCATCAAAGCGGGATAATTGATCAAGCGATTGCATTCGCTGCGTATGCCAAAGCGGTCCTCTCATCGTTGAAGCATCAAAAATATGATTTAGTTGTAGCTACCTCTTCCAGACTAATGACTGCCTCACTTGGAGCCTTAGTAGCGAAACGAGTTCGAGCAAGCCTATACCTCGATATTCGCGATATTTTTGTTGACACTTTACCCGAGCTGTTCCCGTATCGACTTGGCAAGTTAGCCGCGACTATTTTTTCGCCAATCGAACGTTGGACAATTCGCCAAGCAAGTCGTGTAAACCTGATTTCACCAGGATTTCTACCGTACTTTTCACGGCGATATCCGGAGCTTGAGTTTGCACAGTACACCAATGGTGTTGACGAATTATTTTTGCGAATGAGGCCCTCGGAACCTCGTTCGATGAGTACTGATGAGAAGGCGAAGCTACGTATAGTCTATGCCGGAAATCTCGGTATCGGTCAAGGCTTGCATATCATCATACCTAAATTGGCTAAGCGATTAGAAGATCGCGTTGAGTTTCATTTGATTGGCGCGGGCGGGGCTTCAGATCGACTGTTTCGGGAACTACAGTTGCATGGTGTTTCCAACGTTTTGATTAGCCCGCCAATGAAGCGCGACAAATTACTTAAGGCTTACGAATCGGCAGATGTACTGTTTCTACACCTGAACGACTTGAAGGCGTTTCGAAAAGTACTGCCATCTAAGCTCTTCGAATACGCAGCAACAGGTAAGCCTATCTGGGCCGGGCTGACTGGCTATGCGCGTCGATTCGCCAACCACCGTATAAACAATATTGCTGTTTTCTCACCCGGCAATATAGAAAGTGCTATCGAGGCTCTTGAGAAACTAATTTTGGAGCCCGTTTGTCGAAAAGACTTTGTCGCCGAATACTCCAGGTCGTTCATCAAGCAAAAAATGGCTCAAGACATATACCAGACCCTCCCTGCAAAACGCAAAAATGATTCTGCACCGGAGAGCACGAACACGCTTGCGAATACTGAAACATGACTCAAATTATCATGGAAGATTATATAGAGCACATAAAAATTTAATAACCTGATTAGCGCCAAGCAATCAGGTACATTTCAAAACAGTTAACACTTATCAATATTTCAGTTCTAAGTTTTACGGGGAAGGCACATGAAAAAATGGGGGCGTCGATGGCTAAAGAAAATGGCGCAAAGTCTAGGTATCTACGAGTCTTTGGTGAAAAACCGAAAGGTAGCCATTCGCATTGGAGTGGAGAAGAATGAGCCACTTCC
Source organism: Pseudomonas putida (assembly GCA_041071465.1). Classification (NCBI taxonomy): domain Bacteria; kingdom Pseudomonadati; phylum Pseudomonadota; class Gammaproteobacteria; order Pseudomonadales; family Pseudomonadaceae; genus Pseudomonas; species Pseudomonas putida. Next base: position 3,680,457 of record CP163498.1, on the reverse strand, counting down.
AACTGTCGAAGTAGTTGAAAGCAATCGCATCACCTTGACTGCCTCCCCTCAGTGGAACAGTGCCGCTGTCAAACCAGGTGATACCGTTTCCGTTCGTGTTGCAGTGACATATGAAAATACTGCCGATCTCAACCGTAAAGCGCTGCTGCTGGTTAAGCTGCTGGATCTTGATGGCGAAGAGATTATCGAGCTAGGCGGCAAGCTTGCACGCTCGACAAAGCTGAACTCGTATTATAAATACCTGCCTTGCACCCTTGGTAAAGTAGTAACGCTTCACGAATTTAAAGTACCTGATGGTGGCGTCAACCTTGAAATTGGATTCTGCACGTTCAACGCAGCTCCTAACGATGCCATTCATATTGATCAGATTGAAATAATCTCGCGGCAACTCAAGGAGGAGCTGATTCAACTGATCCCTCCTTCTGCTGAGGTTCAGGCGATCAGCATCTTGGGCTGGCCAGAATACCCAGAGAACGGCAAACCATATGTAATCGGTGTCATGGATGAATTCACAACCGGCTGCTTCGAGCAAGAAGTCAATCTGATTCAACCACGGCCAGATAACTGGTATGCCCTGGCTGAAAAGTACAAGCCGGCCGCGTTCTTTATCGAGAGCGCTTGGAAAGGTAACCAGGGTAGCTGGCAGTTCCGAGTTGCAGAATACTCCAACAAGCCTGGCCCAGAAATCGCGTTAATGTCCCAATACGCTAGAGAACGTGGAATCCCCATGGTCTTTTGGAATAAAGAAGACCCCGTTCACCATGACAAGTTCATGTGCAGCGCGAAATTAGCCGATCATATCTTCAGTACGGATGCTAATACCCGCCCTTCGTATCGCAAGAAAACGGGCAATTCGAATGTTCATGCCCTTCCCTTCGCTGCGCAGCCAAAACTGCACAAGCCTGCTCCTCTGGAAGGACGTCTTCAGCGTGCCTGTTTTGCAGGTAGCTGGTATGGCAATCGACATGCGAAACGTGGCCGTGCAATGCGCTGGTTGCTCCAAGCCGGCAACAAACACGGCCTGGACATCTACGATCGTAACTTTGGAACCGGACTTTTTTCATTCCCCGAAGAATATCAGGCCGGCATCAAAGGCAGCCTTCCGTACAAAGAGCTTTGTGCCGAGTACAGCAGGTATCGGCTGTTCCTCAATGTAAACTCCGTAACTGATTCGCCTACGATGTTTTCACGTAGGGTATTCGAGCTCATGGCGTGCGGTACTCCTGTAGTCAGCACCTACGCTAAAGGTATTGAGGAACTCTTCGAGTCGGACGCTGTATGGATGGTGAGCAGTGAGCAGGAAGCTGAAGAAGCTATCCATACACTGCTGACAGATGACAAAGAATGGCGCAGACGTAGCTTGCTTGGTATCAGAGAAGTATTCAGCAATCATACCTATGCACACCGAATCAACCAAGTATTCACGAGCGTTGGCATGCCGCCCGTGAGCAACGTCAACCCCAATATTTTGTTGGTTGCGAAAGCTTACGATGAGATTGATGTACACAGCTTGGTAAAACTGTGTGACCAGCAAATTTATCGTGAATTCTCGATGATTATTGAGTGTCATGGCGGACCGGACCTCCTCGGATTACCAAGACCAAACGGAGTAGAACTGGTTCCACCAGGATATTTCGCTAGCGCTTCGTTCGAGAAAAAAGCACTGGAATACAGCGCTCTTGGCTGGTTGAACCCGCTGGCTGGCTATGGACGTTATTACCTGCGCGACCTGGCAAATGCGATGAGCTATCAGCCAGATGCTAAAGGCTGGGCCAAGTCGCTCAATCGGGACACATTTGATTTCAATCATGAAGCCCAATTGGACGGTGCACTTTGGGACCCTAAGGCTTTCTTGGAAAGCTGGCGTTTTGCCGAAGCAGGCACGCTAATCACTGCACCACAGCTATATTGTGCCGACAGCAGAGAGTTTTACAGAGCCATGAGTAATCAGAAGGTATCGGGGTTTAAATGATGACCATTAACAAGCGTGTACTTGTCTGCGCCGCCCCCGACTTGAACTTCATTGACGGCTCTTCAATCTGGGCTCAAACCATTACTCTGGCGCTAGCGAGCACCCAATGCGCCGTCGTAGACTTTGTAGCAAAGAGCAAACCAGAGCGACACGAGCTTTTTCAACCCTTAATTGATCACCCAAACGTTAACATTATCGATGGCACGCACTCGCGTTATTGGAAGGGTTCGTCTAAGCGGCGCCTTGACCTCACTCAAATGGCGGAGCTTGCTGTAAAGCTCTCACTTGAGGAAAAATATGACGTTTGCTTGGTACGCGGCCTTGAAATCGCAACTAACCTTCTGAAGCACCCCGAGATTTTCAGTCGAACATGGGTTTATTTGACCGATATCCCGCAGGATGTTGAGCATTACTCGTCCGAGCAGCGTGACCTCATGCGCAAAATGCGGCGGGCTGCGCTAAGGTACTTTGTCAAACTCAGGGTTTTGCGGCCTTATGGAAAGCGCTTGCCCCTGGTCTTGATGACAGCAAGATTGATATCTACACGCCTGTCATCAATGACTTTAAAGTGCCATCGAAGCCGCTTTCCGAGCGAAATCGTATTGCGATATACGCGGGAAAATTCAAAAGCCAGTGGAAAACACTGGAAATGGCTGAAAGCTGGCCAAAAGTTCACAACCTCGTCAACGGCAGCCAATTTATTGTTATTGGAGATAAAATCCATAACGACGCCAAGGCGAAGGAATATAGTGCACGAATGAAACATGCACTGGAAAACACTGCGGCCCTTAACTGGCTTGGCGCCAAAAGTCGCGAAGGTGTATTTGATGAGTTAAAGCTAGCGAAGGTCGGGCTTTCATGGCGCGATGAAAGCATGAACGACACCGTAGAGTACTCTACGAAGATTCTTGAATATGGCGCCGCTGGTTGTGCCGCCATTCTGAACCGAAATTCTTTGCACGAGCAACTGCTCGGTAAAGACTATCCTCTATTTGCCAACAGCATCGAAGAGTTCGAATCGGCGCTGGAGGTCGCGTTGCTGGATGACGAGAAATCGCAGCTGGCTGCTGAACGTCTTCAATCACTAGCAAGCCGGCATACATTCTCGGCCCGGGTGAAAATGATTCATGAGTGGCTAATGACCAGCCAAGCGATTATCGCCGACAAGCCACCCAGCACAAAGAAGCTCAAAGTTTTGGTAGCCGGACACGACCTGAAATTTTTTGGCACCTTGCAGCAAAAGCTCCAAGAGTCTGGATCTTTTGAATTTACCGTGGACCAGTGGAAGGGTCACGATCTTCATGACAAACAGGCCAGTCTGAAATTACTTAAAGACGTAGATATCATATTCTGTGAGTGGTGTCTTGGGAATTTGAAGTGGTTCTCAAACAACAAACTTCCACATCAAAAGCTAGTAGCGCGATTCCATGCTCAAGAATCGAAGCTTCCATATGTAGCAGAAGCTAACTGGAAAAACATTGACCATATTGCTTTCGTAAGCGAGAGCATTCGCACTATTGGACTAAGTGCCCTCAAAGGATTTCCAATTGAGAAAACCAGTGTTATCCCAAATATTTTGGATGACTCTAAGTTTACCGCCAAGAAAAAAACAGGTGATGCAGCATTTACGCTTGGCATGATCGGTGTAGCGCCAAAGAGCAAAAGATTGGACCGAGCAATCGACCTTCTGGAAGTCCTTCTAGAGCAGGATTCACGCTATTGCCTCCGCATCAAAGGAAAGCATCCTCTTGATTATGGGTGGCTTTTGAAGCGCAACGAAGAGCGTAACTATTACTCTGCCCTATTCCAAAAAATTAACAGCAACGCAAAACTCAGACATAAAGTCATTTTTGATCCTCCTGGAGATAATGTGAATGACTGGCTGACGATGGTTGGATATGTACTTTCCCCGTCTGATGCGGAATCCTTCCATATGGCAGTAGGCGAGGGAATGCTTAGCGGCGCAGTTCCAGTTATTTGGAACTGGAACGGTGCTTCTCAAATATGGCCTAAAGAGAACATCATCAACTCATTAGATGACGCAATAAAATTGATTGTATCCGAACGAAACAACATCGGCACAATCAAGCACGAGATGTTATTGAGGAACTATTCGCCAGAATTGGTATCCAATCAATGGAAAAATATTCTTCAATAATTCAATGAGCTGAGTTAATGCTTATCAAACGTCCATCCGATCTGACTTGTCTAGCTAAAAAAAGCGCGATCGATTTTATTAAAAAAAATCTTACGACCAATAATCGTAACGATCTAAAAACACTAGAGTCCTGCGCAAAAAATAACGTAGTGGAGCTGCGCGGGTTCGCGCGCGAGACTATTAATCTGCGTAATTTTGACTGGAATGAGTTCGGAAAAGATCGTAGTTGGTGGTGGCAAATTCAAGCGTTGCCATTCTTAACTTGGTTCATTTCAAGCTATGATCTTCAGACACCCGAAGAACGAGAAACTTACTATAGTTACTGCCTTGATTGCCTGAACAACTGGCAAACGAATAGCATGTCCAATAAAGCTTCTCCACTCGCTTGGCACGATCATGCCGCTGCGTTTCGGGTGCGTAATATCGTGAATTGGGCGATATTCACTTCGCATGCAGGTCTCATCCCCTCAGACGAAAGTGCTAGAAAAAATATTCTGAATCTGATTGAGAAGCATCTGAAGTGGCTGGCAGAGAGCAGTAACTACTCCAAGCATACAAATCATGGATTTGATCAGTCCCTGATAATGTATACGATCGCAATGTATTTCGGAGAAAATTATCCAAAATATATAGAACTTGGTCAACGACGCTTGATTGATGAGCTTGACTTCGCCTTCACCGAGCAAGGTGTGCATAAAGAAAATAGTCCAGGCTATCAAAAATTTATGCTGTCTCGACTTAATAATCTTTTATCGCTCAGCGACCTAGGCGACAAAAAAATCTCAACGCGCGCGGAAGAATTTACCGACAAAGCAACGGCATTTCTAAAAGCGATTACTATGCCCAACGATTTACTTCCAATGATTGGAGATACTCGTTGGGATGATAGAAGCAAAAGCGAGGTCCTTTCTGAGCATCTAATCATTCACGATTATTCGGCCTCTGGATACCTGATTGCCAAAGGCAAAGACTCCACGTCTAAAGACTTCTATCTCGTCTTCAAAAACTGCCATGATTCAAACTATCATCGCCATGATGATGATCTCTCGATTATATTCTACTATGATGGAAAACTTGTATTTGGAGACGGCGGGCTTTTGAGCCACAACGAAAAGGATGAGAAGAGGATCTTTGTAAGATCCCCACTCGCGCACTGCCTACCAATATTGCCATTTAAAGCTGAACGTGATCGCTCAAAATTAGTGTCCACCCCAACACTAAGAATCGATGAATCGGGACGATTCTATGGCACCAGCCATATGTTCGGGAAAAAAGTCGAGCGCTCAATTGATATTTCGAACATTCGATCTGGACAGATAGTAATTACAGACTCGAGCTCTACGGGTGTACCAATCAACTCAAACTTTCTAATTCCAGAAAAATCCAGCATGCGATTCAAAAACAGCTCGGTTACATTGAGCTTCGATAGCTTTGAAGTCCGCTTGGACACAGGTGAAAAGCACCTAGAGGCATCCACGTGTCTTGGATGGAATGCACACGCCCCTGAGTTCAGCGCCATTATCTCTAAACATCTCGGCATAACGGAAGATGTTAGTCGCCTATGGATTTCTACAGGGGAAGAAAATATTATAACTGTAAATTTTAGATAATTAAAAACAGCCTTTAAAGCCAACCTCACTACTAAACAGCGTAAACATCATGAAAAAACATATTGTACCAGCCCTTCTCGTTGCTCTCTTTGTTGCCGGCTGCGGAGAAACCAAAGCTCCCGAATCTACCCAGCATCAGGACACTAAAACAAAGCAGTCTTTGGTAAGTGGACCCGACAGCAAACAAACCCTGACGCTTGCAGACGGTACCGTATTGAACTTCAATGGCAAGCTCATTCGTGAGACTGTTTCGAAAAAGGAAGAAGGTGATTTTCAACGGTATATTTTCGAGCTGCCGCAAGAGTCTATGGCTGTTGAAGGTGAAATCTTCGCCGCTCTCGCCAAGTCCGGTTACGCTCGGATCGTAAAAAATAGCGATAAAGACGTGTACTCCGTGCATTACAAGAAAAAAGGACAAGCCCCTATTGGCGCGACCTACACAAATGTTGAAAAAAGCACTCAGTTGATGCTGCTGTGGAAAATCTAAGGTAAATCTGGTTCTAGCAAGGTCGTGCATCAAGCTCGGCCTTGCCATCAAACTTACACGCGTCCAGGAGCTGAGTGTCTGATATGTTTTCATTTTATGCAGACGCAAAAAATTTTATTTTCTGGCTTAAATCTGTAGGCCTGAAACTTACACGGATCGTTCCACTTCAGACCCTGATTGTGGTTACTGCGACACTTGTATCCCAAGCATCTTTGCTTATTTCATATTTTCTACCACTAAAAGTAATAATAATAATAGGCTCAGGTAGAACGCCGAACTACTTCCCATCTTACTTGCAAAGTATCGATCACAAAAATTTGGTCATAGCGCTAAGTATTGCGACTGTACTTTTTTACGGCCTCTATGCATTGGCGGAAAATGTTATCGTAAAATTTTCCGAGCGTGGCGCACTACAGTTAATTCAAAAAAGCCAAAAGATTGTTTTATTTAACAACCAAGATGAACTTGCCGCCCAAGCGTATCAACGTTACTCTCGCAGCCTAGCAGCAGGAATATTTATTTCCGCTGCAAGCACAGGCCTTTTAATTATCAATCCGTATCTCTTTGCCACTTTAGCGATCTATGGCATAATTTTCACAACTATAATATCTATCATTTATAAAAAAATTGAAATTTTCAATTCCATCAGCAATACAAGCAAGCTGTCAAATCTTGCCGCTTCGCTCGGCTTTCTGCTAACTTTCTTCTATATCGTTGGAGAGTACCTTACCTTAGGAAACTCCAGTGCCTTGATCGCAATTGTTTCAATTCTAATAGTTAGACAAACGCTACAGCGCCTTAGCAATTTAATAGTAGACCTTAACTATCTGCACCTAAATCGCATACAGGTGAATGCACTGTTCTTCCATGGGCACGCACTAACTTCTCCTGACCAAGTTAAAGACCAAGATTTTTGGAAAGCCTTGGAGCTATCGGAAAGAAATACTTGGATTCAAAGCGCACTAAATGAAGTCACTGACGACTCTATTAATGTACTATCATCCAAATGGTTTCAGGTAGCCACTACTGACACAGCGGCCTTCGAGGTCACTGTCCGTTCAGAGAAAAATAGCGATGATAGAGTATATCTTGTTAAACTATTTAATAAATCAAGACGCGATTTGGCACTACAAGAGGCTACCATCTTAGCCGCATGCAGGGATCTTAAACTCCCAACCTTGGAATTTTCTGGCACTACGATGGTACAGGGCTTTCATTGCGTAATTTTTCTTATGGATGGCGAGACCCAAATTACGTTCCGGGAAGTTAAAGCAAAAAAACTAGAGTTGTTTGGAAGTCTGCTTGCTATTGAGCCCCCTGCGTCACTTGCTTCTCGCTTCTTACGTTCGAAGCCTTTGCTCTGGGGCCGTTTGAATGATGCAATGATTGACAGGATCGCTGTAGCGGCCAGTGATGATTCCACACGCGAGAATATCAAGGCATTCAAGTCTGAGCTGCCTGCGATCAAGGCCACCTTACAAAAACTGCCTTTACAGTTTGTGAATACAGATATTACGCCCGACACAGTAAGAATTGACCGCAGTGGCCATGCAAAGCTAAGCCAATGGGGAAGGTGGACGCTAGAACCTATTGGTGCATGCTGGCCCGTAACGGAAAGTGAACTTAAATGTATTTCGCCCTGGATAAAGAAATCCAGGGCAGTTCGAAAGTCACTAGCCAATGTCGATAACAAAGAGATTTTACTGGCTGCCTTTGTACACTCATTTGAACGTTGCGTAGCACGTCAACAGTTTTTGGCAGCGAACGAATTGGTACCGGAAATATTAAGAATTAATTGCGAAATCCAAGCCCTGACGCCTTCACTGGCTTGAGCTAGCAAATTTGGCAGAAAGAGACTTCCTCTTTCTGCCAATGCTGCTCAGAAATTAATACCTGAAAAATTGAATGAAAACTTACGCTCAGATTTGATTGGCGCTTTGTATGCCACACGCAATGTCTGCGCTAGATTATGTCTATCGCTGCCAATGTAATGAATCGTGGTAACAACCCATTCGCCATCAAACTCTTCCGGCTTTATTACTCCCAGAACGGAATAGTCTCTGTACAACCATACCCCGCCGCCTTCAAACCGAATATGAATATCTGGTGCAAGCACAAAACCATGCTCACTTTCTGACTTCTCAGTTGCAGAAATGTAATCAGAAACCCGTAGAGAATTATTAGTTAACTCGAACCGTCGACTAACCTTTAAACCCGGCATGCGCTGCTGTTGTCCGGCGAGGACAAAGCCTTCATCTGTTTCATGCCACTCAGTAAACTTAGATTCACCGTTAGTTTTGCCGCGATTTGAATACTGAACATTATCTACAGATACTGTACTATGGTGATCAGCATTTCTCAGCGCGTTAGTCGTCTCTTTATCTACTTGATCCGAATAGCCTGGATCATCGAAAATCATTTGCCCATCGAGTTCAAGACAGAACGATAAATCATCATCCTGTTTGTGGTTCGCTGAATGCCAGGCGCAAACGGAAACAAAATGGATACGGCGCCTTGAGTCGGACTGTTTCACATAGGAAAAAAATCCATTCTCACAGAACAGTCTATTATTTGGAAGCCCAAGAGAAACAACATTTTCTTCAGAGGGGACTATTTCAGGGCACAACTTCCGAATACTCGCATTCGGACGCCTGAAGGAGTCGCCAACTGGAATATACTCTCCGTTAGTCCGAGTGAAGAAATTTAGCAACTTCTTTGTCGCACCTAACAAATCTATGTTGCCAAAGTCAGTTTCAAGGTTGTCAAATTTCGATGCTGCCTTTAGAAATTTATTGGCAACAGGATAATTATACTCTTGATACGATATAGAGTGCTCCTGAGTCAAGCCACTGGAATCAAATATACTCTGGAGTGACTTAAGCCCCCTACTGACAACGTACTGCACTACACCCTTATCGGGATGGCCAACAGTCGAAATTGCATTAAGAAGCGAGATATCGGCCATGACCCCATGATTATGTCCGCTTCTATATACCTTCTCCGACAAGAGCGTTGCCATGTCTATACGCAATATTTCTTCACAGCATTCTGATACTACACGATCCTCTACCGCTAAGAATTCATTTCTAAGTCGCAATATTTCATCAATACGTATGGATGTTGTATGATCACCAATGCGAGTACCAACCATATCGTTGGCTTTCTTTTTCTTACAGTGGAAATCATGAAAACTTACGATGACAGCTCGCTTAGTTTCCAAGGGTACGGTTTTAATCAGCCATCGTAGACTCAGGAAATTGTGCCGCCAGTTAAGCACTTTGAATGGGTCCATAGCCCAATCTATGGGCTCGATCAATTGGACATTATCAAACTTTCCATATTTAAGTAAATACACAGATCCATCCACACTGTTGCCCACTAATTTTTCCTCGACGAATTCGCAAGCTGAAAACAAACCATGCAAATTAGAATTTTAACTTATGCGGAGCTCAGATGAAACTCCGCACGCAGCAATTTAGCGAGACTCGAATCTTGCATCCGCCCAGCTACTTGATTTAAACCAATCCAACTTAAGTCACCTGCAGTCGTGTCGTGACCATATTGCGCTGGAAATACTTATTATGCAAATTTTTGCCAATTCGGATGAATGGCTTTTCCACAAAATTATAGATTATTGTAGCCACAAAGATAGTGATTACAGTTGCCAAAAGCATCCTTGAGAACCCTAATGTATCGCTCCAAATAGGCGGATTGTACTTCAATAGAATCTTAATAATCAGGAAGTGCGATATGTACATGGAATAGGAAATGTCACCCAGGAAACTCAGTATACTGCTCTTAAAGATTTCGACATTAGCTTTTTCTAGAACAACAACACCCGAGACGAGAACTATGGCTCTAATCCCATATCCCTGCGGACCAAATCCGGGCTTATAATTCGCGGCAAACATAACCACAAATAGTCCGAGACAGGCCCAAAAATAAGCTAATGCGGGCGCCCGAGGTATAACAATGCTCTTATTCATATAGAAACTGGCAAACATCATACCAACCACAAACTCAAGCAAGTAGGTTGAAGACAGCATCTTGAGAATCCCAGCCCACTGAGATGTCGTTGGTAAATCTAAAGTCTTGGCAGCACTGAGTTCCACAGAGCCATTAAAAATCAGGTTGAGCGAGACAATGCTTGTAACCAGTATCGCAGAAGCCAGTAGCGCCCGATGTTTATGACTGATTGAAATAGCCAAGCAAAAAACGGCGTAAAACAAAATTTCATACGTCAGCGTCCAAGGTGGCCCCATGAGATTGAAGCCAAATGTGGGTGCGGGCATATTATAATCTTTATTAAGGGGTACAACTGACTTCAGTAGCTCTACGGCAGGTTGATTACTATAGATTGTGAGGCAGCCGACCACCCAGCATATAATTAAGGCCGGGTAAACTCTAAACACCCTTCTTGTCAAGAACGAGCCAGGTCTATTCGCCTCTTTGCTAGCAGATGCAACCATGATAATAAAACCGCTTATCATGAAGAATATATCAACACCTGACGCGCCCGACTGCAATAGGTTTCTACCCAAGTTTGCATCAGCATAGACATTGTTCAACAATCCACGAAAGTGAAAAAGTACAACAATGAGCGCGGCGATGCCTCGCATGTAATGAATTCCAAGAAGCACTCATTTCTCCCCAAGTTTAAATCGCACCGAATTTTCCAGCGCCAAATTTCTATTGCCCATAAGGACGACAGCATCCATGCCTTGCAGATAAGAACCAAAGCTTTATGCGGCACATGAACGAATTGTATATCTAAAGCTTTCGGGAACCAAGCACATGTAAAAATGTCGCATGATGTCGACTCAATAAGAATGGCTGCGCTCTTCAATTTAACAGACCCATCCGGAAACCCTGCATACCGAGCTTCACGCGGTCCTCATTGGTTTTCGGCTCATTTCAGTCTGTACCTCCCCGCAGAAGTCCATTTGGCGCCCTTCGAGGTCTGAGATTTTGTAGAGTCTCCGTCATCAGCGGAAGGAATTCTTTGATGGCAACGCGTTACGAATTCTCGGATGAGGACAGGACTGTGGTTCCCAATCTATTCAGCGAAACCAACGGGCGGGGGGGGGCGCAGCCCGAAAGATCGCCTTATGCTCGATGGCGTGCTCCGGGTGCTCTGTACTTTGCTCAGTTGCCGCGTGGCGAGATATGCCAGAACGCTTTGGCCCGTCGTCAACGGTCTATCACCGGTTCCGAGGCAGGCAAAAAACACAGGATATTCAATCAGATACTTAGACGCTTGTACCAGCGATGGGATGAGCAAGGCGTGATCGGTTGACAAATGTGGATATTCGACTCAATCGCCGTACCTGCTACCAAAGCCTCATCTGGCACTGGGAATAAAAGGGGCCTGACGGTCATGCTTTAGACCCCAGTCACGGTTGTATAACAATCAGAATCCACATGCTTTACCACAACAACGCGACACCGTTGCGCTTCCTTTTTTCTGGCGGTCAAGCCAGAGACATCAGCTACGCTCATCCACTGTTGGACGAAGTCAGTACTCCATTGAGCCAATGGTGGCCGCTCGCACAAACACAGTAAATGGCTTTTTCCCAGCAACGGCTACGCAGCTATTGCGACCTATTTCGAATGCAACACGTCAGGCCGCTGCCTTCAATGAAGCGCAAAACCAAGTATGCCTACCACGACCGTTTATTTGACCCACGTGCAGACAGCACAACATCCTCGAATACATGTACGGCTGGCAGAACGAGACCCGCCCGATAGTTATCCGCTGGAACAAGCTCACGAGAAGCTATTCCGCTATGATCTCGCTGGCTTGTTCCATGCGGTGTTGGTGACATCTCTTTAGCTTTCAGCAATCAAGCATCTAGAACAAAACAGGGGCACCGTCAGCGGATCGCTGTGTGCTCTCAGCATGGACTTCTCAGGAGAATAGTTGGGCCAATCCATAAGCAACCCGACTTATCAATAAACCCTATCCCCCACCAACCGCTTCAAATACTGCCCATACCCATTCTTGGCCAACGGCTCAGCCAGCTTCAACAGCTGCTCCGCCCCAATCCACCCCTGCCGGTACGAAACCTCCTCCGGACAAGCCACCTTCAACCCCTGCCGCCGCTCAATCGTGGCGATGTACCCGCTAGCCTCCAGCAGCGAGTCATGCGTCCCGGTATCCAGCCAGGCATACCCGCGCCCCATGATCTCCACGGACAGCCGGTTCTGCTCCAGGTACACCCGGTTCAGGTCGGTAATCTCCAGCTCGCCTCGAGGAGAAGGCTTGATGCCCTTGGCGATTTCGACCACGTCCTTGTCGTAGAAGTACAAGCCGGTTACGGCATAGCTGGACTTCGGCTTGGCGGGCTTTTCTTCCAGGCTGATTGCCTTGCCCTTGTCATCGAACTCGACCACACCGTAACGCTCGGGGTCGTGCACGTGGTAGGCGAACACGCTGGCGCCTTCGCCGCGGTCCATGGCGTTGCGCAGCAACTGCTGGAAGTCATGGCCGTAATAGATGTTGTCGCCCAGCACCAGCGCCGACAAATCGTTGCCAATGAAGTCTTCACCAATCAGAAACGCTTGCGCCAGGCCGTCTGGCGAGGCTTGCACGGCGTAGCTGATGTTGATACCCCACTGGTGGCCGTCGCCCAGCAGTTGCTCGAAGCGAGGTGTGTCTTGTGGGGTGGAGATGATCAGGATGTCCTGAATGCCCGCCAGCATCAACGTGGTCAGCGGGTAGTAGATCATCGGTTTGTCGTACACCGGCAGCAGTTGCTTGGAAATTGCCAGGGTCGCGGGGTGCAGGCGGGTACCCGACCCGCCCGCCAGAATGATGCCTTTACGCTTCATAGTGGTCATTTCTCGTGTATTTCCGTGAGCATGCGGGCCACTCCCTGGCGCCAGTCTGGCAGGTTCAGGGCAAAAGCCTTCTGCAGTTTGTGGGTATCAAGACGTGAATTGGCCGGTCGCTTGGCCGGGGTCGGGTAGGCGTCGGTCGTCAAAGGGTTGACCTGTTCGGCGTGGGTTTTCAACGCCACGCCTTGTGCCGCCGCCTGCTCGAGCACGAAGCGGGCATAACCGCACCAGGTGGTTTCGCCGCCAGCCGCCAGGTGGTACAGGCCGGCCAGGGCCGGGTTGCGACGGGTGGCGGTGATGGCGTGGGCGGTGATGTCGGCGATCAGTTCGGCGCCAGTCGGGCGCCGTGCTGGTCGTCGATCACGCCCAGGCTGTCACGTTCGCCGGCCAGGCGCAGCATGGTTTTGGCGAAGTTGTTGCCGCGGGCGGCATACACCCAGCAGGTGCGGAAGATCAGGTGCTGGCAACCGGCAGCCTGGATGGCTCGTTCGCCTGCCAGCTTGCTTTCGCCATAGGTATTCAGCGGGCCAACTGCGTCGTCTTCGCGCCAGGGCTGGGTGCCCTGCCCAGGGAACACGTAGTCGGTGGAATAGTGCACCAGCAGTGCGCCGCAGTCGGCGGCAGCACGGGCCAGCACGCCGACGGCTTCGGCGTTTACCTTGAAAGCTTGCTCGCGGTCGCTTTCGGCCTTGTCGACGGCGGTATAGGCGGCGGCGTTGACGATGACATCTGGGGCGTAGGCGCGCACGGTTTCGGCCAGGCCTGGCAGGTTGGCCAGGTCGCCGCAGTGCGCCTGGCTGCGGCTGTTCAGCGCCAGCACCTGGCCCAGCGGGGCCAGGCTGCGTTGCAGCTCCCAACCTACCTGGCCGTCCTTGCCCAGTAGCAGAAGTTTCATGCCGAGCGCCCTGCGTAGTTCTTCTCTACCCAGTCGCGGTAGCTGCCGGACTGTACGTTCTGCACCCACTCCTGGTTGTCGAGGTACCAGGCCACGGTCTTGCGAATGCCGGTTTCGAAGGTTTCAGCGGGTTTCCAGCCCAGCTCGCGCTCCAGCTTGCGGGCATCGATGGCGTAGCGGCGGTCATGGCCGGGGCGGTCGGTCACGTAGGTAATCTGTTCGGCGTAGGGCTTACCGTCGCCGCGTGGGCGCAGTTCGTCCAGCAGTGCGCATACGCGGTTGACGATTTCCAGGTTGGGCTTTTCGTTCCAGCCGCCAACGTTGTACACCTCACCGGTGGTACCGGCTTCCAGTACGCGGCGAATGGCGCTGCAGTGGTCTTTGACGTACAGCCAGTCGCGAATCTGCTGACCGTCGCCATACACCGGCAGTGGCTTGCCGGCCAGGGCGTTGACGATCATCAGCGGAATGAGTTTTTCCGGGAAGTGGTACGGGCCGTAGTTGTTCGAGCAGTTGGTGGTCAGTACCGGCAGGCCGTAGGTGTGGTGATACGAGCGCACCAGGTGGTCGCTGGCGGCCTTGCTGGCGGAATACGGGCTGTTTGGCTGGTACTGGTGGGTCTCGGTGAAGGCCGGTTCGTCGGCGGCCAGCGAGCCGTACACTTCGTCGGTGGATACATGCAGGAAGCGGAACGCCTGGCGTGCCTGGTCATTCAAGCCACCCCAATGGGCGCGGACGGCTTCCAGCAGGCGGAAGGTACCAACGATGTTGGTTTCGATGAAGTCTTCGGGGCCGTGGATAGAGCGGTCGACGTGGGACTCGGCAGCAAAGTTGACGATCGCGCGCGGCTGGTGCTCCTGCAGCAGGCGGGCTACCAGCTCAGAGTCGCCGATGTCGCCGTGCACGAAGATATGGCGCTTGTCACCCTGCAGGCTGCTCAGGGTTTGCAGGTTGCCTGCGTAGGTGAGTTTGTCGAGGTTGACCACAGGCTCATCGCTACCCGCCAGCCAGTCGAGCACGAAGTTCGCGCCAATGAAACCCGCACCACCAGTTACCAGAATAGTCATCGTTCAGTTTTTCCCATTTCCCGCTGTCAAACTTCACTGCGTTTGAAGTTCATATGGGCGTTGCTTTGCAGGCAACACCTGTTCTGTTTGTTTGTGCCGCGCTCAGGGCTCCAGACGCCGACGCTGGTACAGCCAATCGACAATTTCCCCGCCGGGCACATAGCCGCTCACGGTGTCGCGCAACAGCTGGCGCACGGTGGCGAAGTCATCGACCGAAGAGGCGGCCCGCAGCGCCTCCAGGCGCTGCTTCAGCACATCCCAGGGCAGGTAGTCTTCGTTGGCGCTCATGATCATGGGGTGGCGCGTGGCAATCACGTTGTCGCCGATCAGCAACTCTTCGTAAAGCTTCTCACCCGGGCGCAAGCCCGTGAAGTTGATGGCGATATCGCCCAGCGGGTTGCGCTCGGAGCGAATGCTGAAGCCGGACAGGTGAATCATTTTTTCCGCCAGCTCCACAATCTTTACCGGCTCGCCCATGTCCAGCACGAACACATCCCCACCCTGCCCCATGGAGCCGGCCTGAATCACCAGTTGCGCGGCCTCGGGAATAGTCATGAAGTAGCGGGTGATTTTTGGGTGGGTCACGGTCAGCGGCCCGCCAGCCTTGATCTGCTTGTGGAAGAGCGGGATGACCGAGCCCGACGAGCCCAGTACGTTGCCGAAACGCACCATGGTGAAGCGGGTTTTGTTCACCTGCGACACGTTGCCGGTGTCGCCCATCAACACGGGTGCCAGCTCGCGGCTAAGGGCCTGCAAAACCATTTCGGCCAGGCGCTTGGTGCTGCCCATCACATTGGTGGGGCGCACGGCCTTGTCGGTGGAAATCAACACGAAGTTGGCAACACCGGCCTGCAGCGCGGCCTGGGCGGTGTACAGGGTGCCGAACACGTTGTTCGACAGGCCTTCGGCAATGTTGTGCTCGACAATGGGCACATGCTTGTAGGCGGCGGCGTGGTACACCGTATCCACTTGCCAGGCACGCATCACGTCCAGCATCTTGGCCTGGTCACGTACCGAGCCGAGGATCGGGATCAACTGCACGGCCAGCCCTTCGCGAACGATGCGCTGTTCCAGCTCGCCGGCAATGGTGTACAGGTTGAATTCACTGTGCTCGAACAACAGCAAGGTACGCGGGGTTTGCCCGAGAATCTGGCGGCACAGTTCGGAGCCGATCGAGCCACCGGCGCCGGTCACCATCACCGTCTGGTCGATGATGCAGTGCTGCAACAGGTCGCCTTGCGCAGGCACCGCGTCGCGGCCCAACAGGTCGGCGATGTCCACTTCCTGGATGTCGTCCACCTTCACCCGGCCGCTGGCCAGGTCCATGAAGCCGGGCACACTGCGCACGTGCAGCGGGTAGCCTTCCAGCAGGTTGAGGATTTCACGGCGACGGCTGCGGCTGACCGAGGGCAACGCCAGCAGGATTTCTTCGGCAGCAGTGTCGTCGATCATGCGTTGCAGCTGTTCTGGCTGATACACCTGCAGGCCGGCGATCACCCGGTCGGTGATGCTGGCGTCGTCGTCGATGAACGCCACCGGGCGCATGGCCTTGCCCATGCGCAGGGCCGCCACCAACTGGTTGCCTGCAGAGCCCGCACCGTATACAGCTACCCGTGGCAGGCCGTCATCACGGTTGGCGAAGGGCACGTGCTGCACGGCGGTGGCGAACCAGTCACCGAGGAAGTACTGGCGCATGGCCAGGCGCAGGCCGCCGACCATGATCAGGCTCAGCCACCAGTAGTTGAAGGTGATCGAGCGTGGCACCACGTTCTGGTGGTTGCTGGCCCAATAGATGATGAAGCCCAGGATCAGCGCCGACAGGGTCACGGCCTTGATGATGGCGATCAGTGCATCATTGCCGAAATAGCGCATCACCGCCCGGTACAGGCCAAAGCGGATGAACAACGGAATCGAGATGATCGGCGCGGTGATGAACAACCAGGTGTGATCACGAACAGGGTTGGCCAGGTCGTCGATACCCAGGCGCACGACAAACGCCATCCACAGCGCGAACCAGACCAGAACCACATCCGTCGCTACCTGAATCAGCCGTTTGTGACGTCGAGGTAGTCCAAGCAGTCTTGAGCGCAGCTTATCCATAAAACCTCTTAGGGCTTTCCAAAGTGACATGTCTACTGTCTTCGTCCTATCACTTTAGCTAGTGTTCGAGTTCACCGGCGCGCCAGCGCACGGCCAGATATGCCAATGGCAGGTAGGCGATGATCACGCCCCACACGCCGTCCAGGCCCAGTAACAGCACACACAGGGCTACCGGCAGTAGCCAGAACAGGTTGATCACTGCCACCGCCAGGGTGACCGGTAGGTGTTTGCCATAGTGCCGCGAGGCAAACTGGTAAGCGTGGCTGCGGTGTGCTTCGTACACCTTGTCACCGCGCAACAGGCGGCGGATCAGGGTGAAAGTGGCATCCACGACGAACACCCCCAGCAGGATCAACCAGCACCAGAACAACTGCGGCGAAGCCCATGCGGCCTGCAGCGACAGGCCCGCCAGCACGATGCCGAGGAAGCCGCTGCCGGCGTCGCCCATGAAGATCTTGGCTGGCGGGAAATTCCAGAAAAGGAAGCCCAGCGTGGCCGCAGCCAGCAACAGCGGCAGCGCCATCAACTGCGGCACACCGGCCAAGGCCGACAGCAGCACCATGCCCAGGCAGGCGGTGACCGCTTCGACGCTGGCAATACCATCAATGCCGTCCATGAAGTTATACAGGTTAAGCATCCACACGGTGTAGAACGCCGCCAGAATGAAGCCGAACCACTGCAGGTCGAGGGTAAAGCCGAACACCTGCAATGGCGCCAGGCCACCCAACCAATACAGCATCCACGCGGCTGCAGCGAAGTGGCCGAGCAAGCGCCAGCGGGCCGCGATGTGCCCGTGGTCGTCCATGAAGCCGATGACCGCGATCAACGCCCCTGCCCCACCAATGGCAACCAGCGCCGCCAGCGGCACGGCACCGACCAGGCCCAGCACCGGCAAGCAAGCCAGAAAGCTCAGCACAATGGCCACACCGCCTCCCCTTGGCGTAGGCACGGTGTGCGAACTGCGCGCGTTGGGCACGTCGATGATCTGCTTGTTCAGGGCGTAGCGCCGCAGTGCTGCGGTCAACAGCAGGGATGCACCTGCGACCAGGGGGATAAGCCACCATGCCGTCATTTGTCTTGCTCTTTCAAAAAGTTGAGTGCCGTGGCCCGCAATGCCTGGTCCACGTCCAGCGGGGGCTGCCAGCCCAGCAATTCACGGGTTTTGCCACTGTCTACCTGCAACGAACCGCACAAACGCTGGGCCAGGGCGCCCTTGCCGGCCAAGGTCGCCGCCCCCTTCAACCAGGCAGCGGGAACGGGCAGCAACCTGGCGGGCTTGCCCAGTGCCTGGCCAAGCCGTTGCAGCAACTCGGTGGTGGACAGGTCGTGGCCATCGCTGGCCATGAACGTCTGGTTGGCCGCTGCCGGGTGATCGATACAGGTAAGCAGCAGGTCCACCAGGTTATCCAACGCCACCAGGCTGCGCTTGTTGTGAATGGCGCCGAATGGCAGCGGCACGCCTTTGCTCAGCCAGTTCATCATGCTGCGGAAATTGGCTTTTACGCCTGGGCCATACACCAGAACCGGGCGCACGATTACCACTTCCAGCCCGGTTTGCGCTGCCAGTTGGCGCAGGCCATCTTCGGCTTCACGCTTGGAAATACCGTAGGGGTCTGATGGCGCAGGGGCTTCGTCGGCCGAAAAAGGCTGGCGGCCGTCGGTGGTTTCACCGTTCACCTTCACCGAGCTGACAAAAATGAAGCGCCGCACGCCGGCCTGGGCAGCTGCCCGGGCCAGGCTCAAGGTGCCTTCAACGTTTACCCGACGGAACTCGGCCAATGGGTCGGTTGCGGTTTCCCGCATCACATGCACGCGCGAGGCCAGGTGAATCACGGTGTCCACTTGCTCGAAATGGCCGGATGCCACATCCACCGCCGCGAGTTCCCTGAAGGGCTGGTAGTCGACACCGGCCAGCCGCTGGCCGGGCAGCTTGCGCACCAACGCCCGCGGCGCCCAGCGGGCGTCGCGGGCTAGCCGCTGCAGCAGCACCGTGCCGACGAAACCACTGCCGCCTGTGACCAGAATGCCTTGCTCGACCATCAACGATTACCCAGCAGGCGGATGAACACACTGCGGTACTGCTCCGCCACCACCGACCAGCGATAACGGCGGTTGGCAATTTCATGCAGGCGCGTCGACAGGTTTGCACGCGCCTCGGCATCGCCCAGCAGCGCCTGCACATGGTTGCGCAGCGAGGCGCTGTCGGCAAAGTACAGGGCCTGGTCTTCGGTGGTGGCGCGGTTGAACGACACATCAAAGGCCACCACCGGAAGGCCCAACCACATGGCTTCCACCAGCGAAGGGTTGGTACCGCCGGCGCTGTGGCCATGCAGGTACACCGTGGCATTGCTGCGCAGCGGGCTCAATTGCTCCACATCGTAGATCGGGTCCAGCAGGTGAATGTTGCTCACCCCTTCATACTGCTTGCGCAGTTGCACCCCGTATTCGCTGTGGTTCCAGTTGCCGATAATCGCCAACGGCATGCCAGACCCGGCAAAGGCCTCGAGAATGACATGGATGTTGTTCTCCGGCTCGATGCGGCACACCGTGAAGGCGTAAGGTGCAGCAAGGAACGGGTACGCTTGACGGGCTTGCACGCTCGGCTCGCCGGCTCGGGCCTGGTCACCACCGTAGGCAATCAATTCGCTGGGCTTGTTGTATTCGGCGGTCACGTATTCCTGCAACACCTTGTTGTCGGTGATGACAGCGTGAGCAAAGCGCACCGCCACTGCTTCGGAAAGTTTCAGGAACCAGCGGGCGAAGTTGGACCACTTGGCGCGCTTCCATTCATAGCCGTCGATGTTCACCACGATCGGCTTGCGCGTCAGTAGACGCATGAATGGCAAGGCGATGCAGCCGGAAACCCCCAGGATCAGCATCAGGTCATGCTTGCGGTACGCGTGCAGCATGCTCAGCACGTCGTACGGAATGCTTTGCACGCCATTGGCCTTGAGGTTCAGGTAAACCAGACGGGCACGTTCAAAAAACTTCGGGCGCTGGGGGTAATGCGGTGCGCTGCAATACACGGTGAGTTCACAGTCACTGGGCAGGTTGCGCACCAATTGTTCGGTCAATGTTTCCCAACCACCGTATTGAGCGGGCAAACCTACCGTACCAATCACTGCAATCTTATAGGTCATCAAACACCATCACGATATTTTTCTGGAAGTTGGCGGTGGAAAACTCACTCGCTTTCATGCGTGCGTGCTCGGACAATGCCTGGCACGCCTGTGGGTCCTGCGACAGGCGCGCAACCGTGCGCAGCAACTGTTGGTGGTGCTTCGAATCGATCTGGTAACCCTCTACCCCATCGCTGACCAGTTCGACCGGGCCGCCTACCGGGGGCACGATGGTGGGAATGCCGAATGCCATGGCCTCGAGAATGGTCAGGCCAAAGGTTTCCACCCAGCCATCCACATGGGACAGGTTCAGCACCAGGCTGGCCTCGCGGTAAAACTTCGCAACATCTGCGCTGGCCGGGCTGAGCACCAGGTTTGCCGGCAGCGCCTTGCCTGCGAAGTAGCTATCCACTTCCTGCGGGCTGGCGTTGAGTACCAGGGTAAATTTCAGCAGCGGGTCGCCAGCCAGCGCTGTGGCCAGGGCGACAAACTCGTCCACCCCTTTGTAACCCTTCAACGACGCCAGCATCAGCACATTGAAACGGCCGGCATGCAAGTGTTGGTACGGCGTGGCCATCGCCTGCTGTTGAAAGCCCTCGGCCAGGCCGTTATACACAGTCACTGCTGGCACCCCGGCCACACCCTCTTGCACCTGCAGGTACTTCGACACGTAGACCACCTTGCTGGCACAGCCGGCTATCACCCGGCGCAAGAACGCCTTCAACAGCGCTGGCCGAATGGAGGTTTCGTGCACGTGGTACACCACCTTGGCACCGCGCAAGCGTGCAGCCAGGGCGGCGCCAAAGGGCAGCATGGTGTTGATCAACACCACGTGCCCTGGTTGCACGCGGCGCAGCATGCTGAAGAACAACGCCACCTGAGAGCCGGCATAGGCCAGCAAGGTCAGCCAGCGGTTGTCGAAACGCTTGTATGCAAACTTGCAGGTGCGAACCTGCAATTCGTCGAGCACGCCGTGGCCACTGCTGCCTACATGCAGCGTGCAATCGGCGCCACTTTGCTGAAGTGCGGTAATAGTCTGGTTCAGAACCCGGGGGCTACCACTGTAGTCATTCAGTAGATGGACAAAGTGCAACGTTTTCATGCCGCCCCTTCTTCAGCAACCCGCGCCTTGATGAACTTGGCCGGCACACCGCCATAAATCGAGTTCTTGCGGTAAACACCCGCAGCTACCACCGCCCCTGCAGCAAACACGCAACCGTCTTCGATCACCGCGCCATCAAGCACGGTTACCTTGGCACCGAGCCAGCAGTTGCGGCCAATCCTGATGCCCTGGCGGGTTACGCCTTGCAGGCGGATGGGTTGCAGCGGGTCTTCGAAGTTGTGGTTTTCCGAGTGAAAGCTGACAAAGTTGCCGATGATGGTATCGCTGCCAATCTCGATGCCGCCGGCGCAACCCAGGAAGCAACCGGCACCCAGGCCGACGTTGTCGCCAATCACCAGGCCCTTGCCGATGTTGGCCAGGCTGCCGGTGCATTCGATGATGATGTGCTTGTTCAGTGACACGGCGGTGCCGAAGCGTATGCCGTCATTGGACAACGCATCCACAAAGCAGCCTTGATCGATCACCAGCCCGGGGCCGTAGTCGATCTTGCTTACTTCCTTCAGGGTTACCCCCGAGCCGATGAACGCCAACCGCCGCCGGCGCAGGCGAATCACCCCGCGACAGGCCATCAGCAGCTTGCTCACGATCAGCCCAAGCAGGTAGCCCGACGAGATCCGCCGGTCGATTACCATTGGGCGCTTCTTGACCAGCAACACCAGTTTTTCGAGCAAGGCATGCATCATTTCACGGCCCTCACCTGGGTAAACAAGGCTTTGACGAAGGCCGGGCTGCGGTAGGCAACCGCCTTGCGGATAGCGGCGTAGACCAGATACAGGTCAAGCAGGCCGCGCTGCAGCAGGCTGTGGGAATGAAAGCTGATGCGCAAACCGTGAATCATTTCTTCAAAGCGGAACAACGCGCGCTCAGGGGTATCGGCGCTGTGCTCGGACAGGTCGTGGGCAATTTCCACATCCAGTACGCAGGCCTTGGAGTAATAGCCTTCGTAGCGGATGAAAAAGTCGGTGTCGGTGGCATAGAAGCGCAGCCGCTCGTCGTAGAACGGTTTCATGCGCTGGAAGCACTGGCGAGTGAAAATCAGCCCGCTGTTGATGCCAAGCAGGTTTTTCGAGGCCACCAGGCCGGGGGCCACATCGGGGGTAAGGCGGCCCATGAACAGCCAGCGCTGGCCGGGGCTCACCAGTTGCCCATGGCTGACCAAGCGGGGCATGAACACGCCTACCTGATCGCCGTCTGGCGCACTGCGCACCTGGCCGATCTGCGCCAGGCAGCTGGACAGGCGAACGTCCGAATAGTTGGTATCGTCGTCCGAGATCATGAAAAGCTCGACGCCAGCAGCGAACGCCTCTGCGGCGACCTGGTTGTAGATCACCGACAAGCGTTGATTGTGCGCCTCGTACCAACGCACACCCGGGCACGGCTGCGCCACGCCAGGCGAGTTGTTCCAGACGTACAGTTGCAGGTCGATACCCTCTTCATGCAGCAATGCCTGCTGTGCAAGCAGCGACTGCAGGGCAATCGAGTCCTGGCTAGTTTTCCGATACAGAACGATCAGTACTGCCAAGCTCAACTTTTGTTCTTCTGTTTTCACCAATGATCACCATCACCACGATCGCGAATATGTAAAGGACCACGCTGTTCGTATAGGACTGGAAAAAGAACGAGCTCAGGAAGAACGGGTAGCTGGCAATCACGAAGTTGCCCAAGCCGTTTTTCCACGCGCTGGCATGCGGCCTGTCCCGAACGATGATCGTCACCAGCTTGTGATACCAAAGAATCAACCCCGCCATGATCAGCGCCCCGACCCATCCGCAGGTGGCCAGCAGGTTGAGCCAGAACGAGTCGAACCAGTACGGCTGGCCTGGCCCTACCGAGCCGAAGCCATAGCCCATCGGGTGCGCATTCAGCACCTGGTACATATGCAACCACTGGCGCTCACGGTCCAGTGCGGACAAATCCTGGGTGTAGCCCATCGACAGGTAGGCGAAGATCGCCATGGTCAAGCCAAAGAACTGCAGGTAACCCAGCAGCGAAATCAGCCAGGCCGTACGCAGCACCCTGGTCACCACCAGCATCGCGCAGATACACACCAGGCCGATCATGGCCGTACGCACCGAACCAATTGCGATCAACACACACAGCAGCAAAAACGCAGCGCTCAATAGCAGACGCCGGGTAAGCGACCAATCGCGCCCGCTGAGCAACACAGCCAGCGTCATGGCGGCGGTGTTCAGGATGACAGCGGAAAACTCCAGCGTGCCGGTGAAAAAACCGGAAATCCGCGGCAGCCCGTCACGCATCGAGTTATAGGGCTGTAGCTCGTAGCCTTTGGCGCTTAGCAACGGCCAGTACCAGAACTGCTCGACCGAGGCGATGGTCAGGTACTGGTACAGTGCATACAGGCCGGTGAGTACGCTCATGGCCAACACCGACCAGTACACATGGCGCAGCTTTTTCTCGGTCGACACCGCCTGCGCCCAGATGGCCACAGCCATGCCGACAAACACCGGCACGGCCAGTGCACGGAACATACGCACCGATCCCGCACTTAAGTCGCCAAACAGCAGGTACAGGAAGGCGAAGAACAGCACAATCAGCAACGACCGGCCGACTTCGAGGTTAACCATGCCACGCGCAGTGATGCTGGCCAGGGCACGCAGTAAGAGCCACATGACCAGCAACAGGCTGATCATTTCACGCCAGCCGGCAAAGGCGCTGCCCAGCCCCAATGTCAGGACGATGTAATCGCTCAAGAAAAGCAGGCAGAACAGCACGCCGATAAAGATCTTGATCACACTCACCCTCGCGCTCTAGCAAACCTGGCCAGCCGCAACAGCGTGACCTTGATCAGGATCTTGATGCGCGGCACCCAGGCGTAGGAAAGCAGCGTTCGCAACGCCAGGTTTGTGTCCATACGGCACAGGGCGTCGAAAACATCCGCAGGGATCATGCTAGTGACCTTACCTGTCGGTTTCATGAAATCGAGATTGCCCGACCACGGCAGCATGGCCGTCAGCTGGTTTTCGCTGTATTCACCCCGTTCGATGCAGGCCAGGTAGCGCGCTTTCACCGCTTCCACCGAGTTCACCTGTTGCACGGCTTCGACCACCGCTGCGCTGGGCTGCGGTTGCTCGATGCTGGCCAGCAACTGGTCGACGCTGGCCACCTTCAGGCTGTCTGCAGGGGAATAGCCCTGAATCGGCGCAACCAGCCCAACACAACGCCGGCCCTTGAGCAATTGCTCGGCGAACGCCGTACCGCCAGGTATCGGGTAGCTGTCCAGGTAGAAGTCGGCTTTTTCCGCAAAGGCCAGGTAGTCCTTGTACGGCAGGTGGCGGCGAATGAAAAAACGTCTGGGGTAACGCAGTTTCACTGTCCACCACCAAGTGTTGGTCAGTGGGTTGGCACCAATGATCCAGCACTCGGCGCTCGGGAACCTGTCAAGAATGGCCTTAATCGATGGGCGCATGTCCAGCCCGCCATGGGGCTTGTACTTGGCGGCAGAGGCTGCGCTGAACACCTTGATCCGCTCATGCGCAGGCACAGCGTCCGGCACCTTTGCTCCGCTGGTTTCAATCGGGATCGCCAGGAAGCTCTTTTGGCAGGTGAGGTGCTTATTCTTGTCCAGGTGATGCCCGTAGGCGCTGATCTCGAAGTACACATCGGCCACCGAAGCACCAAAGCTGAACACATGGTCCGCGTGGTTGACAAAATACACCGTCACCGCAGCGCCACGCTGCTGTTTCAGCAGGCCACAAGCAACGGTGGTGATTATGTCGTCCGGATGGATATGCAGCACCACCTTGTCGTATTGGGCTAGGGTGTCGACAATGGATTGCAGCCGGGCGCACGGGTCATCGCCATGCGCCACTTCGATATGGGCAAAATAGCCGGCCAGCCGTTCGAGCACCTGGGGTTTAGCGCTGCGTGCAACCAGCAGGTCCACAGGCTCTTGGTGCATGTGCGCCAGGCGCTCCATCAGTCGGGTGTGCCCGCCTTGCAGGTAGGGCTCGCTGACCACATGCAGGCAACCCCGCGATTTGCCGCTGGCAGCCGGTACCGTGACCTGGCTGGCGCACTGGGCGACCAGGTGGCGCTCCAGTGTTGCAGCATCATAGATACCCAGATCCACCGCCCACAGCAGTGCGCCATAAACCTGCGCCTGTATCAGGGCTTGGTCAGGTTCGCCGTCAAGAATGCGTCCGTGTAACTGTTCGATGACGTCCTTCATCATTACTCAGCTCCGCGCCGTATTCCCAACAATGGTGTGCAAACGGCGGAACACCGCAAGATACATGACTATTCCGTACAGCAGGTAGTTAACAGCGTAGGCAAGGGTAACCTTTTCATATCCCCACAACTGGGTTAAATAAACCGTCAATGCGTACAGCGAGAGCGTCGAAAGAATCTCTGTCACCAGATACAACCGAGTAAGCGCCTTGCCTAGCATCAGGTAGGCCATCAACCAACTCACTACCTTCAAGCTGTCTCCGACCATCTGCCATGCGAACAGTTCACGCATGGGCAGAAAGGACTCAGAGAACAGCACGTGAATGATGAAATCCCTGAGCAGATATATGACCAGGCCAGCGGAGACAGTCAAAGGCAGGATCAGCTTATACCCCTGTATGATTTCCCTACGCAGCTCACCTGCATCAGAAAGCTCGGAAAGCCTTGGCAGGTAATAGACGGCCAGTGTTGTGGTGATCAGCATGAGGTAGGCCGTGCTCAGACGCCACATGGCCTCCCAATAACCTGCATGATCCCACCCCAATTCCGTGCCCAGATAGTCACGGATGAACACATGGCACACGGGTATCGAGCACGCTGTCACCACAGCCATCAAGGCAAACTTGCCAAGCCTGGACAGCGACTGCTTGTCCAGCTCCCCGATGAAGTCGGTGATGCGGAACCATTGCGTTCGCATGCAAATGACAAGTGTGGCCATAAAGCTCAATGACTGGTAGACCGCCAGCGAAACCAACGCTCCGTACAGCCCCAGCTTTACTGTCAACGCACAGGTCACTGCCAGCGATATCAGGCTGCCAAGAATGTTGGCGAGTACATAGCGCTGCACATCCTTCTTGCCGTTCAGGATGCCGAGCAGCAGTGAGTTGAACGCAAAGAACACCAAGGTGCAGGCAAACCACACCAGTACAGGTGCAAGCGTTTCGTCATTGAAAAACCAGCCTGCCAAAGGTGCCTGCAAAACCACAATCAGCACGGCCAGCACCGCCGAGATCAGCAGTGACAGCGTGCCGGCGGTACGCCAGATCTTGCGTTGCTCAACCGGTTCATCCGCAAACTCCGCCGTGTACTTGGTAACGCCGGTGCTGACAGCACCACTGGCCAGAGTGGTGAACATAGTCACGGCATTTTGCAGCTGCCCGATAGCAGCGTATCCCGCTGGCCCTACATAAAGGGCCAGCACTTTGTTAAGCCCCAGCAATGTCGCCATCTTTACAAAAACAGCAATAGCATTCAGCAAACTGGTCTTGATCAACGTCATTAATTAATGCCCGGATACAGTAAAGCTGTTGCAGGCATCAATGACCGTCTGGATATCCGCTTCGCTCATGGTAGGGTCTACAGGCAGGCTGATTACCTTGTCATGAATCCTTTCCGTAAGCGGCAGATTCAAACCATGGTACTGGCTGTAGGCCTGCTGCTTGTGAGGAGGGATCGGATAGTGGACCAGTGTCTGCACGCCCTGCTCTCGCAGGTGCTGCTGCAGCTCGCTCCTGTATGCCGTACGGGCAACATACAGATGCCAGACATGCCCTTCGGCAGATGCAACCTGCGGCTGGGCAATATGCGGATTGTGAATACCAGCACGATAACGCGCAGCGATATGCCGACGCCTGGCGATCTCGTCGTCAAGATGCTTGAGCTTCACGTCCAGCATTGCAGCCTGGATTTCATCCAGCCGACTGTTCACACCTACGTACAAGTTCTTGTATTTTTCGTGGGAGCCGTAGTTTCTGAGAGCCCTCAGCACTTCCGCCAATTCGGGGTCCGAGGTCGTGATAGCCCCTGCATCGCCCAGCGCTCCCAGATTCTTACCTGGATAGAAGCTGAAACCCGAGGCATCTCCCCAACTCCCCGCACGCTTGCCATCAATGGAGGCACCGTGTGCCTGGGCCGAGTCTTCGAGCACGAGCAATCCGTACTCGGTGGAAATTTCGTTGATTGCTTTCATATCAGCAATCTGCCCATACAAGTGAACAGGCAAGATGACACGCGTTCTGTCGGTGATCGCCCGGCGAATGAGGGATTCGTCGATATTGAACGTTGCAGCATCTGGTTCGACAAACACAGGCTCCAACCCACTGGCAGTAATTGCCAGAATGCTGGCAATGTAGGTGTTGGCCGGGACGATAACCTCATCCCCCTGCTTGATTCGCCCAAGTTGTTTCCAGGCAGTCAGGGTCAGCGTCAGTGCATCAAGGCCGTTTGCTACGCCAATACAATAGGCAGTACCGCAATAAGCGGAAAAGTTGCTTTCAAAGCGCGCCAGTGCGTTACCGCCGATGTACCAGCCAGAATCGATGACATCGGCACATGCCTGCAGCAACTCTTCACGATATTGTTTATTAACGGCCTTGAGATTCAGAAAATCAACCATGCTCTAGCTCCCTTATTATTTTTGCAGGATTACCCA
Organism: Pseudomonas putida; assembly: GCA_041071465.1. Lineage (NCBI taxonomy): Bacteria > Pseudomonadati > Pseudomonadota > Gammaproteobacteria > Pseudomonadales > Pseudomonadaceae > Pseudomonas > Pseudomonas putida. The sequence goes on along the minus strand of CP163498.1, from coordinate 3,652,470 downwards.
CTACCACGCAGTAGTCGGGTACATCCTTGGTCACGACGGCACCAGCACCTACCATGGCATGACGCCCAATTGTGACGCCCGGGAGCAATGTCGCATTGGCCCCGATGCTGCACCCCTCTTTCAGCACCGTAACTTCATAAGCTTCGGGGTAGCACTTGGAGCGCGGTACCCTGTCATTGGTGAATGTAGCATTAGGGCCTATAAAGACATTGTCCTCTATCACCAGCCCTTCCCAGAGAAACACACCACTTTTTACAGTGACATTATCCCCCAACACCACGTCGCCCTCGATCAGGGTATGGGCGCAAATATTGCAGTTGCTGCCAATCTTTGCCCCCTTGAGGATGACCGCGTATTGCCAGATTCTGGTTTTTTCCCCGATGGCATCGGTTTGCACATCGGCCAACGCATGAATACTAGTCATGTGCGACCAACCTCTTGAAGTCGTCATAACCGCGAATATAATCGCGCTCGTCGTAAGTCTCACTGGCAATGACCATCAGCACGCAATCCTCGCTGAAGTCATGCATTTCCCGCCAGACCATGTTCTTGATGAGCAAGGCTTTGTGTGGCGCATCAAGCAAATGATCAACTCGACCGCTCCCGTCATCCAATGTCATACGGCAACTGCCGGCTAAGCAGATGATCAGTTGCTGGAGATCTCGATGAGCGTGAAACCCCCGGCTGACACCTGGTCTTGTACCAAAAATGTAATAAACGCGGCGGATCGCAAATGGAATGTTCAGCGCTTTCTCTATGCTGATCAGGCTGCCGCGGTCGTCACCGATAATTGGAAGCTCCAGGTCCTCTGTCTGCCCCCTAAGAATCAGGGGCGGCAGATCTGCCTCGCCAAGCGTAGGTGCTACTGCATCCTTGTCACTGATCAACAACCCTTCCACTTGCGGCCATTCGATCGCCAGATCTGGGTCATTCCAGGCAATACTGCGCTCATGCTCTTTGGAGTACACATTGGTAGTCCGGTACTGGAAAACAGTGTCATCCTCCAACGCAATAAAACCGTGGGCAAATCCTTCTGGCACCCACATCATCTTGCGGTTGGCTGCGGACAGCTCCATTCCTACCCACTGGCCGAAGGTAGCTGAACCTTCGCGAATATCCACAGCTACATCGAATACTGCCCCCTGAACCACACTCACCAACTTACCCTGGGCAAACGGATAAAGCTGATAGTGCAGCCCGCGCATAACTCCCTTTTTGGACAGCGAGCAATTTTCCTGAACAAAAGAGGGTGGAAGGGTTATGCCTTGCACACTAAGCAACGCATGGAATTTTGGCTCACTGTAAGACTCATAGAACCAACCCCTGTCGTCCTCGTAAACAGTGGGCTCAAACACTACAACGTCCGAAATATTTGTTTCTATGAGCTTCACGCAACCAGCCTCTTTTTAAAATTCACTAATACAGTTCAACATATCCTGCCTCGGGCAGGCCTGATATCTGGAAACTCAGGCACGCTTGAGGCGGCGCATCCTTTCAGCAGAAACCAGATGAGTAAACGAAGCCAGCAGGACGCCAAGCACCAGCCCCGCGAACGCGCCCCCCATAACAATCAGAAGCTTGCGTAGCCGGACTGGGCTATCTGGGACTTCAATGGCTCCATCCTGTTGAAACACCTCAATAACAGCAGCATTCAGCGTCAGGTTGCGATAAAAATCGAGCTTCTCCTGAACCTCACGTAAATCGGCGACGAAAGGGTCATCGGACTCCCTTGCACGAAGGTTCGCAAGCTCGGCCTCCAGCGCCTGACTGCCCCGCATATAAGTCAATGCACCCTGCATGCTGCCAGACACTTCAGCGTTTAACCCATTGGCAATGATGGGTGGCTTGCTCAGGCTAACTGCCCTGGCAACTTTCAGTGCCTCTTCCAAACGAACAATCTGGTCTTCACGTTGCCTGTGTGCCGCGTCCCTCGCACTCCGAACCTGTTGCTCCAGGTTTTTTACCAGCACTTTCACTTCCGTATCAGCATCTTCCACCAGCGTTTTTTTTGCGCGGTCGCTGGCCATTTCCGAAAACCGCGTTACCCACTTCACGCTCATGTCAGGGTCGTCGCTCAACGCCCTGACTAGAATGCGCCCGGCACTGTCTCCTGCCACAGGGTCTACAGTCAATACCTTGCCAAACTGATCATAAAGTGCATCCTGAGAACCTTGGCGAGCAGCCTCAGGAAGATTAGGCAAATAGACGGTACGGAAAAACTGGCGCCGCAGTGATTCGGACTGCAGGGAACGGAGGTAGATCTCGTAAACGTCCTTAGGCGTGAATATCTCGAGACCGCTGGCCTCGGTACGCCCGTAATTAAGCTGTGCAATGTCATTTTTTGTGGGAGGAAGGATAAAAGACTTTGCTTCGTACAAAGGCGTCTTGAGCGAAACATATACAAACGCAGCTACGGTAACTAAAGCGATACTCGACAAGATAAGCAGCTTGCGGTTCCACAGCACATCCCAGAGCTCGAGGACATCAAGGTCATCATTTCCGACTTCACGGCTACGTTCATTTCGCATTTATTCTGTTTTTCCTCAGATCCGATCACTTGCATGATTCCTGTGCTAGCAAGGCTAAGCCTTGGCTCCGACAGATCCGTCATCAGGATCTGCCGAACCTCAGCGTAGCGGCAATTTGCTACTCCACCGCAAACCGCACGAAACGGCTTACAGCTTTAGCACTAATCCGACCTAAGAGGAAGACACCGCCTACAAAGTTCCACCGCAGCTCCGCGAACCGACGGCCTGCGACCCGCGACCTGCTAAGAGGCAACCATGACGTCGACCTCTATTCCGTCCTGAACACTGCGCCTGACGAGCGCCTGGGCCAAGACCATCTTCGCCCGCGCCTCTCCATGAACCAGGACAATTTTCCGGGACGCATGAGTACCGTCAAACGCGAAACTCACCAAACCCTCCTGATCCGCATGGCCACTGTACCCCGGTAAAGTTACTATTTTTGCGCGCACCTCATACATCCGCCCATCCAGATCAACCTGCACAAACCCTTCCGCCCCTTCGCTAGCCTGTATCACCGCCCCCGGCGTACCCTTGGCCTGATAGCCCACAAACATCACCTCATGCCGCGGATCTGCCAGCATGGCCTTGAGGTAATTGACGATACGCCCACCCGAGCACATGCCATTGCCGGCAATCACAATCGCCGGGCGACCGGTACTCTTGAGGTAGTTGACCACCTGCTGGTGGCGAGCATGGGTATCCACGCTGATCAGCTGACTGAAGCCGAGCGGATCACGCCCTTCAGCAACACGCGCCCTGGCCTCGTCATTCCAGTATTCGTGCAGCTCCCGGTAAACGCTGGTGATGCGCTGAGCCAGAGGCGAGTCGAGGATGATGGGCAACTGGGACCAGTCGATCGGCTCACCCTCAGGGGCTGGACCGGCTGCGCCCAGTAGTGCCTTGCGGTGCAGGATATCTTCCAGCTCAAACAGCACTTCTTGAGTGCGACCAAGACTGAATGCAGGGATCAGAATAGTGCCCTTGTCGGCGAGGGCGCGATCAATGGCATCTTCCAGCCGCCGCCTACGGTCGTCGACATGCGAATGCAGGCGGTCGCCATAGGTACTTTCCAGTACGAGCACATCAGCACGCTCTGGTGGCTGAACCGGACGCAGCAAGGGGTTGCCACACGCACCCAGGTCGCCGGAGAACACATAACGGCTGTTGGATTGCCCATGCTGCATGTCGCACTCGACATAAGCCGAGCCCAACAGATGGCCTGCGCGCTGCAAGCGAATGCGGCAGCCAAGGCCGGGATGCTCAACCAACGTGTGCCACTGCTCGAACGGCAGCGGCACAATAAGGTCACGAATAAAATCGATATACCGCGCCACCTGCGCAGGCTCACTGCTGATGGTCAGTTTGTAGGCATCTTCCAGCACCAACGGCAGCAGCCGGGCTGAGGGCTCGCTACACAGGATGGGGCCGCGATAGCCGGCGGCAAGCAGCGCCGGGATTCGACCAACGTGGTCGAGATGTACGTGGGTGATAACCAGAGCCCGGATACCCTGAATGTCGAAGCCGAGCGCCGCGCTTTCCGCACCCGGCGCCGCTTCGCTTCCCTGCTCCAGGCCGCAGTCGATCAACAGGCTGGTTGACGGATCGACGTGCAACTGGTGGCAAGACCCGGTGACGCCGCGGGTACCACCGTGATGGGAAAGGCTGGGATATTCCATGCTGCGCACACTCGCCTGGGCCGAAAATGAAGTGCGCTATTACTCCATGTCAACCGATGTATGCATAGGTGAAAGTTTCCTAAGCAGGTGTAGGAAATTTCCTTAATTTCCGCTTAGTGCCGCCTGTCGCGCAGAGGCCCTGATTTTGCGCTTGCTGCGCTGCACACCATAAGCCCCCAGCAATGGCCCTACCGCCAGACCAATGACCAAAGCTGCCAGTACCAGTACGGCTACCGGCATGGCCGGCGCGGCCCAACCGAACAGAACCAACGACACGGCCTGCTGGTTCTCCAGCACGAAGAACAGCACCACAGCCGCCAACAGCAGCACGAATACCGCCGCCAGGGCGCGCTTGAGGTTACGCATCAGATTCCTCCTTGGTTGATCAGGCTTCAGCCTCGTCTTCTTCATTGACCCGATCACGCAGCTCTTTGCCGGGCTTGAAGTGCGGCACGAATTTACCTTCGAGGCTGACCGACTGGCCGGTTTTTGGGTTGCGACCCACACGAGGTGCGCGATAGTGCAGCGAGAAGCTGCCAAAACCGCGAATTTCGATGCGATCGCCAGTGGCCAGGCATTGTGACATCTGCTCAAGCATGGTCTTGATGGCCAGCTCCACGTCCTTGGACGAGAGCAGCCCCTGATGGGTGACAATACGTTCGATCAGCTCCGACTTCGTCATATTTTTCCCTTCGTTATCAAGCAGCTAGATCATTGCTTAACCAGTTTGTAGCACGCCGGGAAGGTTTTGAACAGGGTGGTTCTTGACTTAATAAAAAAATTCAAGATTGAAGTTTTACAAGAATGGTCTAGCAGAAGGGGCTCACCATGACCCAACTCAGCGCGGGCATGCCAGCCACCCCCGCGCGCACCCTCACGCCAATTGCCGTCGAGGCCATTCATTCGAAAAGCGCCTTCTCATCAGCAATGCTGGCTTTTCCACCAGCTGCCACGACACATACCCTGCCAACCAAGAAGCCGGCACTGCGGCCAACATTAGCCAATACGGCCCGGCCCACGGCATCGCTCCCGCCAAAATCTGCTGGATCGGAAATGCATACAGATAGATCCCGTAGGAATAGTCCTGCACCAAAGAAGGCAGCCTCAATTGCGGGCAATACGCAAAATACAATGTCGCGTAAATAGTCAGGGTGGCGAAGGTAAATACCTCAAAGCGCCCACCCTTGCTCAATAAGAACAATCCAGCGCATAAGAGCAAAAGCCAGCCGGCATGCGGAATCATCGCCCTGCACGAATAGAACGCCGAGCCCGCCAGGAAACACACCACCAGCTTGAACGGGTAGTCTGCATAGGCAGGATGCAGGGTGTGCAACCCCAGCGAGACCAGCAGCGCCATCAGCGTCAGCCCCGATGCCGGCCAACGGAAAAACCTGGCCACAAGCACCAACGCCCCGAGAACCAAGTACATGCGCATTTCAAGCGGTATGGTCCACAAACTGCCATTGACCGAAACCCCTTGGAAGCGCGGGGTAAACGTCACTCCAGGCAGCACGAACTGGGCATCCTTGAAAATCAGCAGTGGGCTATAGAAGTACTTGTATACCTGGCCTTGCGAGAAATACTCGGCAAGCGGCAGCGAGGTAATCACAGGCCCCAGTACGAAAGCCATGAGGAACAAACACACCAACAGACCGGGCAGAATCCTGAGTGCACGCGCCAGGTAGAAATCCTTGACGCTGTTCCTCTCACCACTGGCAGCGATCAAAAATCCGCTGACCATGAAGAACACTTCTACACCTAGGCTGTGCACCGGCACCGGCATCCCCAACTGCATCCCCGGATCAGTGCAGCTCAGGCACTCCAGGTAAGAGAGCGCGAAGGAATGCCCAACCACCACCGCAGTTGCCGCCAGCAACCTGATGATCAGGAAATTGTTATCACGCCCACGACCTTTCATAACGTCGCCAAACATCAACATAACCGACCTGCCCCTCCGATTAGAGCCATTTTCGGCACAAAAAAGGGCGACCCGAGGGTCGCCCTTTTTACCGATCAAACAGAACTCAGTTCTGCTTGGCCATTGCTTCGCGCAGCAGCGCAGCCATGGTGGTGTCGGCAGCCGCTTCCGGAGCGTTTTTCAGGCTCTGGATGGCTTCGCGCTCTTCAGCGTCGTCTTTCGATTTGATCGACAGGCTGATAACGCGGGACTTGCGGTCAACGCTGATGATCTTGGCTTCGATCTCTTCGCCTTCCTTCAGAACGTTACGCGCGTCTTCAACGCGGTCACGGCTGATTTCGGAAGCTTTCAGAGTAGCTTCGATGTCGTCGGCCAGGGTGACGATGGCGCCTTTGGCGTCAACTTCTTTCACGATGCCCTTGACGATAGCGCCCTTGTCATTGACAGCAACGAAGTTGGAGAACGGATCGTCTTCCAACTGCTTGATGCCCAGGGAGATGCGCTCGCGCTCTGGGTCGACCGACAGGATGACGGTTTCCAGCTCGTCGCCCTTCTTGAAACGACGTACGGCTTCTTCGCCGGTTTCGTTCCAGGAGATGTCGGACAGGTGAACCAGACCGTCGATGCCGCCGTCCAGACCGATGAAGATACCGAAGTCGGTGATCGACTTGATGGTACCGGTGATCTTGTCACCCTTGTTGAACTGGCCGGAGAAGTCTTCCATGGGTTGGACTTGCACTGCTTGATGCCCAGGGAGATACGACGACGCTCTTCGTCGATGTCCAGAACCATGACTTCCACTTCGTCGCCAACCTGAACGACTTTCGACGGGTGGATGTTCTTGTTGGTCCAGTCCATTTCGGAAACGTGTACCAGACCTTCAACGCCTTCTTCCAGCTCAGCGAAGCAGCCGTAGTCGGTCAGGTTGGTAACGCGAGCTTGTACGCGAGTACCTTCTGGGTAACGGGCAGTGATAGCTACCCACGGATCTTCGCCCATCTGCTTCAGACCCAGCGATACGCGGTTGCGCTCGCGGTCGAACTTCAGAACGCGTACGTCGACTTCGTCGCCAACGTTAACGATTTCCGATGGGTGCTTGATGCGCTTCCAAGCCATGTCGGTGATGTGCAGCAGGCCGTCGATACCGCCCAGGTCCACGAATGCGCCGTAGTCGGTGAGGTTCTTGACGATACCCTTGACTTGCTGGCCTTCCTGCAGGGTTTCCAGCAGGGCTTCGCGCTCGGCGCTGTTCTCGGCTTCCAGCACGCTGCGACGCGAAACAACAACGTTGTTGCGCTTCTGGTCCAGCTTGATGACCTTGAATTCCAGCTCTTTGCCTTCCAGGTGGGTGGTGTCGCGCACTGGGCGGACATCAACCAGGGAGCCCGGCAGGAACGCACGGATGCCGTTAACGTCGACAGTGAAGCCGCCTTTAACCTTACCGTTGATAACGCCCTTGACCACTTCTTCGGCGGCGAAAGCTGCTTCCAGAACAATCCAGCACTCGGCGCGCTTGGCTTTTTCACGGGACAGTTTGGTTTCGCCAAAGCCGTCTTCGACCGCGTCCAGCGCAACGTGCACTTCGTCACCGACCTTGATGGTCAGCTCGCCAGCTTCGTTGTAGAACTGCTCGAGCGGGATGACGCCCTCGGACTTCAGGCCAGCGTGTACGGTAACCCAGTCGCCGTCGATGTCGACAACGATACCGGTGATGATCGCACCCGGCTGAAGATTGAGGGTTTTCAGGCTTTCTTCAAAGAGTTCTGCAAAGCTTTCGCTCATTTTAATTCCTGTAGATTCGGGCGAAACAAACGCCCATAACCACATTCCAGACAATGTGGGTTCGTTTTAAGTAAAGGAAAGCCGGCAGGACGTTGACTGGTGCCCCTGCCTGCTTTCCTGGCTATCAGGCGAGATCGCGCTGGGCGATTTCACTTCTGATACGTTGCAACACCTGCTCGATGGACAACTCGGTAGAGTCCAACTGAATGGCATCGGCCGCTGGCTTCAGCGGGGCCACTGCACGTTGGGTGTCGCGCTCATCACGCGCACGAATCTCATCCAGCAGACTCGACAGACTAACATCTTCACCCTTGCCCTTCAACTGCAGGTAACGGCGACGTGCGCGCTCCTCCGCACTGGCGGTGAGGAAGACCTTCAATGGCGCGTCCGGAAACACCACGGTACCCATGTCGCGGCCGTCGGCGATAAGCCCCGGCACGTCGCGGAATTCACGCTGGCGCACCAACAGTGCATCACGCACGGCCGGCAGCGAGGCCACCATCGACGCACCCGCGCCGACGGTTTCGGTACGGATGACGTTGCTGACGTCCTCACCCTCGAGGATGATTTGTTGCAGCTTACCGGGCTCGGCGGCGATGAACTGCACATCCAGATGGGCGGCAAGCTTGGTCAGCAACTCTTCGTTGGTCAGGTCGACGCCGTGGTTGCTGGCATTGAATGCCAGCAACCGGTAAAGCGCGCCAGAATCCAGCAGCTTCCAGCCCAGCTCTCGGGCCAGCAGGCCGGCGACCGTGCCCTTGCCCGAGCCGCTCGGCCCGTCGATGGTGATGACCGGTGCCAGCAAATTCACGACTTGCCCTCTTCCGCCACGCGGATGCCCACTTCGGCGCACAGTGCCAGGAAGTTGGGGAACGAGGTGGCGACGTTGGCGCAGTCGTGGATGCGGATCGGCGCACTGGCGCGCAGCGAGGCCACGCTGAAGGCCATGGCGATGCGGTGGTCACCATGCCCGTGTACTTCGCCGCCGCCCAACTGGCCGCCGTCGATGATGATGCCGTCCGGGTCGGCTCGCACTTGATTCCCAGCGTGATCAGGCCGTCAGCCATGACCTGGATGCGGTCGGACTCCTTCACCCGCAGCTCTTCGGCGCCACGTAGCACTGTGCGCCCTTCAGCGCATGCAGCCGCGACGAACAGCACCGGGAATTCGTCGATGGCCAGCGGCACCAACGCTTCTGGAATATCGATACCTTTGAGCTGGGCACCGCGCACACGCAGGTCGGCCACTGGCTCGCCGCCGACTTCACGCTGGTTTTCCAGGGTGATGTCGCCACCCATCAGGCGCAGAATGTCGATTACGCCGGTACGGGTCGGGTTGATGCCAACGTGCTCCAGCACCAACTCGGAGCCTTCGGCGATAGAAGCTGCCACCAGGAAGAACGCCGCCGAGGAAATGTCGGCCGGCACTTCGATGCGGGTAGCGGTCAGTTTGCCGCCGGACTGCAGCGAAGCGACTGGGCCGTTGCTTTCGACCGAATAGCCGAAACCACGCAGCATGCGCTCGGTGTGGTCACGGGTAGGCGCAGGCTCGGTGACAGTGGTCTTGCCTTCGGCGTACAGGCCAGCCAGCAGCAGGCAGGATTTTACCTGGGCGCTGGCCATCGGCAGCGTGTAGGTCAGCCCCTTGAGCTTGTGGCCACCACGGATGGTCAGCGGCGGGCGGCCTTCCGGACCGGTCTCGACCACGGCACCCATTTCGCGCAGCGGGTTGGCCACACGGTTCATCGGGCGCTTGGACAGCGAGGCGTCGCCCGTCATGGTCACGTCGAACGACTGACCGGCCAACAGGCCCGACAGCAGGCGCATCGAAGTACCGGAGTTACCCACATACAGCGGGCCAGGCGGCGGCTTGAGGCCATGCAGGCCGACACCATGAATGGTCACTCGACCATGGTTGGGGCCTTCGATGACCACACCCATGTCACGGAATGCCTGCAGGGTCGCCAGCGCGTCTTCACCCTCGAGGAAGCCTTCGACCTCGGTAGTGCCTTCGGCCAGCGAGCCGAGCATGATCGAGCGGTGGGAAATCGACTTGTCGCCCGGTACGCGAATCCGCCCGTTCAGGCGGCCACCCGGTTGGGCCAGGAAAATCAGATCGTTGGCGTTCATAGCGTCCACATAGGCCCGGCGGGCCAGGATTTTACTGAAATGCTCGCGGGCAACCCGAGCGCGGGTGAATACACCCAGCAGTTGGTGCCCGTCCCCTTCAGCGATCGCGTCGCGCAAGGCGTCGAGATCGCTGCGATATGTATCAAGCGTGCGCAGGACAGCGTCGCGGTTGGCGAGGAAGATGTCGTGCCACATGGTCGGGTCGCTGCCGGCGATTCTTGTGAAATCGCGGAAGCCTCCCGCAGCGTACCGGAAGATCTCGAGGTTTTCATTGCGCTTGGCCAGCGAATCGACCAAGCCAAAGGCCAGCAGGTGCGGCAGATGACTGGTGGCGGCCAGCACTTCATCATGGCGCTCGACCGACATGTGCTCCACGTCGGCATCCAGCGCACGCCACAGGCGGTCGACCAAGGCCAGCGCCGCCGGGTCGGTTTCGACCAGCGGCGTGAGAATCACCTTGTGCCGACGGAACAGGGTGGCGTTTGAGGCCTCTACCCCGCTTTGCTCGGAGCCGGCGATGGGATGGCCTGGAACGAAGCGTGGCAGGCGCTGCCCGAAAACGGCGCGCGCCTCACGAACGACGTTGCCCTTGGCACTGCCGACGTCGGTGATGATCGCATCACCCAGGTCGAGCCGGGCCAAGCGGGCCAGGACTTTCTCCATGGCCAGGATTGGCACGGCCAGCTGGATGACATCGGCACCGACACAGGCAGCAGCCAGGTCTTCTTCGCAGCGGTCGACCACGCCCAGGGCCACGGCCTGCTTGCGCGAAGGGGCATCCAGGTCGACCCCGACCACTTCCCGGCACAGGCCGCTTTCACGCAGGCCCTTGGCGAACGAGCCTCCGATCAGGCCGAGGCCGACCACGACCAAGCGGTTGATGATTGGCGCGGGTTTGGTTTTTGCTGCATTTACCACTGATGCGAACCCTGTTCTGAAATCTGGACAGCCTGTGAGACCGCAGGGGGCTGCTTTGCAGCCCATCGCGACACAAGGCCGCTCCTACAAGGGACTGCGTACTCCTGTAGGAGCGGCCTTGTGTCGCGATGGGCCGCGCAGCGGCCCCGGCAACCTTGAATCAAAGCACCGCCTTTGGATAAGAGCCCAGCACCTTCAGCGCCACAGCCTCCTGGCTGATCTGCTCGAGCACCGCCTTGATCAGCGGGTCGCGGTGGTGGCCAACGAAGTCGATGAAGAACACGTAGGTCCACTTGCCGCTGCGCGACGGGCGGGTCTCGATACGGGTCAGGTCGATGCCGTTCTGGTGGAACGGCACCAGCAACTCGTGCAGGGCACCTGGCTTGTTGCTCATCGACACGATGATCGAGGTCTTGTCGTCACCGGTCGGTGGCACTTCCTGGCTACCAATCATCAGGAAGCGCGTGGAGTTGTCCGGGCGGTCTTCGATTTTCTCGGCCAGGCGGGTCAAACCGTACAGGTTGGCCGCCATGTCGCCGGCGATCGCCGCCGAGTTCCACTCGCCCTTGACCCGTTTGGCCGCTTCGGCGTTGCTCGACACGGCCACGCGCTCAACGTTCGGGTAATGCGCGTCCAGCCACTTGCGGCACTGGGCCAGCGACTGGGCGTGGGAATAGATGCGGGTGATGCTGTCGGTCTTGGTGTTCTCGCCCACCAGCAGGTGGTGGTGGATACGCAGCTCGACTTCGCCGCAAATCACCATGTCATGCTCGAGGAAGCTGTCCAGGGTGTGGCTGACCGCACCTTCGGTGGAGTTTTCCACCGGCACCACGCCGAAGTTGACGGCACCGGCCGCCACTTCACGGAATACTTCGTCGATGGCCGCCATTGGCCGGCTGACCACCGCGTGGCCGAAGTGTTTCATGGCCGCGGCTTGGGTGAACGTACCCTCGGGGCCGAGGTAGGCGACTTTCAGCGGCTCTTCCAGGGCCAGGCACGACGACATGATTTCGCGGAACAGCCGCGCCATCTCTTCGTTGCCCAGCGGGCCCTTGTTGCGCTCCATCACGCGCTTGAGCACCGCAGCCTCACGCTCGGGACGGTAGAACACCGGCTTCTCGCCTTCTTTCAGCGAGGCGGTCTTGACCCGGGCCACTTCTTCGGCGCAACGGGCGCGGTCGCTGATCAGCTCGAGGATTTTCTCGTCGAGGCTGTCGATGCGTACGCGCAGCGCCTTGAGCTCCTGTTCGGACATCAGCCGTGCTCCTTCTCGAATTCAGCCATGTAGCCCACCAGCGCGTCCACCGCCTCCAGGCCCAGGGCGTTGTAGATGGAGGCGCGCATGCCGCCAACCGAACGGTGGCCCTTGAGATTGAGCAGGCCACGGGCGTCGGCGCCGGCGAGGAAGGCCTTGTCCAGGCGCTCATCAGCCAGGCGGAACGGCACGTTCATCCACGAACGAGCATTGACGCTGATCGGGTTGGTGTAGAAATCGCTGTTGTCGATGAAGCCATACAGACGCTCTTTCTTGGCGCGGTTGCGCTGCTCCATGGCGTCGACGCCACCCTGCTCTTTCAACCACTCGAAGACCAGGCCCGAGAGGTACCAGGAGTAGGTGGCCGGGGTGTTGTACATCGAACCGTTGTCGGCCGACACCTTGTAGTCGAGCATGGTCGGGCAGCTGCTGCGGGCGCGGCCCAGCAGGTCTTCACGGACGATCACCACCACCAGGCCGCTTGGGCCGATGTTCTTCTGCGCGCCGGCGTAGATCAGGCCGTACTGCGACACATCGATCGGACGCGAGAGGATGTCGGACGACATGTCGACGACCAGCGGCACGTCACCGGTTTCCGGCACCCAGTCAAACTGCAGGCCGCCAATGGTCTCGTTGGACGCATAGTGCACGTAGGCCGCGCTCTTGGTCAGGCTCCACTCGTTCTGACCTGGGATGGCCAGGTAATCGTATGGCTTGGCGCTGGCGGCGACATTGACGTTGCCAAAGCGGCGCGCTTCCTCGATGGCCTTCTTCGACCAGATACCGGTTTCGATGTAGTCGGCGGTACCGTTTTCCGGCAGCAGGTTCAGCGGGATTTCAGCGAACTGCTGGCTGGCACCACCCTGCAGGAACAACACCTTGTAGTTGGAGGGGACGGACAGCAGGTCACGCAGGTCCTGCTCGGCCTTTTCGGCGATGGCCACGTAATCGTCGCTGCGATGGCTCATTTCCATCACCGACAAGCCCTTGCCACGCCAGTCCAGCATCTCGGCCTGGGCGCGCTGCAGGACAGCGTCAGGAAGCGCGGCAGGGCCTGCGCAGAAGTTAAAGGCTCGTTTGCTCACATCCACTCTCGCTCTGCCAAATAGAACAAATTCGTTGTTGCCTGCTGCAATCAGTCAAACGGGGCGACCTTGGTCGCCCCGCTCGGGTTTACGCTTGCTTACTCTTGCGGGGCCTCTTCGGCGCCAGCAGCTTCTTCGTTGTCTGGCGCTTCAGCCTCGACACCCTCCTCGTCCGCCTCGACCACATCATCGAGTTCGTCCTCGGACGGCTCCTGGATACGCTCCAGGCCCACCAGCGTCTCATCAGCCGCCAGCTTGATCAGCGTAACGCCCTGGGTGTTACGGCTCAGGCTGGATACCTCGCCAACCCGGGTGCGCACCAGCGTACCCTGGTCGGAGATCAACATGATCTCCTCGCCTTCCTGCACCTGGATAGCACCGATCAGCAGACCGTTGCGCCCCTTGGTACCCATGGCGATCACACCCTGGCCACCACGGCCGCGACGCGGGAACTTGGACAGCGGGGTGCGCTTGCCGAAGCCACGCTCGGACGCGGTGAGGATCTGCGAGCCCGACTCGGGGATCAGCATGGAAATGATGCGCTGACCTTTACCCAGTTTCATGCCGCGCACACCACGCGCGTTACGGCCCATTTCACGCACTACGCTCTCGGCGAAGCGGATGACCTTGCCGGCGTCGGAGAACATCATGACTTCTTTGGCGCCGTCGGTGATGGCCGCTGCAATCAAGGTATCGCCTTCCTTGAGCTTCAAGGCGATCAGGCCGTTGGAGCGCGGACGGGCGAACTGCACCAGCGGGGTCTTCTTGACGGTGCCGGAGGCGGTAGCCATGAAGATGTACGCGCCGGTCGGCTCCGCCACCCACTCCGGAGTGTCGCCGTCTTCTTCGTCGACTTCCTCGGCCTCTACCAGCTCACCTTCGAGCACGGTGTCATCCGCTTCTTCCAGCTCTTCGTCGAGGTCGGCGTTCTGCTGCAGCGCTTCGAGGTCGATCTGCAGCATGGCGGTGATGCGCTCACCCTCCTCCAGCGGCAGCAGGTTGACCAGCGGGCGACCACGGGCAGCACGGGACGCTTCGGGGATTTCGTAGGTCTTCTTCCAGTACACCTTGCCCTTGCTGGAGAACAGCAACAGGGTGGCGTGGCTGTTGGCGACCAGCAGGTGCTCGATGTAGTCCTCGTCCTTCACGCCAGTCGCCGACTTGCCTTTGCCGCCACGGCGCTGGGCCTGGTAAGCGGACAATGGCTGGGTCTTGGCATAACCACCGTGAGAGATGGTGACCACGCGCTCTTCTTCCGGGATCATGTCGCCGTAGTTGAGGTCGTGGCTGGCATTGAGGATTTCGGTACGACGGGCATCGCCGTATTCGGCGCGAATGGCCTCCAGCTCTTCGCGGATCACTTCCATCAGGCGCTCGGCGCTGCTGAGGATGCGGATCAGTTCGCCGATCTGCTCGAGGATTTCCTGGTACTCGGCCAGCAGCTTCTCGTGCTCCAGGCCGGTCAGGCGGTGCAGGCGCAGGTCGAGAATGGCCTGAGCCTGCTCAGGCGACAGGAAGTACTTGCCATCATGCAGCCCGTACTGTTCCGGCAGGTCCTCTGGGCGGCAGGAGTCGGCGCCAGCGCGCTCAACCATGACCTGCACGGCGCTGGATTCCCACGGCGTGGAAACCAGGGCTTCCTTGGCTTCGGACGGGGTCGGCGAGGCCTTGATCAGGGCAATGACCGGGTCGATGTTGGACAGCGCGACCGCCTGGCCTTCAAGGATGTGGCCACGTTCACGGGCCTTGCGCAGCTCGAACACGGTACGGCGGGTCACCACTTCACGGCGGTGACGGACGAACGCTTCGAGCAGGTCCTTGAGGTTGAGCAGGCGCGGACGGCCATCGACCAATGCCACCACGTTGATGCCGAACACGCTCTGCAGCTGGGTTTGCTGATAGAGGTTGTTGAGCACCACCTCCGGCACCTCGCCGCGACGCAGCTCGATGACGATGCGCATGCCGTCCTTGTCGGACTCGTCGCGCAGCTCGGTAATGCCTTCGATCTTCTTCTCTTTGACCAGCTCGGCGATCTTTTCGATCAGGCGTGCCTTGTTCAGCTGGTACGGCAGCTCGGTGATGACGATCTGCTGGCGGCCGCCTACCTTGTCGATGTCTTCGATCTCGGAGCGGGCACGCATGTAGATGCGGCCCCGGCCGGTGCGATAGGCCTCGATGATGCCCTGGCGACCGTTGATGATGCCGGCAGTCGGGAAGTCTGGCCCAGGAATGAACTGCATCAGTTCATCAATGGTGACGTCCGGGTTGTCGATCAGCGCCAGGCAGCCGTCGATGACCTCGCCAAGGTTGTGCGGCGGAATGTTGGTCGCCATGCCCACGGCGATACCGCTGGAGCCGTTGACCAGCAGGTTGGGAATACGGGTCGGCATGACCGCCGGAATCTGCTCGGTGCCGTCGTAGTTGGGCACCCAGTCGACGGTTTCCTTGTGCAGGTCGGCCAGCAGCTCGTGGGCCAGCTTGGTCATGCGCACTTCGGTGTATCGCATAGCCGCGGCGTTGTCGCCGTCCACCGAACCGAAGTTGCCCTGACCGTCGACCAGCAGGTAGCGCAGCGAGAACGGCTGGGCCATACGCACGATGGTGTCGTAGACCGCGGTGTCGCCGTGCGGGTGGTACTTACCGATCACGTCACCGACCACACGGGCGGATTTCTTGTACGGCTTGTTCCAGTCGTTGCCCAGTTCGCTCATCGCATAGAGAACGCGACGATGCACGGGCTTCAAGCCGTCACGCGCATCGGGCAGCGCTCGCCCGACAATCACGCTCATCGCGTAGTCGAGGTAAGACTGTCTCAGTTCGTCTTCGATATTGACCGGGAGGATTTCTTTGGCCAGTTCGCCCATGAGAAGCCTGATTCCTTTTTCTGGTGAAACTTCGCAGCTCCATCAAGGGCCGAACGAAGCTCGCCGCCGCAGCGCATATGGGTGCGACGACTTACGACAAATCAATGAGTTGTGCCATGGATCTGCGCAATGAAGGCCGCCGTGATGGGCGGTCCTGGAAACTGCCGGATGTTATCACAAAGGCGGGGGCGGTGGGGAGATGTGGCAGGTGGTCTCAGGTGGGTTTGAATCTTGAATTTTCATTGCCTGTACCGGCCTCTTCGCGGCGGTACAGGCAATACAGGCATCAGTGCAACCGCTTACGGCAAATCAGCTGGGCCAGCTTGGCAGTATCCGGGCGCTCGACGATGCCGCGCTCGGTCACGATCACATCGATCAGGTCGGCCGGGGTCACGTCGAATACCGGGTTGAACACCTCGACATCCGGCACCGCCGGGGCACCGCCAAAGTCCAGCCACTCGTCGGCGTCACGCTCCTCCAACGGGATATCCTCGCCCGTGGCCAGGTTCAGGTCGATGCTGGTGCTCGGCGCTACCACCATGAACCGCACACCATGATGCATGGCGCTGACCGCCAGCTGATAGGTGCCGATCTTGCTGGCCACGTCGCCGTTGGCGGCAATGCAGTCCGCCCCCACCACCACCCAGGTGATGCCTTTGGTCTTCATCAGGTGGGCCAGCGCCGAATCGGCGCACAGGGTCACCGGGATGCCTTCGTTGGCCAGCTCCCAGGCGGTCAGGCGCGAGCCTTGCAACCAGGGACGGGTCTCGCCGGCATAGACCCGCTCGACCATGCCCTCCAGGTAACCGGCGCGAATAACCCCCAGTGCGGTACCAAAGCCGCCGCTGGCCAGGGCGCCGGCGTTGCCGTAGGTGAGCAAGGCCTGGGCATTGCCCTGATGGCGACGGATCAGCTCGATACCTTGCTGGGACATGGTCAGGTTGGCTTCACGGTCGCTTTCATGGATAGCCACGGCTTCGGCTTCCAGCGCGGCGAGCACGTCTTCGTCCGCTCGCAGGCGCAGCAGGCGCTCGCGCATGCGGTTCAGCGCCCAGAACAGGTTGGCAGCAGTGGGGCGCGCTTCGGCCAGGGTGAGAAAGTCTTCTTCCAGGTCCATCTCCCAATCGCCACCCTGGGCCAGCCGCTCTTCAAGGGCCAGCACCAGGCCGTAGGCGGCGGCAATGCCGATGGCCGAAGCCCCGCGCACCACCATGTCGCGGATCGCCGCAGCCACCTGCGCAACATTGTCGCAGGCCAGCCAGCGCTCTTGCGACGGCAGCAGACGCTGGTCGAGCAGGTGCAAGGCGCCGCCCTGCCAGCGGATCGCGGTCACCTTCTCCGCCGCCAAAAGTCGCTCGCGCATCACCTCTCCCTGTCGTTCGGATATCAAAAGCCGGCGATTATAGCGACCCTTGGGGCTGAGCGCTCGGGTATACTCCGGCGCAATTTTGCGAAGTTTCAGAGGACTGTTCAATGAGCAACGTCGACCGCGCCGAAATCGCCAAGTTCGAAGCGCTGGCCCACCGCTGGTGGGACCGCGAAAGCGAGTTCAAGCCGCTGCACGAAATCAACCCGCTGCGCGTCAACTGGATCGACGAGCGGGCCAGCCTGGCCGGCAAGAAAGTGCTGGACGTAGGCTGTGGCGGCGGCATCCTCAGCGAAGCCATGGCCCTGCGCGGCGCCACGGTCACCGGTATCGACATGGGCGAGGCACCGCTGGCAGTGGCCCAACTGCATCAGCTGGAGTCGGGCGTGCAGGTGGAATACCGGCAGATCACCGCCGAAGCGCTGGCCGAGGAAATGCCTGAACAGTTCGACGTGGTCACCTGCCTTGAAATGCTCGAGCACGTGCCCGACCCGTCTTCGGTGATTCGCGCCTGCTACCGCATGGTCAAGCCTGGCGGCCAGGTGTTCTTCTCCACCATCAACCGCAACCCCAAGGCCTACCTGCTGGCCATCGTCGGCGCCGAATACATTCTGAAAATGCTGCCGCGCGGCACCCATGACTTCAAGAAGTTCATCCGCCCGTCCGAGCTGGGTGCCTGGAGCCGCGATGCCGGCCTGCAGGTAAAGGACATCATCGGCCTCACCTACAACCCGCTGACCAAGCACTACAAGCTCAACAGCGACGTCGACGTCAACTACATGATCCAGACCCTGCGCGAGGAATAAGCATGCGTTTGCGAGCAGTACTCTTCGACATGGACGGCACCTTGCTCGACACGGCGCCGGACTTCATCGCCATTTGCCAGGCCATGCTCGCCGAGCGCGGCCTGCCGGCCGTTGACGACAACCTGATCCGCGGCGTGATCTCTGGCGGCGCGCGCGCCATGGTTGCCGCCACGTTTGCCATGGACCCGGAAACCGAAGGCTTCGAGGCCCTGCGCCTGGAGTTCCTCGAGCGCTACCAACGCGACTGCGCGGTACACAGCAAACTGTTCGATGGCATGGCCGAGCTGCTGGCCGACATCGAAAAAGGCAACCTGCTGTGGGGCGTGGTCACCAACAAGCCGGTACGCTTCGCCGAGCCGATCATGCAGCAACTGGGCCTGGCCGAACGCTCGGCACTGCTGATCTGCCCGGACCACGTGAAAAACAGCAAACCCGACCCCGAACCGCTGATCCTGGCCTGCAAAACCTTGAACCTGGACCCGGCCAGCGTGCTGTTCGTCGGCGACGACCTGCGCGACATCGAGTCTGGCCGCGACGCTGGCACCCGCACGGCGGCGGTGCGCTACGGCTATATTCATCCAGAGGACAACCCGAACAACTGGGGCGCCGACGTGGTGGTGGACCACCCGCTGGAGCTGCGCAAAGTGATCGACAGCGCGCTGTGCGGCTGCTGAACTAGAGACAGGGAATACACAATGTTCGACTACACCGCCCGCCCCGACCTGCTGCAAGGCCGGGTCATTCTGGTGACCGGCGCCGGCCGTGGCATTGGTGCTGCTGCTGCCAAGGCCTATGCCGCACTGGGTGCCACCGTGCTGCTGCTGGGCAAGACCGAGGCCAACCTGAACGAGGTCTACGACCAGATCGAAGCCGCCGGGCACCCACAGCCGGTGGTCATCCCGTTCAACCTGGAAACCGCCCTGCCCCACCAGTACGACGAGCTGGCGGTCATGATCGAAGACCAGTTCGGCCGCCTCGACGGCCTGCTGAACAATGCCTCGATCATCGGCCCGCGCACGCCGCTGGAGCAGCTGTCGGGCGACAACTTCATGCGTGTGATGCACATCAACGTCGATGCCACCTTCATGCTCACCAGCACCTTGCTGCCACTGCTGAAGCTGTCGGAAGACGCCTCGGTGGTGTTCACCAGCAGCAGCGTCGGGCGCAAGGGCCGGGCTTACTGGGGCGCCTACGGCGTGTCGAAGTTCGCCACCGAGGGCCTGATGCAGACCCTGGCCGACGAACTGGAAGGCGTGGCGCCGGTGCGCTCCAACAGCATCAACCCGGGCGCCACGCGTACGGCGATGCGGGCTCAGGCTTACCCCAGCGAGAACCCGCAGAACAACCCGCTGCCGGAAGAGATCATGCCGGTGTATCTGTACCTGATGGGGCCGGACAGCAAAGCAGTCAACGGGCAAGCGCTCAACGCCCAGTAAGGCTTGAGACTGCCGGGGCTGCTGTGCAGCCCATCGCGACGCAAGGCCGCTCCTACAAGGGTACGCGATCTCTTGTAGGAGCGGCCTTGCGTCGCGATGGGCCGCGCAGCGGCCCCAAGGCCCTAACCCGCCGCCAACGCCGGGCGCATACGCCCCTGCTGGCGCCCTTCCAGCTGCATGCACCGTTCCAGGAACAGGTACATGCAGTCGTAACTCTTGCAAATCGCCCTGCGCAACTCGGTACGCAGCCCCAGCGTCGGGTTCTCACCGGCCAAGGTACAGATGATCTCCAGCGCCTCCCACGGGTGCGCATCGTCATACTGGGCGTGCATCTTCAGCCACTTCATCGCCCGCTTGCGCTGGTCTTCCGGGAAGCCTTGCGCGTAAGTATCGGTCGAGCACACCACCGCCGACCACTCGCCGGTCGCGCCTTCGATGGCATAGTTGGTCGCCGCCATGGAAATGGCCAGGTTCTCGGTGGCACACACCCGCCAGCACCAGTCGTTCAGGCCGTTCAGCTCGGGCGGCACTTCCTGCGCCTGCAATTCGTGCAGGTGCACGCCGTGCGCCTGGCACCAGTTCACCCAGTAGTCGGCATGGTTCAACTCGACGCGAATGTTGCGCATCAGCCAACGCCGGGCCATGTCCTCGCCCTGGTGCCGGCCGTAGCGGGTCTTGGTCAGGTTATGCGCCATGTACAGCGAAAACTGCTCCACCACCGGCCAGCCACCGATCAAGTACTGGCGGATGGTCGATTGTTTCAGCTGGCCATCGCGCAGACGCGCATAGAACTCATGCTCCACCACCCGACGCTTGCTCTCGCGGCAGTCTTCAATCAGTTGCTGGGCCCATTGGGGGTAACTGGCGGGTCCATCAAAGGCCCGATACGTACGAATGCATCAATCACTTTCAGCTCCTTGATCCTTGTGATTTCTAGCTAGCGAAACGTGCCAGGTGCCCGCTGCAACAGAGGCCGGGCGGCGATCCGTTGGCGCTGCAGACTGTCACAGGTGAACACCTGGGGGCGTTCGATCAGGTAGCCCTGGGCGTAATCCACGCCAATTTCCTGCAAGGCCTGCTCGATCAAGGGTGTTTCGACGAACTCGGCAATGGTGCGCTTACCCATCACATGGCCGATATGGTTGATGACCTCGACCATGGCCCGGTTGACCGGGTCGTCGAGCATGTCCTTGACGAAACTGCCGTCAATCTTCAGGTAATCCACGGGCAAATGCTTGAGATAGGCGAACGAGGACATGCCAGCGCAGAAATCATCGAGCGAAAAGCGGCAACCCAGCCCCTTCAACTCGTTGATGAAACGGATGGCGCTGCCCAGGTTGGCGATGGCACTGGTTTCGGTAATTTCAAAGCAGATCATTCGCGGCGGGATGGCGTACTCGACGAACAACCGCTGCAGGTATTCGAGAAACTTGTCGTCGCCGATGCTCGACCCCGACAGGTTGATCGCACAGATCGACAACGGCCCTTCGCGCCCTTCGTCCAGGCACTGGCGTATGACCAGAAACACATTGCGCACCACCCAACGGTCAAGCGCGGTCATCAGGCCGTAGCGTTCGGCCGCCGGGATAAAGCTGCTGGGCAGGATGGTACGGCCGCTTTCGTCGTGCAGGCGCAGCAGAATCTCGATGTGCCCCGGGCCTTCGAAGCTTTTCAGCGGGGCGATTTCCTGGGCATACAGGCAGAAGCGGTTTTCTTCCAAAGCCACATGCAAGCGCTGGATCCAGGCCATTTCGCCGAAGCGCATGGACAGTTCGCTGTCATCGGCATGGTACACCTGCACACGGTTGCGCCCCTTCTCCTTGGCCATGTAGCACGCCATGTCGGCAGCGCGCAGCGAAGCCTCCAGCGTGCCCGGGGCCTGGGCCATGTGCACCAGCCCGATGCTGACCGTGGTGACGAACGGCCGCCCTTTCCACACGAAGTGCAGGCTCTGCACCATCTGGCGCAATTGCTCGGCGATGCGCTCGGCCTGATCGGGCGGGCAGTTTTCCAGCAACACGCCAAATTCGTCGCCACCCAGCCGCGCCAAGGTATCGCCTTCGCGCAGGCCGGACTGCAGTACGGCGCAAATGTGCCGCAACAGCTCATCGCCAGCCGCATGGCCGCAAGTGTCGTTGACCAGCTTGAACTGGTCGAGGTCGAGGAACATCAGCGAGTGCCGCCCGGCCTGGCGCGCCAGGCCGTTGAGCGCCTGCTCCAGGCGGTATTCGAACTCGCGGCGGTTGGCCAGCCCAGTCAGCGCATCGTGGGTGGCCTGCCAGGACAGGTTGGCGATGTACTGCCGCTCCTGGGTCATGTCGTGCAGCACCAGTACGATACCGCTGACCTGGCCGTCACTGACGATAGGCGAACCGACCAGGTTGATTGACACGGTGCTGCCGTCCAGCCGCTGAATCAACCTGGCGTGTTCCGCGCCGCCCTTGAGACTGCCACTGAGCACCTGCTCGACCAGGCTGCGACCCTCCTCCTCGGCCTGTTCGTCAACCAGGCTGAACATTGCCGACAGCGGCAGGCCCAGCGCCTGGCTGGCTTGCCAGTGAGTCAATTGCTCGGCGGCCGGGTTCATGTAGCCGATACTGCCCTCCACATCGGTGGTGATCACCGCATCACCGATGGCTTGCAACGTGATCTGCGCCCGCTCTTTTTCTTCCTGCAGGGCGCTGGCAAATGCCTGGCGCTGAGCCAGCAGCTTGCTGGATCGGCGCCAGGCAATGGTAATCAGCACCATTGCCGTCAGCAGGTTAGTGATCAGCAGCACCCGCAGCAACATGCGCGAGCCTTCGCCCAAGGCATCTCTGAACGCTTTGGCCGCAGGCGTGACCCCTTCGTTGATGGTGACGATACGCGCCTTCCAGTCGCTGACCGTGCCGGCATCAACCGGGCCACTGCTCAAGCGCTGGCGCATCTCGCCAGCCAGCACATCCAGCTTGGCCAGGTAATCGTCGCCGACATCCCAGTAGTCGATGGCCGTCTGCATGTAGCTGACGTTGCGGAAATTGCGGTAGAACCAGATGATCCGCTCGACATCGTCAGGGTGGTTGCCCCCTTGCAGCACTGCCTGGCGCGCGGCCTCCAGATCAGGGTTGGGACGGTCGAGCACCTCGCGCAACTGATGGTCGCCCTGAGGTACGGTAATGGCCTGGCGATAACGCTGGTAGGTGCTGTCGTCGCGTGTTTCAGCGTACAGGTTGAGGTAGTAGATGGCGTCTTTCTGCGCCTTGGACCACAGGCTTTCGCCCGCGACATACGCGCGCACGGCCGAGAGCGTATAAAGGCTGAGGCTGCCCAACGCCACCTGGAGGACCACAACGGCGATGAAGGGCCAGGTGATACCGAGCAACTTTGGCGCTTCTAGAGTGCGATGTCCCTTCATGGAGTCCCTGTCACAGAGCAGATAAGGCGCAAATCAACCCAGACAAGCACAGCGTAGGCCATTTGCCATCGTTGTGGAGGGGATTTTTATGACAGGGAATCGGGGGATTTGTACATCCTGAAATTCAGCTCTGCTGCAGGTGCCCATACAGCTTGGCATACAACCCGCCTTCGGCAATCAGCTGCTGGTGGTCGCCATCTTCAGCCACATGCCCACTATCGAACACCAGTACTCGATCAGCCTGCTTCACCGCCGAAAGCCGGTGGGCGATGATCAGCGTGGTGCGGCCGCTGAGGAAGCGCGCCAGGGCCTGATGCAGGTTGTACTCGGTGGCGGCATCCAGGGCCGATGTGGCCTCGTCGAGGATAACCACCTTGGGCTCGGCCAGCACCATGCGGGCAATCGCCAGGCGCTGCCGCTGGCCGCCAGACAAGCGCACCCCAGAACGCCCCAGCACACTGTCCAGGCCCTGGGGCAAGGCAGCGATGGTGGCATCCAGTTGAGCAATGTGCAGCGCCTGCCAGCAGGCATCGTCACTGCAATCACGGCCCATGGTCAGGTTGGCACGCACGCTGTCGTTGAACAGTGACGGGTGCTGCAACACCACCGCGACGTTCTCGCGCAGGGTTTCAAGGCCGATTTCCTGCAAGCTGGCCCCGCCGAAGCGGATGGTTCCGGCCTGGGCGCTGTAAAGGCCCAACAGCAGTTGCACCAGGGTGCTCTTGCCGCCGCCGCTGGCACCGACAATCGCCACCTTCTCGCCTGGGGCAATCGACAGGTCGAGATGCTCCAGCACCGGCTCGTCGGCATAGGCAAAGCGCAGGTCGCGCACTTCGATACCCACGGTCTGGCGACCGGCGAACGGGTCGCTGGCGGCGGGGTACTGCGGCTCGTCGTCACGCGCCAGTAGCTCGTTGAGGCGGCTCAGCGCACCACCGGCGGCGTAATAGGCATATTGCAGGTTGAGCAGTTGCTCCACCGGGCCGATCATGAACCACAGGTAGCTGAACACCGCCAGCATCTGGCCGATCGACAAGTCTGAAAACAACACGGTAAGCATCGCCGCGGCGCGGAAGATGTCGATGCCGAACTGGAACAGCAGGCCACTGGCACGGCCACTGGCGTCGCTTTTCCATTGAGAGTCCACGGCGTAGTCGCGCACCTCACGGGCACGCAAGCCCAACCGGCCAAGGAAATAGCCCTGGCGGTTGCCCGCGCGGATTTCCTGGATGGCATCGAGGGTTTCCGCCAGTGCCTGGGTAAAGCGCGCGGTGCTGTCGTTTTCGAGCTTTTTCAGGTGTTTTACCCGCTTGCCCAACTGCACGGTGAAGTAGATCACCAGCGGGTTGAACAGCAAGATCAGCAAGGCCAGTTGCCAGTGCATCCAGATCAGGATGGCTGCCGTGCCGGTCAGGGTCAGCATGGCCACCAGGAAGCGGCTGAGGGTTTCGCCGACGAACTTGTCGAGGGTGTCCAGGTCGGTGACCAGGTGGGTGGTCACCGTGCCGCTGCCCAGGCTTTCGTATTCCTTCAGCGAAATACGCTTGAGCCGCTCGATCAGGCGAATGCGCAGGCGGTAGACGATATCCTTGGCCAAGCCGGCGAACAGCTTGGCCTGAATCACGTTGAACGCCAGCGCAGCCAGGCGCAGGCACAGGGTGAGTGCCAGCATCAGGCCAATGTAGCCGGCGGCCACCTGCCAGCTGGACGGCAGCAGGTGGTTCATCCACTTCAACGCGGCATCACCATGGCCGAGCAGCACCTCATCCACCAGCAACGGCAGCAGCAGCGGAATGGGCACACTGCAGCATGCCGCCAGCACAGCGATGAGGTTGGCAGACCAGAGGTTTTTCTTGTGATGCAGGGCCAGGCGGCGGATTTCCGCCCAGCTCAGTCGATCGGCCGCACTGTATGGCTTGCCCGGCACCGGGTCGGGTGACCCAGGCACATCAAGCACAGGCAGCCTGCTGCAGCCAACGGCCGAGCAAGGGTTGCAGGCGCTCCAGCGGCTGATAGCCGTTGGTCAGCAAGGCCAGTTGGCCGTTGCGCTCGGCCAACAGGGTCGGGAAGCCGGCGATACCCAGGTCCTGCGCCCAGGCGAAGTCGGCCGCTGTGGCAGCACGGGTGTCGGCACGGGCGAAGGTTTCGGCGAACACGGCACGGTCGAAGCCGGCCTGTTCAGCCAGCTCGACCAGCTGTGGCGCGGTGGTCACATCCATGCCTTGCTCGTAGAACGCACGCTGGATCAGCGCCAGCAGCGGCCAGACGCGCTCGGCGTCCAGCTCACGGGCTGTGACCAGAGCACGGCAGGCCGGCTCGGTGTCGTAGACGAAGCCGTCGGGCATGGCACCCTCGAAGCGGAACGGCTGGCCGGTAGCCTCAGCCACCGCCTGCCAGTGTTCGAGGATGTACTTGCGGGTGGAGCTGTCCAAGGCGCTGCCGCCGGTACGCAGCCCACCCGGCACCAGACGGGTGGCAACGCCTGCCTCACGCGCCTGGGCGATCAGGGCCGCGGCCACTGGCGCGAAACCCCAGCACCAGGAGCACATCGGGTCCATCACATAGATCAGGCGTGCAGACATGCATCAGGCCTCGGCTTTGTAGTTGTAACCGATCGGGTGCGGCAGGTTGCGGGCCTTGGCCAGCTCGATCTGCTTCTGCCGGTCGATGGCACTGCGCCGGGTCTTTTCGCTCAGGGTGTCCCAGCAATGCGGGCAGCTGACACCTGGCGAATAGTGCTCGGACGCACGCTCCTGTGCATTGATCGGGTGGCGGCAGGCGTGGCACTGGTCGTACTCGCCTTCGCTCAGGTCATGGCGCACCGTGACGCGGTTGTCGAAGACGAAGCAGTCGCCGTCCCACAGGCTTTCTTCCTGAGGCACTTCCTCGAAGTATTTCAGGATGCCGCCCTTAAGATGATAGACCGCATCAAAGCCTTCACCGAGCATGTAGCTGGAGGCTTTTTCACAGCGGATGCCACCGGTGCAGAACATGGCCACTTTCTTGTGCTTGCTCGGGTCGAAGTTGGCCTTGATGTACTCCGGGAATTCACGGAAGGTTTCGGTCTTCGGGTCGATGGCGCCCTTGAAAGTACCGATGGCCACTTCGTAGTCGTTACGGGTGTCGATCAGCAGCACTTCCGGGTCGCTGATCAAGGCGTTCCAGTCCTTGGGCTCGACATAGGTGCCGACTGCCTGGTTGGGGTCTACGCCCGGCACGCCGAGGGTGACGATTTCTTTCTTGAGCTTGACCTTGGTGCGGTAGAAGGGCTGTTCGTCGCAGTACGACTCTTTATGGTCGACATCGACCAGGCGCGGATCGTTGCGCAGCCAGGCCAGCAGGCCGTCGATGCCTTCGCGGGTGGCCGACACGGTGCCGTTGATGCCCTCGTGGGCCAGCAGCAGGGTGCCTTTGACGTTGTTGTCGAGCATGGCTTGCAGCAGCGGCTCGCGCAGCTCGATGTAGTCTTCCAGGGTGACGAACTTGTACAGCGCCGCGACGACGATGGCTTGGGACATGAAGCAGATTCTCCAGGTGGTTGCCCTCGTAAGGGGCGGACCGGATTGACAAATAAAAACGCGCCGACAAGCGGCGCGTTGCGAATTCTACCAGAACGACAAAAAGGTTTCAGTGCCCGCCGCCCGCACACACCGGCGAGGCCGGTGCAACGCCGACCTTGGCCCACTCTTCGGCGGTGTAGGTGTGGATAGCCAGGGCGTGGATCTCACCCATCAGCTCACCCATGGTGGCATAGACCTTCTGGTGGCGCTTGACGCTGTTCAACCCGGCAAACTGCTCGCTGACGATCACTGCTTTGTAGTGGGTCTCCTGACCACGACTGTGCATGTGGCTTTCGTTGAGCACTTGCAGGTGTTGCGGCGCCAGCGTGGCCAGCTGCTGTTCGATACGCTGTTGCATGGTCATTGCGGCGTACTCACTTCTTCGCAGGGGCGGCGGCCTTGCCTGCGTTCGGGTCCAGTTCCTTGGTCATGTCTTCCAGCAGCTTGTTCACCACCGGCACTGCTGGTTCCAGGCTCTGTTGGGTCAGCTGCGCCGACTGCTGGGTAACCTTGGGCATTTCACGCAGCACTTTCTTGCCCAGTGGCGATTCATAGAACTTGACCAGGTCCTTGAGCTCCTGCTCGGTGAAGGTCTGGGTGTACAGGTCGACCATCTTCGGCTTCAGCTTGTTCCAGCCGATGGCGTTGTCCAGTGCCGCGTTGGCCTTGGCCTGGTAGCTTTCCAGTACCGGCTGTTTGGCGGCCGGGGCCTTGGTCTGGGCGAAACGCTGGGCGAACATTTGCTGTACTTGCATGTACACCGGGGTGCCCAGCTTGTCGGCGTTGGCCAGGGTCAGGAATTTCTCGGCAGCAGCGTTGTGGCTGGCGGTGGCAGCGAGTACCTGGCCGCTGGCGCAAACCAGGGCAACGGCGGCACAAAGGACACGGAGACGGGTCATTGCATTTCCTTCAAAGAGACGGAGGCGGGTACCTCAGAGTAGAGCATTCTGCGCCGTGGTGGCGATGTGCTCAAGTGGCACGACGAGCGACGGAACCGCTCGGTCGAATCAGGGCCTAAACTGCGATTTCGAACTACACAGGAGTGAGTACAGAATGAGCCGTATCGAGACAGACAGCCTGGGCCCGGTCGAAGTTCCGGAGGACGCCTACTGGGGTGCGCAGACCCAGCGTTCGCTGATCAACTTCGCCATTGGCAAGGAACGCATGCCCCTCGCGGTGCTGCACGCCCTGGCACTGATCAAGAAGGCCGCGGCGCGCGTCAACGACCGCAATGGCGACTTGCCGGCCGACATCGCCCGGTTGATCGAACAGGCCGCCGATGAAGTGCTGGATGGCAAGCACGATGACCAGTTCCCGCTCGTCGTCTGGCAAACGGGCAGCGGCACCCAGAGCAACATGAACGTCAACGAGGTTATTGCCGGGCGCGCCAACGAGCTGGCCGGCAAAGGCCGTGGCGGCAAGGCGCCAGTACACCCCAACGACCACGTCAACCGCTCGCAAAGCTCCAACGACTGCTTCCCCACGGCCATGCACATTGCTGCTGCGCAGGCAGTGCATGAACAGCTGCTGCCAGCGATCGCCGAGCTGTCGTCAGGGCTGGCCGAGTTGTCGGCGCGCCACAACAAGCTGGTGAAAACCGGCCGCACGCACATGATGGACGCCACACCGATCACCTTCGGCCAGGAGGTTTCGGCCTTCGTCGCGCAACTCGACTACGCCCAGCGCGCCATCCGCGCCACCCTGCCGGCGGTGTGTGAACTGGCCCAGGGCGGTACCGCCGTGGGTACCGGGCTCAACGCCCCGCATGGTTTTGCCGAAGCCATCGCTGCCGAGTTGGCGGCGGAGTCCGGGCTGCCATTCGTCACCGCGCCCAACAAGTTTGCCGCCCTCGCTGGCCACGAACCGCTGACCAGCCTGGCCGGGGCCCTGAAGACCCTGGCTGTAGCCCTGATGAAAATCGCCAACGACCTGCGCCTGCTGGGCTCTGGCCCGCGCGCGGGACTGGCCGAGGTGCGCCTGCCGGCCAACGAGCCGGGCAGTTCGATCATGCCGGGCAAGGTCAACCCGACCCAGTGCGAGGCACTGTCGATGCTGGCCTGCCAGGTGCTGGGCAATGACGCGGCGATTGGTTTTGCCGCCAGCCAGGGGCATTTGCAGTTGAACGTATTCAAGCCGGTAATCATTCATAACCTGCTGCAATCGGTCGAATTGCTGGCCGATGGTTGCCGCAATTTCCAGCTGCATTGCGTGGCGGGTATCGAACCGGATGCCCAGCAGATGGCTGCGCACCTGGAACGCGGGTTGATGCTGGTGACCGCGCTCAACCCGCACATTGGCTATGACAAGGCAGCGGAAATTGCCAAGAAGGCTTACAGCGAAGGCAAGACCTTGAGGGAGGCGGCATTGGAGTTGAAGTATCTGACCAATGAGCAGTTCGACCAGTGGGTGCGGCCAGAGAACATGCTGGCCCCAGGGGGGCATGGCTAACTCGGCCAGCCGCTCATTACCCGGGCATTGTGGGAGCGCGTAGGCTTAATGAACCTGGGCCAATCGCGCTTTGCGGGCCCGCCACCCGGCCACCAGCGATGGCCCCAGCGCCACCACCGCCGAGCCGAACACCACGGTTACCGCTCCCACATAGCCCAGGGCATTGATGTCCTCGGCATGTACGTACGCTGGCCAAATCACCGCCGCCAGCGCCACCGCGACAAAGGTCACCAGCGGCGTCAGCGCCAGGGTGGCACTCACTCGCGACGCCTCCCAGTGCGCCAGCGCTTCGGCAAACGCGCCATAGGCCACCAGGGTATTCAGGCAACAGGCCAGCAGCAGCCAACCTTGCACTGGGGTCAGTTGCAGCGCTTCCAGCGGGTGCACCCAAGGCGTGAGCAGCGCGGCGCAACTGAGGTAGATCACCATCATTACCTGTTGCGAATGCCATACGGTCAGCAATTGCTTCTGGCTCAGGGCGTAGAACACCCAGATGCTGGTGGCCAGCAGGATAGTCAGCACCCCGGTGGTGTAGGTGCCCAGCGACGTCAGCAGTTCTTCCAGGCGCTGGTTGAAAAACAGCCCAAAACCCGCCAGCAGAATCAGCAGGCCCACGCCCTGCCCCAGGCTGAAGCGCTCGCGGAACACGAATACGCTGGCCACCAGTAACAGCACCGGGCCGATTTGCACCACCAGTTGCGCGGTGCCGGGGCTGAGCAGCTTGAGACCGATCAGGTACAGCACGTAGTTACCCATCAAGCCAAGCACGGCCAGCACCACCAGGCCTTTGCCCTTGGGCGTAAGTTTGCGCACGGACGGCAAGCGCCGCTGAGCCGCCAGC
This sequence comes from Pseudomonas putida, assembly GCA_041071465.1. NCBI lineage: Bacteria > Pseudomonadati > Pseudomonadota > Gammaproteobacteria > Pseudomonadales > Pseudomonadaceae > Pseudomonas > Pseudomonas putida. The sequence goes on along the minus strand of CP163498.1, from coordinate 3,622,464 downwards.
CAGGCGAACAGCAGGCCGCCGGAGACCGACAAGCGATACCAGGTGACGGTGATCGGGTCGACCACTTGCAGCACCTGCTTGAGCTTGATCGGCAAGATACCCCAGAGCAGCGCCGTCAGAAGCGCCAGGAACAGCCCATAGCCCCAGCGGCCGGAAGTGGTGTGCATAAAATCCTCGATCAAACCCGTGGTGGGGGTGATTGGATTCTACGGACTTGGAGGGCCGTGGCGGGAAAGCGTGCCGAGAAAAGAATTCATCAGGTCATTCTTCGGCGGCATGGCTTGGTAAATGTGATGCCTGTTCTGGCCTCTTCGCGGGTAAACACGCGAAGAGGCCAGAACAGGCAACCAGGAACTTCGATTATTTCTTGTCCTTGGCAAACGCCGCTTCCAGCGCCTGGTTGATGGTGCGCAACACCTTCACCCGCGCCCAGCGCTTGTCATTGGCCTCCACCAGCGTCCACGGTGCAATCTCGCTGCTGGTGCGGTCGACCATGTCGCCCACTGCCTGGGTGTACTCGCCCCACTTGTCACGGTTGCGCCAGTCCTCCTCGGTGATCTTGTAGCGTTTGAATGGGATCTGCTCGCGCTCTTCGAAGCGCTCCAGCTGGGTTTGCTGGTCAATCGCCAGCCAGAACTTGACCACCACCACGCCGGCGTTCACCAACTGCTCTTCAAAGTCGTTGATCTCGCTGTACGCGCGCATCCAGTCGGCCGGGCTGCAAAAGCCTTCCACCCGCTCCACCAGCACCCGGCCATACCAGGAACGGTCGAAGATGGTGAACTTGCCACGCGCCGGTATATGCCGCCAGAACCGCCAAAGGTACGGCTGGGCGCGCTCTTCTTCGGTGGGTGCGGCAATCGGCACGATGCGGTACTGGCGCGGGTCCAGCGCAGCCGCCACGCGGCGGATGGCACCGCCCTTGCCGGCGGCGTCGTTGCCTTCGAACACCGCCACCAGCGCATGCCGGCGCATATGCTTGTCACGCAGCAGGCCTGCCAGGCGGGCCTGTTCGGTGACCAGCTGTTCCTGGTAGTCGGCCTTGTCCAGGCGCAAGGTCATGTCCAGGGCGCCAAGCAGGCTGCGGTCGTCGATGCTGCGGCCAAGCGGGGCCACGTTGCCCTGGTGCTTGCCCTTGGGGTTGTTGGCCAGGGCGGCTTGCAGGCTTTCCAGCAGGATGCGCCCCACCGCCAGGCTGCGATAATTCGGGTCGACCCCTTCGACGATATGCCACGGGGCATAGTCGCGGCTGGTGCGGCGCAGCACGCGCTCGCCAAAGCGCACGAACCGGTCGTAGGTTTCTGACTGCTGCCAGTCCAGCGGGCTGATCTTCCAGCTGTGCAGCGGGTCGTCCTTGAGCGATTTCAGCCGTGCCTTCATCTGCTTCTTGGACAGGTGGAACCAGAACTTGATGATCAGCGCACCTTCGTCACACAGCATCTGCTCCAGGCGCTCGGCGCCCATGATGGCCTGATCGAGCACGGCGTCCTTGAACACCCCATGCACCCGCCCCTGCAGCATCTGGCTGTACCAGTTGCCGAAGAACACGCCCATCCGCCCCTTCGGTGGCAAGGCCCGCCAGTAACGCCAGGCGGGTGGCCGGGCCAGTTCCTCGTCGGTCTGCTGGTCGAACGTGAGCACATCGATCATGCGCGGGTCCATCCACTCGTTGAGCAGTTTTACCGTCTCACCCTTGCCGGCGCCTTCGATGCCGTTGATCAGCACGATCACCGGGAAACGCGCCTGCTGCTTGAGTTCGTACTGGGCTTCGAGCAGGGCCTCGCGCAAAGCGGGCACCTCGGCGTCGTAAGCCTCCTTGTCGATGCTGTGGCCGATTTCGGCAGATTCGAACATGCACTGGCTCCTTCAATGGATAACCAAGACTAGCGGATTTCATTTCTGCCTGTACTGGCCTGTTCGAGAATGAACGCGCTCCCACAGCTGACCCGGATGACATAAAATCTCGCCATCCGCTGCAACCGAGCCAACCATGTCCACCCTCCTCCAGCACGCCCAGATCGACTGGGACGACCAGGGCCGCCCCCACTCGCGGCAATACGACGACGTCTATTTCGCGGTCAACGAAGGCATTGAAGAAACCAAGCACGTGTTCCTCGGCCAGACCCGCCTGGCCGAGCGCTTTGCCAACCTGGCGCCGCATACCTGCGGGGTGATCGGCGAAACCGGTTTTGGCACCGGGATGAATTTTTTCTGCGCCTGGCAGCTGTTCGACCAGCACGCTCACCGCGACGCGCGCCTGCACTTCGTCAGCGTCGAAAAGTACCCCCTTGGCCACGCTGACATGGCCCGCGCCGTAAGCCTGTGGCCTGAGCTAGCTGCCTATACCGAGCCGCTGCTGGAGCAATACGTGGCGGTACACCCAGGTTTTCAGCAGTTCACCTTCGCCAATGGCCGGGTCACCCTCACGCTGTTGATCGGCGATGTGCTGGAACAGCTGCCGCAACTCGATGCACAGATCGATGTGTGGTTCCTCGATGGCTTCGCCCCTGCCAAGAACCCCGACATGTGGACCCCAGAGCTGTTCGCGCAGCTGGCGCGGCTATCGCACCCGGGCACAGTGCTGGGCACGTTCACCACCACCGGCTGGGTACGCCGCAGCCTGGTCGAAGCTGGCTTCGCCATGAAGAAGGTGCCAGGCATCGGCAAGAAGTGGGAGGTGATGAGCGGCGCCTACGTCGGCCCCGTCCCCGGCCCCAAAGCCCCCTGGTACGCACGCCCAGCGGTTGCACAAGGGCCGCGCGAAGCGCTGGTGATCGGTGCCGGGCTCGCCGGCAGCACAACCGCTGCCAGCCTGGCCCGGCGTGGCTGGCAGGTCACTGTGCTGGAGCGCCACGAAGCCCCGGCCCAGGAAGCTTCGGGCAACCCGCAAGGGGTGTTGTACCTCAAGCTGTCTGCCCATGGCACCGCGCTGTCGCAGATGATTCTGTCCGGGTTCGGCTACACGCGGCGCCAGCTCCAGCGCTTGCAACGTGGCCAGGACTGGGATGCCTGCGGCGTGCTGCAGTTGGCCTTCGACGCCAAGGAGGCCGAACGCCAGGGCAAACTGGCCGCCGCCTTCGACCACGACTTGCTGCACGCGCTGGAGCGCGCCGAGGCCGAAGCCATCGCCGGGGTGGCCTTGCCAGCCGGTGGGTTGTTCTACCCCGAAGGGGGTTGGGTGCACCCGCCGGCGCTGTGCCAGCAGCAGTTGCAGCACCCAGGTATTCGCCTGCTGACCCACCAGGACGTCATCGAGCTGCGCAACATTGGTCAACACTGGCAAGCCTGGGCTGGCGATCGCCTGCTGGCCAGCGCACCGGTGGTGGTCCTGGCCGGCGCTGCCGATGTGCGCCGTTTCGAGCCTTGCGCGCAGTTGCCGCTCAAGCGCATCCGTGGGCAGATCACCCGCTTGCCGGCCACCGCCAGCAGCCGGGCGCTGCGTACCGTGGTGTGCGCGGAAGGCTATGTGGCACCACCGCGCGGGGATGAACATACCCTGGGCGCGAGTTTTGATTTCCACAGCGAAGACCTTGCGCCGACGGTGGCCGAACACCAGGGCAACCTGGCGCTGCTGGACGAGATTTCCGTCGACCTGGCGCAGCGGCTGGGCGTGGCTGAACTGGACGCTGAACAGTTGCAGGGGCGTGCAGCGTTCCGTTGCACCAGCCCGGATTACCTGCCAATCGTCGGGCCGCTGGCCGACAGCCAGGCGTTTGCCGAGGCCTATGCGGTGCTGGGCCGGGATGCGCGGCAGGTGCCGGATGTGGCCTGCCCATGGCTGGGCGGGTTGTACGTGAACAGTGGGCATGGCTCGCGCGGGTTGATCACAGCGCCGTTGAGTGGCGAGCTGGTGGCGGCCTGGGTGTGCGGGGAACCGTTGCCGTTGCCCCGCGCGGTGGCAGAAGCTTGTCATCCGAACCGGTTCGCCTTGCGTAGGTTGATTCGGGGCAAGTGATAGCTCTCGGGGCGTAGTGCGCCCCCAGGACTCAACGTCATATAACAGATTGTTCTAAAACTCTCGCAAAGTACACAGGTCAGTTCCTGAAGGTGCCCTAATCCGGGGCACCACCTCCCCAACGGAAAAACCGGTAAGGACTTATGTGCGGATTAGCAGGAGAGTTGCGTTTCACCCCTATCGACCAAGCCCCTCGCCCAGCCGACCTGGCTGCGGTAGAGCGCATCACCCATCACCTGGCGCCACGCGGCCCGGATGCGTGGGGCTTCCATAGCCAAGGCCCGATTGCCCTTGGCCACCGGCGCCTGAAAATCATGGACTTGTCCGATGGCTCGGCGCAGCCGATGGTCGACAACACCCTGGGCTTGTCACTGGCTTTCAACGGTGCCATCTACAACTTCCCCGAACTGCGCCAGGAACTGCAAGACCTGGGCTACAGCTTCTGGTCCGACGGCGATACCGAGGCTGCTCAAGGGCTACCACGCCTGGGGCGCGGCACTGCTGCCCAAGCTCAACGGCATGTTTGCCCTGGCCATCTGGGAGCGCGATAACCAGCGCCTGTTCCTGGCCCGCGACCGCCTCGGCGTGAAGCCCTTGTACCTGTCGCGCAACGGCGAGCGCCTGCGCTTTGCCTCTACCCTGCCGGCGCTGCTCAAGGGCGGCGACATCGACCCGATGCTCGACCCGGTGGCGCTCAACCACTACCTGAACTTCCACGCCGTGGTGCCAGCACCGCGCACCCTGCTGGCCAACGTGCAAAAGCTGGAACCCGGCACCTGGATGCGCATTGACCGGCATGGCGAAGTAGAGCGCCAGACCTGGTGGCAACTGCAATACGGCGCCAACCCGGACGAGCGCGATCTCGACCTGGAAGGCTGGACCACCCGCGTGCTCGACGCCACCCGTGACGCCGTGGCCATTCGCCAACGGGCTGCCGTCGACGTGGGTGTGTTGCTGTCCGGCGGGGTCGATTCCAGCCTGCTGGTGGGCCTGTTGCGCGAAGTGGGCGTGGACGACCTGTCGACCTTCTCCATCGGCTTCGAGGACGCCGGCGGCGAGCGCGGCGACGAGTTCCAGTATTCCGACCTGATCGCCAAGCACTACGGCACCCGCCATCACCAACTGCGCATTGCCGAACACGAAATCATCGACCAGTTGCCGGCCGCGTTCCGCGCCATGAGCGAGCCGATGGTCAGCCACGACTGCATCGCCTTCTACCTGCTGTCGCGGGAAGTGGCCAAGCACTGCAAAGGCGTGCAGAGCGGCCAGGGCGCGGACGAACTGTTCGCCGGTTACCACTGGTACCCGCAGGTGGCCGGCGCCGAGGATGCCTTTGCCGCCTACCGCGACGCCTTCTTCGACCGCAGCCATGCCGAGTACCGCGATACCGTACAGGCCCCTTGGCTGTTGGAAACCGACGCCGCCGGTGACTTCGTGCGCGAGCACTTCGCCCGCCCCGGCGCACGGGACGCGGTGGACAAGGCCTTGCGCCTGGACAGCACGGTGATGCTGGTCGACGACCCGGTCAAACGGGTGGACAACATGACCATGGCCTGGGGCCTCGAAGCACGCACGCCATTCCTCGACTACCGCCTGGTGGAACTGTCGGCACGCATCCCGGCGCGCTTCAAGCTGCCCGACGGCGGCAAGCAGGTGCTCAAGCAGGCAGCACGGCGGGTGATCCCGCACGAGGTAATCGACCGCAAAAAGGGCTACTTCCCGGTGCCGGGCCTGAAACACCTGGAAGGTGCCACCCTGGGCTGGGTGCGTGAGCTGCTGACCGACCCCAGCCAGGACCGTGGGCTGTTCAACCCGGCCATGCTCGACCGCCTGCTGAGCAACCCCCATGGCCAGCTGACACCGCTGCGCGGCTCCAAGCTGTGGCAGCTGGCGGCGCTGAACCTGTGGCTGAGCGAACAAGGAATCTGACCGATGAAAGCCCATGAAATCGCTTACGGGCAGCGCCTGCTGCGCGGCCAGGCGCCGTCCTATGAGCGCCTGCAGGCGCGCCTGGCCGGCGACGGCAGCCAGCCCCACGACCAGCCGCGAGCCGTGCACTGCGGCTGGGGCCGGCTGCTGATCGGCCACACCTACCCCGACCCGGTTTCGCTGGCCGAGGACTTGCTCGACGAATGCCCCGGCGAGCGCGATATCGCCCTGTACGTGGCCGCGCCCCAGCAATTGCTGGCCCAGGCCCCACAGCAGTTGTTCCTGGACCCGTCCGACACCTTGCGCCTGTGGTTCACCGACTACCGCCCGGCGCAGCGGGTGTTCCGCGGCTTCCGCGTGCGCCGGGCGCAGAACCCCGCCGACTGGCAGGCGATCAACACCCTGTACCAGGCACGCAGCATGCTGCCGGTGGACGCCGAACTACTGACCCCTCGGCACCTGGGCGGCCCGGTGTACTGGCTGGCCGAAGACGAAGACAGCGGCGCTGTGATCGGCAGCGTCATGGGCCTGAACCACGCCAAGGCGTTCGATGACCCTGAGCATGGCAGCAGCCTGTGGTGCCTGGCCGTGGACCCGCACTGCACCCGCCCAGGCGTGGGTGAGGTGCTGGTGCGCCACCTGATCGAGCACTTCATGAGCCGGGGCCTGGCCTACCTCGACCTGTCGGTGCTGCACGACAACCGCCAGGCCAAGCGCCTGTACCAGAAGCTGGGCTTTCGCAACCTGCCCACCTTTGCGGTCAAGCGCAAAAATGGCATCAACGAGCAGTTGTTCCTCGGGCCCGGGCCGCAAGCCGACCTTAACCCCTATGCCCGCATCATCGTCGACGAGGCGTTGCGCCGGGGCATCGAAGTACAGGTGGATGACGCCGCTGGCGGCCTGTTCACGCTGAGCCTGGGTGGGCGGCGCATTCGCTGCCGTGAATCGCTCAGCGACCTGACCAGTGCCGTGACCATGACCCTGTGCCAAGACAAGCGCCTGACCCAGCACGCCCTGCACAACGCTGGGCTGCAGGTGCCGGCGCAGCAACTGGCGGGCAATGCCGACGACAACCTGGCGTTTCTCGACGAGCATGGCGCAGTCGTGGTCAAGCCGGTCGACGGTGAGCAAGGCCAGGGCGTGGCGGTGAACCTGACCTGCATCGACGACATCACCCGCGCCGTGGCGCACGCCCGCCAGTTCGACAGCCGCGTGTTGCTGGAAAGCTTCCATGCCGGCTTCGACCTGCGCATCGTGGTGATCGGCTACGAAGTGGTGGCCGCCGCCATCCGTCACCCGGCGCAGGTGCTGGGCGATGGCAAGCACAGTGTGCGCCAGTTGATCGAGGCCCAGAGCCGCCGGCGCCAGGCCGCCACCAGTGGCGAAAGCCGCATCCCGCTGGACGACGAAACCGAGCGCACCTTGCGCGCGGCGGGCTTGGGCTATGACGACGTGCTGCCTGCCGGCCAGCGTCTGGCCGTGCGGCGCACCGCCAATCTGCACACCGGCGGCACCCTGGAAGACGTCACCGAGCGCCTGCACCCGGTACTGGCCGACGCTGCTGTGCGCGCTGCTCGGGCGCTGGAAATTCCGGTGGTGGGGCTGGACTTCATGGTGCGTGACGCCGGGCAGCCGGAGTACGTGATCATCGAGGCCAACGAACGTGCCGGCCTGGCCAACCATGAACCGCAGCCAACGGCCGAGCGCTTTATCGACTTGCTGTTTCCGCATAGCCGACCTTTGGCCTGACAACTGCTCGGCGTTTTGTAGGAGCGGCCTTGTGTCGCGAAAAGGGCCGCAAAGCGGCCCCAGCAATCTAAGCAGCGAAGCTGAAATCCTGGGGGCGCTTCGCACCCCTTTCGCGACACAAGGCCGCTCCTACAAAGACCGCGCCACAGCCTGGAATATCAACCCGACCGGAGGCCTGGACATGTCCGAACGACTCCCCGAACCCGATCTCGACTACCTCAAACGTGTGCTCCTGGAAATGCTCGCCATCCCCAGCCCCACCGGGTTCACCGATACCATCGTGCGCTACGTTGCCGAACGCCTGGACGAACTGGGCATCCCCTTCGAGCTGACCCGCCGTGGCACCATCCGCGCCACCCTCAAGGGCCGGCAAACTTCACCCGACCGGGCCGTGTCCGCCCACCTCGACACCATCGGCGCCAGTGTGCGCCAGCTGCAGGACAACGGCCGCCTGGCCCTGGCGCCAGTGGGTTGCTGGTCCAGCCGCTTCGCCGAAGGCAGTCGCGTCAGCGTGTTCACCGATACCGGGGTGTTCCGCGGCAGCGTTCTGCCGCTGATGGCCAGCGGGCATGCCTTCAACACCGCCATCGACCAGATGCCTATCAGCTGGGATCATGTGGAAGTACGCCTGGACGCCTACTGCGCCACCCGCGCCGACTGCGAGGCACTGGGCGTGAGCATCGGTGACTTCGTGGCCTTCGACCCTTTGCCCGAGTTCACCGAAAGCGGCCACATCAGCGCCCGCCATCTGGACGACAAGGCTGGCGTAGCCGCATTGCTGGCAGCATTGAAGGCCGTGGTGGAAAGCGGCCGGCAACCTTTGATCGATTGCCACCCGCTGTTCACCATCACCGAAGAAACCGGCTCAGGGGCAGCCGGTGCCCTGCCTTGGGACGTCAGCGAGTTCGTCGGCATCGACATCGCCCCGGTGGCGCCCGGGCAGGCGTCCAGCGAGCATGCCGTGAGCGTGGCCATGCAGGACTCGTCGGGGCCTTACGACTACCACCTGTCCCGGCACCTGCTGAAACTGGCCGGCGACCACGACTTGCCCGTGCGGCGTGACCTGTTCCGCTATTACTTCAGCGACGCCCATTCGGCCGTGACGGCGGGGCACGATATTCGCACTGCGCTGGTGGCGTTTGGCTGCGATGCCACCCATGGGTACGAGCGTACCCATATCGACAGCCTGGCAGCGCTGAGCCGGTTGTTGTCGGCGTACCTGTTGAGCCCACCGGTGTTCGCCAGCGATTCGCAACCGGCCAATGCGTCGCTTGAACGCTTCAGCCATCAGCTGGAGCATGATGCGCAGATGGAGAGCGATACGCGGGTGCCGACGGTGGATAGCCTGGTTGGCAATAAAGGCTGAAGGCCCTGGGGCTGTTATGCAGCCCCAAAACTCGAATGTTTCGCGTAGCATGGCCACACCTACTTCAGACACCACCCACCATGCTGATCCCCTACGAGCAACTGCAAGCCGAAACCCTGACCCGCCTGATCGAGGACTTCGTCACCCGCGACGGCACCGACAACGGCGACGACACCCCGCTGGAAACCCGTGTGCTGCGGGTGCGCCAGGCCCTGGCCAAAGGCCAGGCGTTCATCCTGTTCGACCCGGAAAGCCAGCAGTGCCAGTTGCTGGCCAAGCACGATGTGCCCCGTGAGCTGCTCGACTAGCAGCTCTTGCCTTGTTTGGCCTCCTGGATGCGCTTGTATACCTCGGCCCGATGCACCGGGACCTCGCGCGGCGCATCCACGCCAAAGCGCACCACCCCCTCACGGGTTTCCACCACCCTGATGCGAATATCATCGCCAATCACGATGGTCTCACCCACTTCGCGTCCTATTACCAGCATGGTCCGGTCCTCCACCGAAAGGGAAAACCGGAGCCTGCCGTGTCGGCATTCCCCTACTCAATAGCTCTGCAGTGAATCAGAAGAACCCTACTCCGCCAGGTAAAATCTCCTACAGATTATTCATCGCGCCTGGGCCTTGGTGCGCATTTTCACCGCCATTTCCGCCATCTCGTCATACAGCCGCTCGGGGGCCTGGCGCTTCAATTGCCAGGCTTGGCGCCCTGCTTCGTGGGGCAGTATCAGAAACTCACCCGCGGCGACCTGCTGATGGATGTAATCGGCAATGTCCGCCGCGCTGATCGGCGAGCCTTCCAACAGCTTGCCAACCTGCGCCTTCATCGCCGGGTTCGGCCCACGGAACGAGTCCAGCAGGTTGGTCTGGAAGAACGACGGGCACACCACATGCACGGCCACTTCCAGCTGGCGCAGCTCCACCAGCAGGCTCTCTGAGAGTGCCAGCACGCCGGCCTTGGCTACGTTGTAGTTGCTCATGCCCGGGCCCTGCATCAACGCGGCCATCGAGGCGACGTTGATGATGCGCCCCTTGCTGCGCTCCAGCAGCGGCAGGAACGCCTTGCAGCCCTTGACCACGCCCATCAGGTTGACCGCGATCTGCCAGTCCCAGTCCTCAAGAGACAGCTCGGCGAAGAATCCGCCGAAGCGACCCGGCGTTGTTGACGATCACGTCGATGCCGCCGAACTGCTCGGTGCAGGCCTGGGCCAGTGCGGTGAGCTGGCTGTAGTCGCGTACGTCGCAACGCTGGACAAACCCTTCGCCGCCGGCTTCGCGCACCCGCTCCAGGGTTCCGCGCAGGCCGCTTTCGTTGACATCGGCCAGCGCCAGGCGCCAGCCCTCGCGCGCCCAGCGCAGGGCGATCTCGCGACCGAGGCCGGACCCGGCGCCGGTGATCATGATGCGGTTTTGCATGGTGGCTGGCCTTGTTTCAAGTGGTTGTGCCACGAGTCTAATCAAGGCCGAGTAGGCAGGCAGGGTTCATCAGGGTAGTGAATGGCCGGGCATGACCATGCGGTCAGTCCCGGCCCAGCCAGCGACAGGGCCAGTGCAGGCAGCACACAGATGGAATCTTTCATAAGCGGCACCGGTCCGAACATACAAGAGGCCAGCAGTCCGAGGCCCTTGACCCTCAACCACGCAAGGATTCTGTCATGACCACGATTCTGATCATCATCCTGATCCTCCTGCTGATTGGTGGCTTACCGGTCTTCCCGCACTCGCGCAGTTGGGGTTATGGCCCGTCGGGCATCGTTGGTGTGGTGCTGGTGATTCTGCTGGTGTTGTTGTTGCTTGGCATGATTTGACGCCACACCTGGCGCAGGACCAAAACGACAACGCCCCGATTGACGGGGCGTTGTGTTCAAGCAAGAAGCGTTTTTTTAGTGGGACACCGCCCCACTGGCACCCAGGCCCGTCTGCGAACGCACGAACTGCGGGTAGAACAGCGCACGCTCGTCATCAGCAGCCTTGGACTTGTCGGTGACCGAGAAGAACCAGATGCTGACGAAGGCAATGGCCATCGAGAACAGCGCCGGGTACTCGTACGGGTAGATTGGCTTCTCGTGGCCAAGGATCTGCACCCAGATGGTCGGGCCGAGGATCATCAGCGTCACCGCACTCACCAGGCCCAGCCAGCCGCCGATCATGGCGCCGCGGGTGGTCAGTTTCTTCCAGTACATCGAAAGCAACAGTACCGGGAAGTTGCAGCTGGCGGCGATGGAGAAGGCCAGGCCTACCATGAAGGCGATGTTCTGCTTCTCGAACAGGATGCCCAGGCCGATCGCCAGCACGCCCAGCGCGACGGTGGTGATCTTCGACACGCGGATCTCGTCCTTGTCGTTGGCCTTGCCCTTGCGCCAGACGCTGGCGTACAGGTCATGGGACACCGCCGAGGCACCGGCCAGGGTCAGGCCGGCAACCACCGCCAGGATGGTGGCGAAAGCCACCGCCGAGATGAAGCCGAGGAACACGCTGCCACCTACCGCATTGGCCAGGTGCACCGCTGCCATGTTGTTGCCACCCAACAGTGCGCCGGCGGCGTCTTTGAAGTCCGGGTTGGTGCTGACCAGCAGGATCGCGCCAAAGCCGATGATGAAGGTGAGGATGTAGAAGTAGCCGATGAAGCCGGTGGCGTACAGCACGCTCTTGCGCGCTTCCTTGGCATCGCTGACGGTGAAGAAGCGCATCAGGATATGCGGCAGGCCAGCGGTACCGAACATCAGAGCCAGGCCCAGCGAGAACGCCGAGATCGGGTCTTTGACCAGGCCGCCGGGGCTCATGATCGCCTCGCCCTTGGCATGCACCTTGATGGCTTCGGAGAACAGCGTGTTGAAGTCGAAGCCCACGTGCTTCATCACCATCAGCGCCATGAAGCTGGCACCGGACAGCAACAGCACAGCTTTGATGATCTGTACCCAGGTGGTGGCCAGCATGCCGCCGAACAGCACGTACAGGCACATCAGGATACCGACCAGGATGACCGCCACGTGGTAGTCCAGGCCGAACAGCAGCTCGATCAGCTTGCCGGCACCCACCATTTGCGCGATCAGGTAGAAGGCCACCACCACCAGCGAACCGGAGGCCGACAGGGTGCGGATTTCCTTCTGCCCGAGGCGGTACGAGGCCACGTCGGCAAAGGTGTACTTGCCCAGGTTGCGCAGGCGTTCGGCAATCAGGAAGAGGATGATTGGCCAGCCGACCAGGAAACCGATCGAGTAGATCAAGCCGTCGTAGCCAGAGGTGAACACCAACGCGGAAATACCCAGGAACGAGGCCGCCGACATGTAGTCGCCAGCAATCGCCAGGCCGTTCTGGAAGCCGGTGATCTTGCCGCCGGCCGCGTAGTAGTCCGCTGCCGACTTGTTGCGTTTGGAGGCCCAGTAAGTGATGCCGAGGGTGAAGGCGACGAAGGCCACGAACATGGCGATGGCGGAAACGTTCAGCGGTTGTTTCTGCACCTCGCCGGTCAGGGCATCGGCGGCCCACACGGCGGGTGCGAAGGCTCCGCAGGCCAGTACGGCCAGGGCTTTGGCGTGGCGAATCATTGTTGCGCCTCCTTCAGGATTTCCTTGTTCAGCTCATCGAATTCGCCGTTGGCGCGGCGTACGTAGATGGCGGTCAGGACGAATGCCGAAACGATCAGGCCGACGCCCAGGGGAATGCCCCAGGTAATCGACGACTCAGGGCTGAGCTTGGCGCCCAGTATGTGAGGACCGTAGGCGATCAGGAGGATGAAGGCGCAGTACAGGCCGAGCATGATCGCCGAGAGCACCCAGGCGAACCGTTCGCGTTTGGTAACCAGCTCCTTGAAACGGGGGCTGTTTTGTATCGAGAGGTAAATGCTGTCGTTCATTGTTTTTGTCCTAGCAGCACAGATAGGGGATGGAACCCACGCCCTTACTTTATGCGGCTGTTGAACGCCAACCAGACGACCTTAGTCTTAGATGCAACGGTGTTTTACCGATTGCGTAACAAAGTGGCGGCCCTTTCGCGGGTAAACCCGCTCCCACAGGGATCACACAGGCGTTGAAACCTGCGCAGTACCTGTGGGAGCGGGTTTACCCGCGAAGAAGCAAAATTGGCAGTAACGGGTTGTTACTTGCCAGTCCACTCCTTCACACGATCAGGGTGCTTGGCCACCCAATCCTTGGCCGCGGCTTCAGGCTTGGCACCTTCCTGAATCGCCAGCATCACCTCGCCAATCTCGTCCTTGGACTGCCAGTTGAACTTCTTCAGGAACTCCGCCACTTCCGGAGCCTTGGTCGCCAGTTCCTTGCTGCCGATGCTGTTCACGGTTTCCGCCGCGCCATACACACCTTTCGGGTCTTCGAGGAACTTCAGCTTCCACTTGGCGAACATCCAGTGCGGAACCCAACCGGTCACCGCAATCGACTGCTGCTTGGCGTAGGCACGGCCCAGTTCCGCAGTCATCGCGGCGCCCGAGCTGGCCTGCAGCTTGTAGCCGGTCAGGTCGTAGTCCTTGATCGCCTGGTCGGTTTTCAGCATCACACCGGAGCCTGCGTCAATGCCGACGATCTTCTGCTTGAAGCTGCTATCGGTCTTGAGGTCGGCGATGCTCACCGCCTTGACGTACTCGGGGACGATCAGGCCGATCTTGGCATCCTTGAAGTTCGGGCCGTAGTCGACCACGTTGTCCTTGTTCTTGGTCCAGTACTCGCCATGGGTCACCGGCAGCCAGGCCGACAACATGGCATCGAGTTTACCGGTTGCCACGCCCTGCCACATGATCCCCGTGGCCACGGCCTGCAACTTCACGTCGTAGCCGAGCTTTTGCTTGATCACTTCGGCGGCCACGTTGGTGGTCGCCACGCTGTCGGCCCAACCATCCACGTAACCTATGCTTACTTCTTTAGCCATTGCCTGTGCAGCGCTCATGGCCATTACCAGGGCGGTGCCCACACCCAGGAAACGTCGCATTTTTTTCAAAGTCGCCATCAAAGCATCCCCTCGTCAGGTCTTGGAGATTGCATCATCTTCCTGCAACACAGGTCGACCTGATCCAGCTGCGACCTGCACCCGCCCCATATGCGACAGCACTGTGCCATTAGCGCCATCGGCCTACGCCGGCCTGCGCGATCCTTGCATGCCAAAGCATTGGCGCCGGGCTACTATCTACCCTTTTGCGCCTGACGATGGACCGCCCGATGCCCAGTTCTGCCCGCCTGCTGTTGCCGTTGTACCTGCTTGCCTGCCTGTTGGCCCTGCTTGGGCTTGGAGGGCTCTGGTACGGGCTGGGTAAGCCGGTACACCTGGCCGATGCGGCCAGCCCGACGCACAAGCTGCAGTGCGCCTCGTACACGCCGTTCGACAAAGACCAGTCACCCTACGACCAGCCATTACAGCTGCGCCCGGCACGGATGGACGCCGACCTTGCTTTGCTGGCTGAGCGATTCCAGTGCATCCGCACCTATTCCATGAGCGGCCTTGAGGCAATCCCGGCGCTGGCACGCAAGCATGGCCTGAAGGTGATGTTGGGCGCCTGGGTCAACGCTCACCCGGCCGACACCGACAAGGAAATCGACCTGCTGATCGCCACCGCCAACGCCAACCCGGATGTGGTCAGCGCGGTGATCGTCGGCAACGAGACACTGCTGCGCAAAGAGGTGACCGGTGCACACCTGGCCAAGCTGATCGCCCGAGTGAAGCAACAGGTCAAAGTGCCGGTGACCTACGCCGATGTCTGGGATTTCTGGCTGCAGCACCCGCAGGTGGCACCGGCGGTGGACTTCCTGACCATCCACCTGCTGCCCTACTGGGAGGACGAACCGCGCGGCATCGACGATGCCTTGGCCCACGTTGCCGACGTGCGCCGGGTGTTCGGCACGCGCTTCGCGCCCAAGGACATCCTGATCGGCGAAACCGGCTGGCCCAGCGAAGGCCGCCAGCGCGAGACCGCTGTGCCCAGCCGAGCCAACGAGGCGCGCTTCATTCGCGGCTTTGTGGCCATGGCCGAAAGCAACGGCTGGCGCTACAACCTGATCGAAGCCTTCGACCAGCCGTGGAAGCGTGCCAACGAAGGTGCTGTAGGCGGTTACTGGGGGCTTTACGATGCCGACCGGCAGGACAAGGGCGTGCTCGAAGGGCCGGTGAGCAACCTGCATTACTGGCCACAGTGGTTGCTGGCGAGTGCGGTGTTGATGTTGGTCATGTTGATGCTCGCCGGGCGCCCCGCGACTGTGCAGGCGGCAGTGTTGCTGCCACTGCTGGCGGCGTTTGGCGCGGTTTGCCTGGGGCTGTGGGGCGAGTTGATGCGCACCCATGCACGCTTTGTCGGGGAGTGGGTGTGGGCGGTGGCACTGGCCGGGCTGAACCTGCTGGTATTGGCCCATGCGCTGCTGGCCTTGGCGCAACGGGCCGGCTGGCGCGAACGTTTATTCGCCTGGCTGCAGGCGCGGGCCGGCTGGCTGTTGCTGGCGGCGGGTTTTGCCGCAGCGGTGAGCATGCTGGCGATGGTGTTCGACCCGCGCTACCGCAGCTTCCCCAGCGCTGCGCTGGCGTTGCCGGCGCTGGTGTATGTGCTGTGGCCGGTAAGGGCGCGGCGGGCGGAGGTGGCGCTGCTGGCGTTCATCGTCGGCGCCGGGGTGGCGCCGCAGCTGTTCGTGGAAGGGCTGGAGAACCAGCAGGCCTTGATCTGGGCGGTAGTGAGTGTGCTGATGACAGCAGCGTTGTGGCGGAGCTTGCGAATGACTCGAAAAGCCTGAAAACACAGGTAACTGTAGGAGCGGCCTTGTGTCGCGATGGGCCGCAAAGCGGCCCCAGAATTCGAGAAGCAGCACAGATTGCCGGGGCCGCTGCGCGGCCCATCGCGACGCAAGGCCGCTCCTACACAGACCGCGTCGCCTTGGCTTTTCTTACAAGCCGCAGCCCCGCTAGCACCAGCGCAAACACGGCAATGCTGGCGGTGTACAACACCAGCGCAGGCACCGCGAACACCAATGCCACCACCGCCAGCCACCAGCCGGCGCGGCCGGAAACCACCTGTGCCAGCAGCGCCAACGCCAACCCACTCCAGGCCAACACCTGATGATGAATACCCAAGCCCAGCAGCGCGCGTACTTCACACTGCCAATACGCCGCAGGCGACGTGCACAGCCCTACCCACTGGCCATCCTCCATCAGCCCATAGCGCACGCCGTAACTGGCCGCGAGCCACAACCCCAGAAGCAGTACCAGCAGCGCAGCCGGCAGCGAACGAGACATCCAGTTCTCCAATAGCGGTAATCGAATTCATCCATGATCGCTTAAGCCCGGTTGTAAGGCAAAATCACAAACCTGCAGCTATGTTGCAGATAACCAGCACACCAAAGGCCACCGCGCCAGGCAACTTTGCCTGCGTTGATGTGGTCCTAGCCTGCACACTGCTCGACCTTGCGTTCTTTTGGGGGATTACATGCTTCGATCTTTGCGCCTCGCTGCCTTGCTCGGCAGCCTGCTTATGGCTGTGGCCGCTTCAGCGCGGGATATCGACGCCGCGAGCTACGGCTACCCCTTGACCAACCCGTTCGAAGCCACCATCGCCACCACGCCGCCGGACCAGCGCCCGACCCTGCCCAGCGACGACGAAATCAACCAGTCCGACTACAGCCTCAACCTGCGCCCGGAGCGCGAGTTCACTCTGCCCGACAACTTCTGGGCGGTGAAAAAGCTCAAGTACCGCCTGGCCCGCCAGGATCACGAGGCACCACTGATTTTCATCATTGCTGGCACCGGTGCGCCCTACAGCAGCAGCATCAACGAGTACCTGAAGAAGCTGTTCTACCAGGCTGGTTTCCACGTGGTGCAGCTGTCGTCACCCACCAGCTACGACTTCATGAGCGCCGCCTCGCGCTTTGCCACCCCCGGCGTCAGCCAGGAAGACGCCGAAGACATGTACCGGGTCATGCAGGCCGTGCGCGCCCAGCACCCACGCCTGCCAATCAGCGAGTTCTACCTCACCGGCTACAGCCTGGGCGCGCTCGACGCCGCCTTCGTCAGCCACCTGGACGAAACCCGCCGCAGCTTCAACTTCAAGCGCGTGCTGCTGCTGAACCCGCCGGTCAACCTGTACACCTCGATCAACAACCTGGACAAACTGGTGCAAACGCAGGTCAAGGGCATCGACCGCAGCACCACGTTCTATGAGCTGATGCTGCAAAAACTCACTCGCTACTTCCAGGACAAGGGCTACATCGACCTGAACGACGCCCTGCTGTATGACTTCCAGCAGTCGCGCCAGCACCTGTCCAACGAGCAGATGGCCATGCTGATCGGCACCTCGTTCCGTTTCTCGGCGGCCGACATTGCCTTCACCTCCGACCTGATCAACCGCCGTGGCCTGATCATTCCGCCGAAGTTCCCGATCACCGAAGGCAGCAGCCTCACGCCGTTCTTCAAACGCGCCTTGCAGTGCGACTTCGACTGCTACATGACCGAGCAGGTGATCCCCATGTGGCGTGCGCGCACCGATGGCAACAGCATCCTGCAACTGGTGAACCAGGTCAGCCTGTATGCCCTGGAAGACTACCTGCGCAGCAGCGACAAGATCGCCGTGATGCACAACGCCGACGACGTCATCCTCGGCCCGGGCGACATCGGCTTCCTGCGCCAGGTGTTCGGTGACCGCCTGACCCTTTACCCCCACGGCGGCCACTGCGGCAACCTCAATTACCGCGTCAACAGTGACGCCATGCTGGAGTTCTTCCGTGGTTAACAAACTCCTCTTCGCCACTGCCCTGCTGGCCGCCGGCCCAGCCCTGGCCGCCGAAACCGCCCCTCGGGCCAGCGTGATCGAGGCCGACCCGCAAGTGACCGCCGCACCACTGGCGCCCGAAGCCGACGGTTTTCTCGACCCGCTGCGCGAACTGAAATTCAACCCGGGGCTGGACCAGCGCGAGTTCGAGCGCTCCACCCTGGAAGCGTTGAACGTGTACGACCCGCTGGAGTCGATCAACCGGCGCGTCTACCACTTCAACTACCGGCTGGACCAATGGGTACTGCTGCCGCTGGTGAGTGGTTACCAGTACGTCACCCCGCGCTTCGTGCGTACCGGGGTGAGCAACTTCTTCAACAACCTGGGCGATGTGCCGAACCTGTTCAACAGTGTGCTGCAGCTCAAGGTCAAGCGCTCGGCAGAGATCACTGCCCGGCTGATGTTCAATACCATCATTGGTGTGGGCGGGCTATGGGACCCGGCGACCAGCATGGGCCTACCACGCCAGAGCGAAGACTTTGGCCAGACCCTGGGCTTCTACGGTGTGCCAGACGGGCCCTACCTGATGCTGCCGGTGCTGGGGCCATCGAACCTGCGCGATACCACCGGGCTGGTGGTGGACTATGCGGGCGAGCAGGCCATCAACTACCTGAACGTGCCCGAAACCAGCACCGACCACCCGGAAATTTTTGCCCTGCAGGTGGTGGATAAGCGCTACACCACCAAGTTCCGCTATGGCCAGCTGAACTCGCCGTTCGAGTATGAAAAGGTGCGGTATGTGTATACCCAGGCGCGCAAGTTGCAGATAGCCGAGTAACCTGTGCCGGCCCATTCGCGGCGGTTCGCCGCCTCGATGAACCCGCGAATGGGCCGTAACTGACAACGTCAAATCCCCAGGAACTGACACAACTCCCGCTTCTTGGCCAAAGCATCCCGTCGCCCCAACTCGATCAGTTCACTGCAATAACTCGCCTCGAACAGCAGATAGCTCAACACCCCCGCTCCACTGGTCCGCGTAGCCCCGGCCCGCGCAGGAACAAGCGCAACGCCGCCGGCAGCTCACGCCGGTGCCGGGCGGCGATTTCGTCCAGCGGCTGGCTGGGCGCCACGACCAGCACCTCGACCGGCGCCAGCCCCAGGCGCCGGGCATCCAAGTGCGCTGGCAGCAAGCGGCTCAGGTGGTTGAGCCGCTGCAGCAACTCGATGTCGTCTTCCAGGCTGTCGATGAACGTGCTGTTGAGCATGTGCCCACCGATCTGCGCCAGGCTCGGCTGCTGGCCACTGAACACGCGCTGAGTGGGCAACGGCGGTGCCGGCCGCTGCGGGTTGCCGCTGACCCCGACCACCAGCACCCGGCTGGCGCCCAGGTGCAGGGCCGGGCTGATCGGCGCCGACTGGCGCACCGCACCGTCACCGTAATATTCGTCGCCCAACTGCACCGGGGCAAACAGCAGCGGAATGGCCGCGCTGGCCAGCAGGTGGTCGATGGTCAACGGCGTGGGCACGCCGATGCGGCGATGGCGCAGCCAGGCTTCGATGGTGCCGCGCCCTTGGTAGAAGGTGACCGCCTGGCCGGACTCGTAGCCGAAGGCGGTGACGGCCACGGCGCGCAACTGCTCGGCCGCCAGAGAATGGCCGATACCATCCATGTTCAAGTGTGCCTCCAGCAGGCTGCGCAGTGGGCTGCTGTCCAGCAGCGCCACCGGCGCCTGGCCACCCAGGCCCAGCAGGCTATGGCCAACGAAACGGCTGGCTTGGCGAACGACTCCGGGCCAGTCACTGCGTATGACCAGATGGCTGCGAAAGTTCTGCCAGAAGGCAGTAAGCCGTTGCACGGCCTCGTTGAAATGAGTGGCGCCGCTGGCCAGGGTAACGGCGTTGATGGCACCGGCAGAGGTACCGACAATGACCGGGAACGGATTATGTGCGCCGGCAGGCAGCAACTCGGCAATGCCGGCAAGGACGCCAACCTGATAGGCGGCGCGGGCGCCGCCGCCAGAAAGGATAAGACCGGTTACCGGGGGTGGGGCCATGAAGTCCTTCCTGGATCAGCTATTTTTCAGCGCTTTTTCTTCTCATACAGCCGTGGTGCACCCTCGGGCCGTGACTTGAACCGGCGGTGCGCCCACAGGTACTGCTCCGGACACTCGCGCAACACACCCTCGACCCACTGGTTGATACGCAGGCAGTCGGCCTCTTCGCTTTCGCCTGGGAAATCCGCCAGTGGCGGGTG
Source organism: Pseudomonas putida (assembly GCA_041071465.1). NCBI lineage: Bacteria > Pseudomonadati > Pseudomonadota > Gammaproteobacteria > Pseudomonadales > Pseudomonadaceae > Pseudomonas > Pseudomonas putida. The sequence continues at coordinate 3,602,520 of CP163498.1, read as the reverse complement.
GATTACCAGACGATAGCCGCTGCCATCCTCCAGGCGCTTCTGGGTGAACGGAATAACCTGCGCCTTGCCCAGCCGGGCGAACTTGGTGGTGGCGGTTACCGTGGCTGCGGGGATGCCGAACAGCGGCACGAAAATGCTCTGTTTGGCGCCGTAGTCCTGGTCGGGTGCGTACCAGATCGCCCGGCCCGAACGCAGCAGCTTGAGCATGCCACGCACGTCTTCGCGCTCCACTGCCAGCGAGTCAAGGTTATGCCGCTCACGGCCGCTGCGCTGGATGAAATCGAACAACGCGTTGCCATGCTCGCGGTACATGCCGTCGATGGTGTGCTGCTGGCCCAGCAGCGCGGCGCCGATTTCCAGGGTGGTGAAGTGCACCGCCATGAGGATGGCGCCCTGCCCCGCCTGCTGGGCGGCCTGCAGATGCTCCAGCCCCTCGATATGGGCCAGGCGCGCGAGCCTGGCCTTGGGCCACCACCAGCTCATGGCCATTTCGAAGAAGGCGATGCCGGTAGAGGCGAAGTTGGCCTTGAGCAAACGCTGCCGTTCGTCGACCGACAGTTCCGGGAAGCACAGCTCCAGGTTGCGCGCGGCGATGCGCCGACGCTCACCGGCGAAGCGGTACATCACGGCACCCAGTGCGGCACCGATTTTCAACAGCACCCGGTACGGCAACTGGACCACCAGCCACAGCAGGCCCAGGCCCAGCCACAGGCCCCAGAACTTGGGGTGAAGGTAATAGGGACGAAAACGCGGGCGTTCCATTGAAGCATCCGGAAAGACAAAGGCCGCGCATTCTACAACGGATCAGCGCATGTTGCGGGCAACCGGTGTTCTCGTTATAAGTCAGGGCACTTTTTTCGCAGCAAGCCGTCTATGCAGACCATGAGCCCAAACCACACACCCGACACCGCCTCCGTGTTCCAGCTCAAGGGCAGCATGCTCGCCATTACAGTACTGGAACTGGCGCGCAATGACCTTGAAGCCCTTGACCGCCAGTTGGCGGCCAAAGTCGCCCAGGCACCGAACTTCTTCAGCAACACGCCGCTGGTGCTGGCGCTGGACAAGCTGCCGGCCGACGAAGGGGCAATCGACCTGCCCGGCTTGATGCGCATCTGCCGCCACCATGGCCTGCGTACCCTGGCCATCCGCGCCAACCGCATCGAGGACATCGCCGCCGCCATCGCCATCGACCTGCCGGTGCTGCCACCGTCCGGCGCGCGCGAACGGCCGCTGGAGCCCGAGCCCGAGGTGGTCAAAAAGCCCGAACCCGCCCCGACGCCACCACCGGCCCCCGAACCCGAAGTGCGCCCGACCCGCATCATTACTGCGCCAGTACGCGGCGGCCAGCAGATCTATGCTCAGGGTGGCGACCTGATCGTTACCGCCTCGGTCAGCCCGGGTGCGGAACTTCTGGCCGATGGCAACATCCATGTGTACGGCGCCATGCGTGGCCGCGCCCTGGCCGGCATCAAAGGCAATACCAAGGCGCGGATCTTCTGCCAGCAGATGACCGCCGAAATGGTTTCAATCGCCGGCCAGTACAAAGTCTGCGAAGACCTGCGCCGCGACCCGCTGTGGGGTACCGGCGTGCAAGTCAGCCTGTCTGGTGACGTGTTGAACATCACCCGTCTTTAACGGATACTTGCCAGCATTTTTAGAGCAACTTTTTTACCGTTGCCGTCATTTACGCTATTTCAGTTATTTGCAGGGACTTGTGTCCCGACTATTTTAGGGGTGAAACACCTTGGCCAAGATTCTCGTGGTTACTTCCGGCAAGGGGGGTGTGGGCAAGACCACCACCAGCGCCGCCATTGGTACCGGCCTCGCACTGCGCGGCCACAAGACCGTCATCGTCGACTTCGACGTGGGCCTGCGTAACCTCGACCTGATCATGGGCTGCGAACGCCGCGTGGTGTACGACTTCGTCAACGTGGTCAACGGCGAAGCCAACCTGCAGCAAGCCCTGATCAAGGACAAGCGCCTCGAGAACCTGTACGTGCTGGCCGCCAGCCAGACCCGTGACAAGGACGCGCTGACCCAGGAAGGCGTGGAAAAGGTATTGATGGAGCTGAAGGAAACCTTCGACTACGTCATCTGCGACTCGCCGGCCGGTATCGAGAAAGGCGCGCACCTGGCCATGTACTTCGCCGACGAAGCCATCGTGGTCACCAACCCCGAAGTGTCCTCGGTACGTGACTCTGACCGCATGCTGGGCATTCTGTCGAGCAAGTCGCGCCGCTCCGAGAACGGCGAAGAGCCAATCAAGGAACACCTGCTGATCACCCGCTACCACCCAGAGCGCGTGGAAAAGGGCGAAATGCTGAGCATCGCCGACGTCGAAGAAATCCTGGCGATCAAGCTCAAGGGCGTGATTCCCGAGTCCCAGGCAGTGCTGAAGGCCTCCAACCAGGGTATCCCGGTCATCCTCGACGACCAGAGCGATGCCGGCCAGGCCTATAGCGATACCGTCGACCGTCTGCTGGGCAAAGAAAAGCCCCTGCGGTTCATCGAAGTGCCGAAGCAAGGATTCTTCGCGCGACTGTTTGGAGGCAAGTAAACCATGAACCTTTTTGACTTCTTTCGTGGCAGACAGAAACAGACCAGCGCGTCGGTAGCGAAAGAGCGTCTACAGATCATCGTGGCGCACGAGCGCGGCCAACGCAGCGAGCCGGACTACCTGCCGGCGCTGCAGAAAGAACTGCTGGAGGTGATCCGCAAGTATGTGAACATCGGCAACGATGACGTGCATATCGAGCTGGAAAACCAGGGCAGCTGCTCGATTCTGGAGCTGAACATCACCCTGCCGGATCGCTGATCAGGCTAAAGCTGGGGCTGCGTTGCAGCCTTTCGCGACACAAGGCCGCTCCCACAAGGGTTATGCACTCCCCTGTGGGAGCGGCCTTGTGTCGCGAAAGGGCCGCAAAGCGGCCCCAGCGTTTTCTGCTACTTTCGTGAGAACTGCAATGCCGCTGTCGAATGTCCAGATCCTCTTCGAAGACGCCGCCATCCTGGTGATCAACAAGCCGACCCTGCTGCTGTCGGTGCCCGGCCGCGCCGAGGACAACAAGGACTGCCTGATCACCCGCCTGCAGGAAAACGGCTACCCCGACGCACTGATCGTGCACCGTCTGGACTGGGAAACCTCCGGCATCATCCTGCTGGCCCGCGATGCCGACAGCCACCGCGAGCTGTCGCGCCAGTTCCACGACCGCGAAACCGAAAAATCCTACACCGCCCTGTGCTGGGGCCAACCCGCGCTGGACAGCGGCAGTATCGACCTGCCGCTGCGCTACGACCCGCCAACCAAGCCACGGCATGTGGTGGACCACGAGCAGGGCAAGCATGCCCTGACGTTCTGGCGCATCGTCGAGCGCTGCGGCGACTACTGCCGTGTGGAGCTGACGCCGATTACCGGGCGTTCGCACCAGCTGCGCGTGCACATGCTGTCCATCGGCCACCCGCTGCTGGGTGACCGGCTGTATGCCAACCCCGAAGCGCTGGCGGCCCATGAACGGTTGTGCCTGCATGCGTCGATGCTGAGCTTTACCCACCCGGTCTCGGGGGAGCGGTTGAAGTTCGAGTGCCCTGCACCCTTCTGATTTTTGGCTGGCTGTTCCGGCCTCTTCGCGGGCTTGCCCGCGAAGAGGCAGACACAAATTGTCGACATTCTGCGCTAAACTCGCGCCACTGCTGTCTGGAGTGAGCTATGCGCGACGCACTGAATACTGGCCTTATCGACTTCCTCAAGGCCTCCCCCACGCCCTTCCACGCCACCGCCAGCCTGGCCCAGCGCCTCGAGGCTGCCGGCTACCAGCGCCTGGACGAACGCGACAGCTGGGCCACCGTGCCTGGCGGCCGTTATTACGTCACCCGTAACGACTCTTCGATCATCGCCATCAAGTTGGGCAAGCAGGCCCCACTGTTGAACGGCATCCGCATGGTCGGCGCCCACACCGACAGCCCGTGCCTGCGGGTCAAGCCACAGCCCGAACTGCAGCGCCAGGGCTTCCTGCAACTGGGCGTGGAAGTGTATGGCGGTGCCTTGCTGGCGCCGTGGTTCGACCGCGACCTGTCGCTGGCCGGACGCGTCACCTACCGCCGTGACGGCAAAGTCGAAAGCCAGCTGATCGACTTCAAGCTGCCGATCGCGATCATCCCCAACCTGGCCATTCACCTGAACCGCACCGCCAATGAAGGCTGGGCGATCAACCCACAGAACGAGCTGCCGCCCATCCTGGCCCAGGTCGCCGGTGACGAACGTATCGACTTCCGCGCCCTGCTCACCGAGCAACTGGCCCGCGAGCACGAGCTGATCGCCGACGTGGTCCTGGACTACGAGCTGAGCTTCTACGACACCCAGGACGCCGCGTTGATTGGCCTGCACGGCGACTTCATCGCTGGCGCCCGCCTGGACAACCTGCTGTCGTGCTATGCCGGCCTGCAGGCCCTCTTGGCCGCTGACAGCGACGAAACCTGCGTGCTGGTGTGCAACGACCACGAAGAAGTCGGCAGTTGCTCGGCCTGCGGTGCCGACGGCCCGATGCTGGAGCAGACCCTGCAGCGCCTGCTGCCCGATGGCGACTCCTACGTGCGCACCGTCCAGCGCTCGCTGATGGTGTCGGCCGACAATGCCCATGGTGTGCACCCCAACTACGCCGACAAGCACGACGGTAACCACGGGCCCAAGCTCAATGCCGGCCCAGTGATCAAGGTGAACAACAACCAGCGTTACGCCACCAACAGCGAAACCGCCGGCTTCTTCCGCCACCTGTGCATGGCCGAGGAAGTACCGGTGCAAAGCTTCGTGGTGCGCAGCGACATGGGCTGCGGCTCGACCATCGGGCCGATTACCGCCAGCCACCTGGGCGTGCGCACGGTGGATATCGGTTTGCCTACCTTTGCCATGCATTCCATTCGCGAGCTGTGTGGCAGCCACGACCTGGCGCACCTGGTGAAGGTACTGACCGCCTTCTACCGTAGCCGCGAATTGCCTTGATGCAGGCAGGTGCAAGCAGGCCCGGGCCTGCTTACACCTGCTCAAGGTCAATCCCGCCTCGCTTGCCAAGCGCTATGCTTGTTACATGGCCCCACTGCATAAGGATTGCTGTCCATGTCCCCGTTCCTGTCCCTGTTCGTGCCGGTGTTCCTGTTCCTGCTGCTGCTGACCATCGGCTTCAGCATGCGCGAGCGCAATATCGGTGTGCTCATGATGTGGATCGGCACTTTGGGGATCTTCGGCCTCACCTGCTGGAAGATCCTCGAGAAACTGCCGACATAAACCTCTACACTCGGTCAATCGTTTGACCTGAGGTAGATTTGCCAGTGCCTGCCCTCCTGCGTTACCTGTTCCTGCTGCTAGTGCTGTTCATCACCCCGGTACAGGCGGCGGGCCTGCCCGGCCTGCTGGGCGGCAGTGCGCCCGCGCAACCGGAGGCCACCGAGCCGCTGGGCAAGTCGCTGGACGAGGTGATCAAAAACCTTGAAAACGATCAGCAACGGGCCAAGCTGCTGGCCGACCTGAAAAAGCTGCGCGACGCCACGAAGCAATCGCAACCCAGCGTCGAGCAAGGCGTGCTCGGCCTGATCGGCGGCGCCCTGCATGACTTTGAGAAACAGTTCAGCGGCGATGCCAGCCCGTTCCACCGCTGGGCCGCGGAAATCGAACAAGCCCAGGCCGAGCTGAGCGAGCTGATGGTGCCGGTGCACCAGTGGCCTGCGATCCTGTTCGGCTTTGCTGCAGTGATTGCCGTGTGGAGCGTGCTGGCCTACGCCTTCAACTGGGTCGGTCACCGGGTACGCCTGCGCTTTGGCCTGAGTGAAGAACTGCCACAGCACCCGCGCACCTGGGACCTGGTGCGCTTCGCCCTGCGCAAGCTCGGCCCCTGGCTGGTGGCGCTGGTGTTCACCGTGTACCTGAGCTTCGTGCTGCCACCGTCGCTGGGCAAATCGCTGGCGATGGTGTTGGCCTACGCGCTGGTGGTCGGTACCTGCTTCTCGGCCATCTGTGTCATCGCCTTCTCGCTGCTGGACGGCCCACACCGCCACCGCGCCCTGCACATCCTGCGGCACAAGGCGTTCCGCCCACTGTGGCTGATCGGCAGTTTCGCCGCCTTTGGCGAGGCAATGAGCGACCCACGCATGCTGGTGGCCCTCGGTACCCACCTGGCCCACGCCCTGGCCACCCTGGCCAACGTGGTTGCAGCACTGTGCACCGGGCTGTTCATCCTGCGCTTTCGCCGCCCGATCGCCCACCTGATCCGCAACCAGCCATTGTCGCGGCGCCTGACCCGCCGCACCCTCAGCGACACCATCGAGATCCTCGGCAGCTTCTGGTTCATCCCAGCGCTGATCCTGGTGGCCATTTCGCTGTTCGCCACCTTCGTCTCCGCCGGTGACACCAGCACCGCCCTGCGCCAGTCGCTGATGTGCACGGTGCTGGTGGTGGTGTGCATGGTGCTCAACGGCCTGGTTCGCCGCCACGCCGCCAACCCCAAACGCGCCAACAAACGCCAGGCGGTGTACACAGAGCGCCTGCGCAACTTCGGCTATTTGCTGGTGCACCTGTTCATCTGGCTGGTGTTCATCGAACTGGGCCTGCGCGTGTGGGGCGTGTCGATGATCAGCTTCGCCGAAGGCGACGGCCACGACATCAGCCTGCGCCTGCTGGGCCTGGCGGGCACGCTGATCGTCGCCTGGCTGGTGTGGATCCTGGCCGACACCGCCGTACACCATGCCCTGGTGCGCTCGCGCCGGGGGCTGGCCAATGCCCGCGCGCAAACCATGATGCCGCTGATCCGCAACGTGATGTTCGTGATCATCTTCATCATTGCGGTGATCGTCGCCCTGGCCAACATGGGCATGAACGTCACACCGCTGCTGGCCGGTGCCGGTGTCATCGGCCTGGCCATCGGTTTTGGTGCGCAGTCGCTGGTGGCCGACCTGATCACCGGTCTGTTCATCATCATCGAAGACTCGCTGGCCATCGACGACTACGTGGATGTCGGCGGGCACCTGGGCACGGTGGAGGGGCTGACCATTCGTACCGTGCGCCTGCGCGATATCGACGGCATCGTGCATACCATCCCGTTCAGCGAAATCAAGAGCATCAAGAACTACTCGCGGGAGTTCGGCTACGCGATCTTCCGCGTGGCCATCCCGCACAGCATGAACATCGACCAGGCGATCACGCTGATTCGGGAAGTGGGGCAAAAACTGCGCAATGACCCGCTGATGCGCCGCAACATCTGGTCGCCGCTGGAGCTGCAGGGGGTGGAGAGCTTCGAGTCGGGTTCGGCAATCTTGCGGGCACGCTTCAAGACCGCACCGATCAAGCAATGGGAAGTGTCGCGGGCGTTCAACCTGGCGCTCAAGCGGCAGCTGGATGAGGCGGGGCTGGATCTGGCGACGCCGCGGCTGTCGGTGCAGGTGGTGACGGCCGGTGGAGGAACAGTCGCAGACTCCGGTTCCTCCAGTTAGGGCGTCCTAGCCAGCCAGGGCGCGGATGCGGATGGCATCATGCCGCCAGTACTCCAGGTCACAGTCGATCAGGTGCCCATGCTGGTCGCTGTTGACCCGAGTGATGTGCAACCCCGGGCTACCCACCGACACCTTCAACGCCCCCGCCGCCTCCACCGGCAACGCCGTCGGCAAAATTTCAAAGCACACCTGCCCATACTCGATGCCATACACTCGCCCATAAATCTCCGTCAGCGACTGCGCCAGATCCTGTTCGAGAATCTCCGGGAAATACCGGGGGTTGAGGTAGTGCTCGGCATACAGCACCGCCCGCCCGTCAATCCGCCGCAAGCGGCAGATAAGCACCACGCTGGACAACGCCGGCAACTGCAAGCGCGCGCAGATGGCCGCCGAAGCCGGCTGCAGCCGCGCCGACAGCAGTTCGGTACTGGCCACCCGACCCTGCTCGCGCACCATGGCATGGAAGTGACTGCGCTCGATCAGGTCGTAGGTCAACCGCTCGGGCGCGACAAACCAGCCGCGGCGCTCTTCGCGGTAGATCAAGCCCTGGGCCTCCAGCTGGGCTAGCGCCTCGCGCAGGGTGATACGCGTGGTGTCGAACACCTCGCTGAGCCGGCGCTCGGCCGGCAGCTTGCCGCCCGGCGCCAACAGGCCGTGCTCGATCTGCTCCTGCAGGGCATGGCAGATGGCTGTTACCGCTCGCGGTGGCATCGGCTGCATCAAGGGTTACCTATCTGGACTATTCCAGCCCCAGAACAGGGCATTTGGAGAATAGTGCAAGCCTAGGCAGGGCTGATGAACATCCTGTGACAAGGTTGCGCCCAGAGCACTGCCAGAATCGGGCCAGCCCAGCAAAACCGGGGCTGCGCCATGGTCTACGCTGTATTGCCAGGAGCCCTCGGCCACCTGCGCGGGCCCTTCCCTACATCAAACTGTCACGCAAGCGGCCTACCTTGGCTCAAGGTTTGCTGACCTAGACCAAAGGTTCCAGGCAACGGTTTCACTCATAACAACGATCGGTAAAAGGCACCCACCCAAGGAGCTACGGATGAAAAAGTTGTTCATGGCGTCACTGCTCGGCTCTGCCATCGCGTTCTGCACCTCGGCCATGGCCGCGGACCTCAAGGCCCTGGAAGATGCCGCCCGCAAGGAAGGCACGGTCAACAGCGTGGGCATGCCCGATGCCTGGGCCAACTGGAAAGGCACCTGGGAAGACCTGGCCAGCAAGTACGGCCTCAAGCACAGCGACACCGACATGAGTTCGGCGCAGGAGATCGCCAAGTTCGAAGCCGAGAAGGACAACGCCAGCGCCGACATCGGCGACGTGGGTGCCGCCTTCGGCCCGATCGCAGTGACCAAGGGCGTCAGCCAGCCCTACAAGCCAAGCACCTGGGACCAGGTGCCGGAGTGGGCCAAGGACAAGGACGGCCACTGGGCACTGGCCTATACCGGCACCATCGCCTTCATCATCAACAAAGACCTGGTCAAGGAAGGCGAACGCCCGACGTCCTGGCATGACCTGGAAAAAGGCAAGTACAAGGTCGCCATCGGCGACGTCGGCACCGCCGCCCAGGCCGCCAACGGCGTGCTGGCCGCGGCCATTGCCTACAAAGGCGACGAGAGCAACGTGGCGCCGGGCCTGCAGCTGTTCACCAAGCTGGCCCAGCAGAAGCGCCTGTCGCTGGCCAACCCGACTATCCAGACGTTGGAAAAGGGCGAAGTGGAAGTTGGCGTGGTGTGGGACTTCAACGGCCTGAGCTACCGTGAACAGATCGACCCCAAACGTTTTGAGGTGCTGATCCCGTCGGACGGTTCGGTGATTTCCGGCTATACCACGGTCATCAACAAGTACGCCAAGCACCCCAATGCGGCCAAGCTGACCCGCGAGTACATCTTCAGCGACGCCGGGCAGATCAACCTGGCCAAGGGGCATGCGCGGCCGATCCGTGCCGAGCACCTGAAGCTGCCAGCGGATGTGCAAGCCAAGTTGCTGCCTAACGAGCAGTACGGTGCTGCCCAGCCGATCAAGAACGCCGAAGCCTGGGAAGCCACCTCGAAGAAACTGCCGCAGATGTGGCAGGAGCAAGTGATCATCGAAATGGAGTAAGGCAGGACCATCCTGGGGCTGCTGCGCAGCCCATCGCGACGCAAGGCCGCTCCTACAGGGCCCGCGTCGCCCCAGAGGTTTTCGCTGTCCCTGTGGGAGCGGCCTTGTATCGCGAATGGAGGGCGAAGCCCTCCCGGTTCCTTTGCGGAGTATTGAATGAGCCACAACGTCATCCTGGTCCTGCTGGACGGCCTCAACTACCAGGTCGCTCACCACGCCATGGGCCACCTGCACGCTTACGTCGAGGCCGACCGCGCCGCGCTATACCGGGTGGAATGCGAGCTGCCGTCGCTGTCGCGGCCGCTGTACGAATGCATCCTCACCGGCGTGCCGCCGATCGACAGCGGCATCGTGCACAACAACATCAACCGCCTGTCCAACCAGCGCAGCGTGTTCCACTACGCCCGCGAGGCCAACCTGGGCACCGCAGCCGCGGCCTATCACTGGATGAGCGAACTGTACAACCGCTCGCCCTTCGACCCGCAGCGCGACCGCCACACCCATGCGCCCAAGCTGCCGATCCAGCACGGGCTGTTCTACTGGGACGACCGTTACCCCAACTCGCACCTGCTGGCCGACGGCGAGTACCTGCGCCGCCGTCACGCCCCCAACTTCCTGCTGGTGCACCCGATGAGCGTTGACGACATCGGCCACCGTCACGGCCTGGACAGCAGCCAGTACCGCAACGCTGCGCGCAGCGTGGATATTTTGCTGGCCGACTACCTGCCGGGTTGGCTCGAAGAGGGCTATCAGGTATTGGTTACCGCCGACCATGGCATGAACAACGACCGCTCGCACAACGGCCTGCTGGCCGAGGAGCGCGAAGTGCCGCTGTTCGTGTTTGGCGACGCCTTCAGCCTGGACCCGGCCGCCAAACCGCTGCAGACCGAGCTGTGCGGCACCATCTGCGAGCTGCTGGGCGCCGCGCACGACAAAACGGTTTGCCGGGAGTTGCTGAAGTGAATGGCGGCGCCCGTGGCCGCTACCTGGCCCTGCTCTGCCTGCTGCCGTTCGCCGTGTTCTTCGTCATCTTCCAGGTCGCCCCGCTGGCCTGGGTGGCGACCAACAGCCTGCAATCGGACGCCGGCTGGGGCATCGACAACTTCAGCAAGGTATTCGCCTCGAAGTTTTACCTGCAGGCATTGCAACGCAGCCTGGAAATCAGCTTCTGGTCGAGCCTGTTCGGCATCGTCATCGCCACCCTCGGCGCCTATTCACTGCGCCGGGTGGACTCGAAGCTGCGCGACTTCGTCAGTGCCTTCGCCAACATGACCAGCAACTTTGCCGGGGTGCCGCTGGCCTTCGCCTTCATCATCCTGCTGGGTTTCAACGGCGCACTGACCCTGCTGCTGAAGCAGGTCGGCCTGCTGGAAGACTTCAGCATCTATTCCAAGAGCGGGCTGATCCTGGTGTACACCTACTTCCAGATCCCGCTGGGCGTATTGCTGCTGTACCCCGCCTTCGACGCGCTGCGTGAAGACTGGCGCGAGTCGGCCGCACTGCTGGGCGCCAACCACTGGCAGTACTGGCGGCACATCGGCCTGCCGGTGCTGACCCCGGCACTGCTGGGCACGTTCGTCATCCTGCTGGCCAACGCCCTCGGTGCCTACGCCACCGTGTACGCACTGACCACGGGTAATTTCAACGTACTGCCGATCCGTATCGCCGGCCTGGTGGCCGGCGACATCAGCCTCGACCCGAACCTGGCCAGCGCCCTGGCCATGGTGCTGGTGGGGCTGATGACGCTGGTCACGGTGGTGCATCAATGGCTGCTGAAGAGGAGCTACCATGCGCGCTGACGCCCTTTCCGGCGGCTGGTACCATCGCGTGGTGGTGTACCTGCTGTTCCTGATCCTGCTGCTGCCATTGGCCGGCACCCTGCTCTACTCGCTGGCCACCAGTTGGTCGGCCAGCCTGCTGCCCAGTGGCCTGACCCTGAAATGGTATGCGGCATTGTGGAGCGAGCCGCGCTTTCTGGCAGCCTTCGGCCAGTCACTGCTGGTGTGCGTGGGCGCGCTGTTGCTGTCGGTGGTGCTGATATTGCCGCTGCTGTTCGTGGTGCACTACCACTTCCCCAAACTCGACGCACTGATGAACATCCTCATCCTGCTGCCCTTCGCGGTACCGCCGGTGGTGTCGTCGGTGGGGTTGCTGCAACTGTACGGCAGCGGGCCGATGGCCATGGTCGGCACACCGTGGATCCTGATCGGCTGCTACTTCACCATCGCGCTGCCGTTCATGTACCGGGCCATTACCAACAACCTGCAGGCCATCAACCTGCGCGACCTGATGGACGCCGCGCAGTTGCTCGGCGCCAGCACCTGGCAGGCAGCACTGCTGGTGGTGCTGCCCAACCTGCGCAAGGGCTTGATGGTGGCGTTGCTGCTGTCGTTCTCGTTCCTGTTCGGCGAATTCGTATTCGCCAACCTGCTGGTCGGCACCCGCTACGAGACCCTGCAGGTGTACCTGAACAACATGCGCAACAGCAGCGGCCACTTCAACAGCGCACTGGTGATCTCCTACTTCGCCTTCGTGCTGATACTGACCTGGGTCGCCAACCGCCTGAACAAGGACAAGACCTGACATGAGCTTCGTCAGCGTACAGAAACTGCAGAAGAGCTACGCCGGCAGCCCGGTATTCGAGAACATCGACTGCCACATCGAACGCGGCGAGTTCGTCACCTTGCTGGGCCCGTCCGGCTGCGGCAAATCCACCCTGCTGCGCTGCATCGCCGGGCTGACCCCGGTGGACAGCGGGCAGATCCTCCTCGACGGCCACGACATCGTGCCGCTAAGCCCGCAAAAACGTGGCATCGGCATGGTGTTCCAAAGCTACGCACTGTTCCCCAACATGACCGTGGAGCAGAACGTCGCCTTTGGCCTGCGCATGCAAAGTCAAAGCCGACGAAAGCCAGCTGCGAGTGCGCGAGGCCCTGGAGCTGGTTGAGCTGGGCACATTCGCCGGGCGCTACCCGCACCAGTTGTCTGGCGGCCAGTGCCAACGCGTGGCCCTGGCCCGCTCGCTGGTCACCCGCCCGCGCCTGCTGCTGCTCGACGAGCCGCTGTCGGCACTGGATGCGCGTATCCGCAAGCACCTGCGCGAGCAGATTCGCGCCATCCAGCGCGAGCTGGGGCTGACCACCATCTTCGTCACCCACGACCAGGAAGAGGCGCTGACCCTGTCCGACCGCATCTTCCTGATGAACCAGGGCCGCATCGTCCAGAGTGGTGATGCCGAAACTCTGTACACAGCGCCTGTGGACCTGTTTGCCGCCGGCTTCATCGGCAACTACAACCTGCTCGACGCCGACAGCGCCAGCCGCCTGCTGCAGCGCCCGGTGGCCAGCCGCCTGGCGATCCGCCCGGAGTCGATCACCCTGGGCGTGAACGGCGAACTAGACGCAGAAGTGCGTAGCCACAGCCTGCTGGGCAACGTGATTCGCTACCGCGTAAAGGTGCGCGAAGTGGAGCTGGTGGTCGATGTGCTCAACCGCTCGCCGGCAGACCTGCACGCGGACGGAAAACGGGTAAGCTTGTCGATCGACCCCACGGCGCTGCGGGAAGTGGCCTAAGGAGACTCAACACAATGGCACTGGCAATTTTCGATCTGGACGAAACCCTTATCCACGGCGACTGCGCGTCGCTGTGGAGCGAGCAGATGGCCCGGCTGGGCTGGGTCGACGGCAAGGATTTCCTGCGCCGCGACCATGAACTGATGGAAGCCTACGGCAAGGGCCACCTGCAGATGGAGGACTACATGGCCTTCAGCCTGGAGCCGATTGCCGGGCGTACCCTGGAAGAAGTCGAGCACCTGGTGGAGCCGTGGGTGGAAGACGTGATCGAACCGATCATCTATGGCGACGCCTGCCGCTGCATTGCCGAACACCGCAAGCGTGGCGATCGCATTCTGATCATTTCTGCTTCGGGGACGCACCTGGTGGGGCCGATTGCGGCGCGGCTGGGGGTGGACGAGTACCTGGCAATCGAGCTGGAGGCGGTGAACGGGGTGTATACCGGCAAGACCCACGGGGTGCTGACCTACCGCGAGGGCAAGATCACCCGGCTGCTGGAGTGGTTGGATCAGGAGCAGGAAAATCTGGAGGGGGCGAGTTTCTATTCCGACTCACGCAATGACCTGCCGTTGTTACTGAAGGTGGACCATCCGCATGTGGTGAACCCCGATGCGGTATTGCGTGAACATGCCCAGACCAATGGCTGGCCGATCCTGAGCTGGACCTGAAAGTACTTCATTGCCTGTTCTGGCCTCTTCGCGGGTGAACCCGCTTCCACGAAAGGGTGCGATCCCTGTGGGAGCGGGGTACCCGCGAAGGGGCCAGGCCTGCTTACACCAGGCTCGCGTCGATCACCATCACCAGCTTTCCTGACACCTGATTGGTCTCAAGCTCGGCATACGCCGCCTGGGCAAACTCCACCGGGTAGGTATCGACCAGCTGCGGCGACAAGCGCCCTTCGGCAAACAGCGGCCACACCTGCTGCTGCAACTCACTCAGCAGTTCGGCCTTGAAGCCGTCATCACGGTTACGCAGCGTGGAGCCGGTAATCTCCAGGCGCTTGCCCAGCACCTGCGCCAGGTCCAGCTCGAACTTGCGCCCGCCCATCAGGCCGATGATCACCCAGCGCCCGTCACGGGCCAGCAGCTTCAGGTTGAGCTCACCGTAGCTGGCGCCCACCGGGTCGAGAATCACGTCGAACGGGCCAAAACCTTCCAGCGCGTCCAGGTTCTCGTTACGTACCACACCACCCGCGGCACCCAGCGCTTGGCAATAAGCCAGGCGGTCCTGCGAACCGACGCTGACCCACACCGGGCTGCCAAACGCCTTGCACAGCTGGATGGCGGCCGAGCCAACGCCACTGGCACCGGCGTGCACCAACACCTTCTCGCCAGCCTTCACAGCACCGAGCTGGAAGATGTTCAGCCAGGCGGTGGCATACACCTCCGGCAACGCCGCTGCTTCCTGCAGGCTCAGGCCTTCGGGCACCGGCAGTACGTGACGGGCATCGACCACCACTTCCTCGGCCATCGCGCCGCTGGCCAGCAGCGCGCAAACGCGGTCGCCCACCCGCCAATCGGCACCCGCACCTACCTCTTCAACCACCCCGGCACACTCCAGGCCCATGTACGGGCTGGCCCCTGGTGGTGGCGGGTACAAACCTTTCATCTGCAGCAGATCAGCGCGGTTCAGCCCCGCTGCGGCCACGCGAATGCGCACTTGGCCCGCGTCACAGGCCGGGCGTTCGGCCTCGACCCACTCCACATGTCCGTCAACGCCTTGCAATGCCTTCACAGTGCCTCCATAGTTGAATCATGACTGGGCCTGGGGAACGCACACCCCAGGCTTTTTGCAGTATTTGCCCGGTTCCATGGAACCGGCAACGGAAAAGACGGCCTACTATGCGTGATCAATTGCCTCCACGTCGAATCAGCATGAAGCATTTCCTCCCAAGCACCGCCCTCGCTGTCATGATCGGCCTGGGCAGCCTCACGCTCGGCGGCAATGCGGCGGCCGCCAACAAGTGGGACAGCCTGCAACCGGACCGCGACGAGATCGTCGCCAGCCTCAACGTGGTGGAATTGCTCAAGCGCCACCACTACAGCAAGCCCCCCCTGGACGATGCCCGCTCGGTCATCATCTACGACAGCTACATCAAGCTGCTGGACCCGGCGCGCAGCTACTTCACCGCTGCCGACATCGCCGAGTTCGACAAGTGGAAAACGCAATTCGACGATTTCCTCAAGAGCGGTAACCTGGACCCAGGCTTCACCATCTACAAACGCTACCTCGACCGCGTCAAGCAACGCCTGGACTTCGCCCTGGCCGAGCTGAACAAAGGCGTGGACAAGATCGACTTCACCACCAAGGAAACCTTGCTGATCGACCGCAAGGACGCACCGTGGATGAAGGACCAGGCCGAGCTCGACGACCTGTGGCGCAAGCGCGTGAAAGACGAAGTGCTGCGCCAGAAAATCGCCGGCAAGGAACCCAAGCAGATCCAGGAAACCCTGACCAAGCGCTACAAGAACCAGCTGGCGCGCCTGGACCAGACCCGTGCCGAGGATATCTTCCAGGCCTACATCAACACCTTCGCCCAGTCCTACGACCCGCACACCAACTACCTGTCGCCGGACAACGCCGAAAACTTCGACATCAACATGAGCCTGTCGCTCGAAGGCATCGGCGCGGTGCTGCAAAGCGACAACGACCAGGTCAAGATTGTGCGCCTGGTGCCGGCAGGCCCGGCCGCCAAGACCAAGCAAGTGGCCCCGGCCGACAAGATCATCGGCGTGGCCCAGGGCAACAAGGAAATGGTCGACGTGGTCGGCTGGCGCCTGGACGAAGTGGTCAAGCTGATCCGCGGCCCGAAAGGTTCGGTGGTGCGCCTGGAAATCATCCCGGCCAGCAACGCACCTAGCGACCAGACCAGCAAGATCGTGTCGATCACCCGTGAAGCGGTGAAGCTTGAAGAGCAGGCAGCGAAAAAGTCGGTACTCAAGCTCAAGCAGGACGGGCGTGACTACAAGCTGGGCATCATCGAGATCCCGGCCTTCTACCTGGACTTCAAGGCCTACCGTGCAGGTGACCCGGAGTACAAGAGCACCACGCGTGACGTGAAAAAACTGCTCACCGAACTGCAGAAGGAAAAAGTCGACGGCGTGGTCATCGACCTGCGCAACAACGGCGGCGGCTCGTTGCAGGAAGCCACTGAGCTGACCAGCCTGTTCATCGAGAAAGGCCCAACCGTGCTGGTGCGCAACAGCGATGGCCGCGTCGACGTGCTGGAAGACGAAAACCCAGGTGCCTTCTACAAAGGCCCGCTGGCGCTGCTGGTGAACCGGCTGTCGGCCTCGGCTTCGGAGATCTTCGCCGGCGCCATGCAGGACTACCACCGCGCACTGATCATCGGTGGCCAGACCTTCGGCAAAGGCACCGTGCAGACCATCCAGCCACTCAACCATGGCGAACTGAAGCTGACCCTGGCCAAGTTCTACCGGGTTTCTGGGCAAAGCACCCAGCACCAAGGCGTGCTGCCGGACATCGACTACCCGTCGATCATCGACACCAAGGAAATCGGCGAGAGCGCGCTGCCCGAAGCCATGCCGTGGGACACCATTCGCCCGGCGATCAGGCCGGCGTCCGACCCGTTCAAGCCGTTCCTGGCCCAGCTCAAGGCGCAGCATGAAGCACGCAGTGACAAGGATGCCGAGTTCACCTACATCCGCGACCGGCTGGCCCTGACCCAGAAGCTGATGAATGAAAAAACCGTCAGCCTCAACGAACAGGAACGCCGTGCACGCCATGATGAAATCGAGGCCAAGCAACTGGCGCTGGAAAACGTCCGCCGCAAGGCCAAGGGTGAAGAGCCGCTGAAAGAGCTGAAGAAAGAGGATGAAGACGCGCTGCCGGCCGAAGATGAAAACACCAAGCCGGAAGACGACGCCTACCTGTCGGAAACCGGTCGCATCCTGATCGACTACCTCAGCGCCAGCACCAAGGTGGCCAAGAAGTAAGGCAACGCGGCAATGATGGCAAATTAATGTGACCTGTCATCAAACAGTCATCGCGCTGTCGTGAAATACGAGGGCCGGGCATGCAGATGCCCGGCCCTTTCATTTTCAGGATTACGTCATGACCGTTGCCGAACAGCTCGATGCCTTGAGTGCCATCCTGGCTCAACGCAGTATCCACAGCTTGTTCCAGCCGATCATGTGCCTGAGCGAGCAACGGGTGTTCGGCCATGAAGCGCTGACCCGTGGCCCTTCCAACAGCCCGCTGCACGCGCCGCTGAACCTGTTTACCATCGCCCGCCAGGCCGGCCGCCTGACCGAGCTGGAGGCCGCCTGCCGGGAGAGTGCCTGCCGACGCTTCAGTGAGCAGCAACTGCAAGGCAAACTGTTTCTCAACATCTCGCCCGAATCGCTGCTGGAGCCACACTACCCCTCCGGCCTGACCCTTAAACTGCTCGAACAGGTCGGGCTGCCCCCCAGCCGGGTCGTGATCGAGTTGACCGAACACACCCCCACCGACGACTTCCAGCTGCTGTCCAATGCCCTGCACCATTACCGCGATATGGGCTTTTCGATCGCCATCGACGACCTGGGGGCGGGCTATTCGAGCTTGCGCCTGTGGTCGGAGCTGCGCCCCGAATACGTGAAGATCGACCGGCATTTCATCGACGGTATCCACCGCGACCCGCTCAAACGCGAGTTCGTCGGCTCAATCTTGCAGATCGCCCGGGCGTCAAAGGCGCAGGTGATTGCCGAAGGCATCGAGCTGGCGGAGGAACTGGCGGTGCTGAGGGAGATGGGGGTAGACCTGGTGCAGGGTTACCTGCTGGGACGGCCGCAGGAGCTGGGGGTGCGGGAACTACCGGCGCTGACGAGCCTGCCGCCGGCCGAGCAACCGACAGTGCGCTTGAATGCCACGATCGGGCAATTGCTGGAGCTGCTTGGACGGCATCAGCACCTGAATGTACTGGAGGTGGTGGATGCGGACGGCAGGGCCTGCGGATTGATCCACAGGGATGCACTGCTTGTTACGGCCTCTTAACAGACCGATTCACCCGTGAAGAAGCCTGATCAGGCAGACTCGGGGTAGCTGTACTCGAACACCCGGACCACCTCGGAGGCATGCCAAGAAGCGGCCTCCATACCATCGACCGGCCCGGTAAACCGCCCCAGCCGCTCGACACACTCAAAAAAGCCAGTACGCGGCAAACGGCTGGCGCCCTGGCTGATCACCAGCGAACTGCGCAAGGGCTGCTCGGCACGGGCATCCAACACGGCCAGGTATTCCAGCGCGGCGGTCAGCGTCTGCATGGCCGGGCTGGGTAGTTGCAAGCGCTCGATCAACGCTCGGTACGTCAGCAGGTGACGTTGTCGACGGGCCAGGTCAAGCTCGCCCAGCAGGTTATCCCAGTGCTGACGGCTGATCCTGACCTGGCTCATGATGGCTCGCTCCAGCCAGCCACCCCAAGATGCCAGGCCAAGGCGCGGCGGATGGCAGCATCCGGTTGGCGCTCGCCCGATTCGATCATGGCCAGATACGCCGGGCTCACCCCGACATTGCGCGCCAGTTGCTCAGGGGCAATGCCCTTGGCCTGGCGAATCTGGGCGACTTCGCTGAAGGCCGGTAATGGCGCACTGGCTGCCCCCACCTGCGCTTCACTGACAACCGCCTCGGCAGGTGCCTGCCCCGCAGCCTTGAGCAAGGCCTGGTATTGCTCCCAGGGAACGACTGCGTACTCGGGCTGACCGTCCCGGCTGATGACCTGAATACCCATTACAAACCCCTTTAAAAAGGATTACAGCATGTAATCCGTAGGCATAACCCTTATGCCAATTATATTACCAACTCTGGGGTCTGTGCAGTTGAGGTGCAGTGAAGGCTCAGGCCGCTCTTAGTGCGTATTGCGTTCCAGCCGCAGCGCCTGCGGGGTGGCTGGCAGGCGCTCGACCACGCGCAGCCGTTCGGGCGCCTGGCTATCGCGCCAGGCTTTGAAGCGCGCCAGCTCGTCGGACACGGTTTTCAGCACCCAGCCCAGCACCGCGATGTCATCAAGAAAACCCACCCCCAGCAGCCAGTCGGGGATGGCATCGATGGGGCTGACGAAATACAGCAGGCCAGCCACGATGGTGACCAGCGCCCCAGGGCTGATGGCGCGGTACTCGCCGCGCCACCAGGCCAGGCACAGCGACTGTAACAGCTTCACATCTTCACGCAGCTGGCCGAGGCGCGGGCCTTTGCGCGCCACCGCGAACAGCAAGGCCGGCAAGCGGCCGCGGCTGAGCAGGCGCTCGGCCAATGGCAGAAAGCGGGCGAAATTCCAGGGTGCGCTCATGGAGCCTCCGAGAGGAAAAGGTTATCCACATTTATTGTGGATAACCTTGTGAACAGGGCGATATTTCTGACCTCCGGTGCCTGCCAGGCAAGGGTCCCGGTCAGATCGGGCGTTTTTTACACAGTCGTTTCACACCGGGGCTGGCTAAGCCGCAAACGATTTGCGTCAGAAACGTCCTACATCTTTACGCTTCATCTCCTCGGACAGTATCAGCTGTTGCAGGTTCGTCCAATCGGCACAAACGAAAACGCCCCGTCAGTGCGGGGCGTTTGCGACTACCAGCCAATGTTACTTGGCAGGTGCTTCCGTAGGCGCTTCGGCCGGGGCCTCACCTTCAGGCTCGGCACCTTGCAGCTGGGCCGGGTCCTTGATGGCGATCAGTTCCAGGTCGAACACCAGTACCGAGTTGGCAGGGATCAACGGGCTCGGGCTTTGTGCGCCGTAGGCCAGTTCAGCCGGAATGAACAGCTTGTATTTCTCGCCAACGTGCATCAGCTGCAGGCCTTCGACCCAACCTGGGATCACGCCGCTGACCGGCAGGTCGATCGGGCTGCCACGCTCTACGGAGCTGTCGAATACCTTGCCATCGATCAGCTTGCCTTCGTAGTGGACAGTGACCACGTCAGTCGGCTTAGGCTGCGGGCCGTCGGCCTTCTTGACCACTTCGTACTGCAGGCCCGAAGCGGTGGTGACCACGCCTGGCTTCTTGGCGTTTTCTTCGAGGAATTTCTTGCCGGCGGAGGCGGCTTCTTCGCTGGCCTTGGCCAGGCGCTCTTCGGCGCGCTTCTGCAATGCGGTGAACGCTTCTACCAGCTCTTCATCCTTGATGCGCTGCTCTTTCTTGCTGACGGCGTCTTCGATGCCGAGGGCGACTGCTTTGGAATCAAGGTCTTCCATGCCTTCCTGAGCCAGGCTCTTGCCCATGTTCAGGCCGATACCGTAGGAGGCTTTCTGCGCCGGAGTCTTCAGCTCGGGGCTGCTGGCCTGTTGGTCACAGCCAGCCAGTACCAGGCCTACCAGGGCAACCGCAGCCGCCAAACGATGCTGTTTCATGCTATTTCCTTGTTCATGCGCCATAAGGGCAATCAGGGTAAAGCCGCGAGCTTAGCAGGCGGCCATGACCAATGGCTACCGGCATAGGAGCGGGTTTTAGTAAGGAAGTTCAGTTGTTAAACGCTTATTAATGTGAGCGTTTGCAGCCATTGGCCAGTATTGACCCGTTGTGCCGTTTTTGCGCGGTCCAACCAGGGATTTATTTCGCTGGATTCTGAAAAGCCTGCAATCAGGGGTATTGACCCTCGCGATACTCCCCTGCCACCTCACGCAGTACCTCGCACACCCATTGCCCCGGCAAGCTTTGCGGCAGGGCGGCGTTACGGCAGATGCCGACCGAACCGCCCGGCTCGCGCACGCCCAGGTCGAGCTCGACCAACTCGCCATGGCGCAGGTCCAGCAAGACCGCGTCGCGGGGCGCCACCCACAGTCCATCACTGCCCAGCAGGTAACGCCGGCTCAGGGCCAGCGACAAGGTTTCCAGGCGCTGCGCCGGCATCTGGATACCGCATTGCACAAACAGGCTGTCGGCATGCTGGCGGATGGTGGTGCCCGCCGGTGGCAGCACCAACGGGTAACGCCCCACCTGGGCTCGCTCCACCGGCGCGCTGGCCAGCAGCGGGTGACCGGGGCGTACCACCAGGCTCATCGATTCGCTGTACAGGTGCTCGAACGACAGGCCCTGGATCTGCGGGCTGTCGGTCATGCGCCCGACCACAAGCTCCAGTTCGCCCAGGTGCAGTTGGCCGAGCAGCTGAGCACTGACCCCGGTGACCACACTGATCACCAGCGCGTCATGGCGCTGGTGCAGGCGGCACAACACCTCGGGCATGAGCAGGCCCTCGACCGTGGACAGCACGCCTATACGCACCTGTGACGGCGCCCGCGCTTCGCCACGCAAACTGCTGACACCATCGCGCAGGGCCTGCACGCTGGGCCCGGCATAACGCATGAAGCGCGTCCCGGCGGGGGTCAGCTCGACACCCTGACGGCTGCGCGCGAACAAGCGCGCCTCCAACAGGTCTTCAAGTTCCTTGAGGGTTTTGGAGATGGCCGGCTGGCTGATCGCAAGCACGTCGGCAGCCCTGGCCAGGCTGCCCTGCCGGGCAATCTCCAGGAAGCACAGCAGGTGGCGGTATTTAATGCGGGTATCGAGGTTCATGCGGCAAGCTTAACGCATCGCCGCAAGCAGCAGCTGAACATCAGGCCACCGCCAACTCCACCGCCTCGCCATTGAATCGCACCGACCACACCCGAAGCTGTTGCCCGGCATCCTCCAGGCACTCGCCGCTCTGCAGGCTGAAATGCTGCTTGTACAACGGCGCCGCCACCACCAACTCACCCTGCACACTGCCTACCAACCCACGGCCGATGATGTTGGCGCCGGAACGCGGGTCGCGGTTGTCCACGGCATACAGCGGCTGGGCCTGCCCCGGCAGGTAGAACAGCGCCACCTGGGTGCCATCCAGCCACACGACCACCCCGGACTCGGCTACCAGGTCTTGCACCCGGCACACCACCTGCCAGGTCGCTTGGGTTTTCACAGCAGCATTGGACAGGTTCATCAGACAGCCTCCTCGACAGTTGGAATCAGGTGCAGCGGCGCAGCAGGCCGGCGTTGTTCGCGTTCGCGCACGAAGTGCATGTCCGGGTCGGCACGCCGGTCATTGACGAAGGTGCGGAAGCGCTTGAGCTTCTCCGGGTCGTTGAGGGCGTTGGCCCATTCGCATTCGTACTGGTCGACCACATGCTGCATCTGCGCTTCCAGCTCGCTGGCCAAGCCCAGGCTGTCGTCGATGATCACCTGCTTCAGGTAGTCCAGCCCACCGTCCAGGCTCTCGCGCCAAACCGAGGTGCGCTGCAGCTTGTCGGCGGTACGGATGTAGAACATCAGCACGCGGTCGATCAGGCGTACCAGGGTTTCGTCGTCCAGGTCGGTGGCGAACAGTTCAGCATGCCGTGGGCGCATGCCGCCGTTGCCGCACACGTACAGATTCCAGCCCTTGTCAGTGGCGATCACGCCGATGTCCTTGCTCTGCGCCTCGGCACATTCGCGGGTGCAGCCGGACACGGCGAACTTGAGCTTGTGCGGGCTGCGCAGGCCTTTGTAGCGGTCCTCCAGGCGCAGGGCCATGCCGACACTGTCCTGCACGCCGTAACGGCACCAGGTGCTGCCCACGCACGATTTCACCGTGCGGGTCGATTTGCCGTAGGCGTGGCCGGTTTCGAAGCCGGCTTCGATCAGCTCGCCCCAGATCAGCGGAAGTTCATGCAACTGGGCACCGAACAGGTCGATGCGCTGGCCGCCGGTGATTTTGGTGTACAAATCGTACTTCTTGGCCACCTGGCCAATGACGATGAGCTTGTCGGGGGTAATTTCCCCCCCCCGGTATGCGCGGCACCACCGAGTAGGTGCCGTTTTTCTGCATGTTGGCCATGAAGGTGTCGTTGGTGTCCTGCAGCGGCACCAGCGCCGGGTCCATGATCGGCTGGTTCCAGCACGAGGCGAGAATATTGCCCACCGCCGGCTTGCAGATGTCACAGCCAACGTGGCCTTTGCCGTGGCGTTCGAGCAGTTCGCCGAAGGTGCGAATACCCTCAACCCGCACCAGCCCGTAGAGTTCCTGACGGGTGTAGGCGAAGTGCTCGCACAGGCTCTTGTCCACCGCCACGCCGCGGGCGGTCAATTCATGCTCGAACACCTGCTTGAGCAGGGCCGCGCAACCACCGCAACCACTGGCAGCCTTGGTGCAGCCCTTGACCGCCGCAAGATCGCTGCAACCGCTGTCGATGGCCGCGCACACCGCGCCCTTGCTGACGTTGTGGCAGGAGCAGATGGTCGCGCGGTCGGGCAATGCGTCAGCGCCCAAGGCCGGTGCGCCACCGCCTTGCGGCAAGATCAGCGCTGCCGGGTCGGCCGGCAAGGCAATGCCGTTCTGGGCGTATTGCAGCAGGGTGTCGTAATAGCTGTTGTCGCCCACCAGCACCGCGCCGAGCACATGCTTGCCGCTGGCGTCCACCACCAGCCGGCGGTAGGCGCTGTTGGCCTCGTCGATGAAGCGGTAGCTGCGCGCGCCAGGGGTGGCGCCGTGGGCATCACCGATCGAGCCGACATCCACACCCAACAACTTGAGCTTGGTCGACATGTCGGCGCCGGTGAACGCGACCGCCGCCTCCCCCATCAGCAACGCCGCCAGGTTGCGGGCCATGCCGTAGCCTGGGGCAACCAGGCCGAAAACGCTGCCGTTCCACGAGGCGCACTCTCCAATGGCAAAGATGCGTGGGTCGCTGCTGCGGCAGTGATTGTCGATCACCACACCGCCGCGCGCGGCGATCTCCAGGCCGCAGGCTCTGCCCAAGGCATCCTGTGGGCGGATACCAGCGGAGAACACGACCAGGTCGGTTTCCAGGTGCTCGCCGCCGTCGAAGTTCATGCGATAGCGGTAGCTTTCACCGTCGTTGATCGACTGGGTGGCACGTGACAGGTGCACCCCCACGCCCAGCGCCTCGATCTGCGCTTTAAGCGCGGCACCGCCCTCACCGTCCAACTGCACCGGCATAAGCCGTGGAGCGAATTCAACGACGTGGGCCTCCAGGCCCAGCGACTTGAGGGCGTTGGCGGCTTCCAGGCCAAGCAGGCCGCCACCGACCACCACGCCACGACGCGCACCGGCTGCGGCAGCGCGAATGCCATCAAGGTCGTCCAGGGTGCGGTACACCAGCCGGGCATTGCCGCTGGAGCCTTCGATCGGCGGTACGAAGGGGTAGGAACCGGTGGCCAGCACCAGTTGCTCGTAGCCGTATCGGCCCTCGGCGGTGACCACCTCGCAGCGCTCGCGGTCGATCTCCAGCACAGCCTCACCCAGGTGCAGGTGCACGCCGTTGGCGTTGTAGAAATCGTGCTCGCACAGGGCCAGGGTTTCGGCACAACTGCCACCGAAGTATTCGGACAGGTGCACGCGGTCGTAGGCGCGTTGGCGCTCTTCGCCGAACACCCGCACCTCGAAGCGCTGCAGGGCGCCACGGCTGACCAGTTGTTCGACGCAATGGTGGCCGACCATGCCGTTGCCGACGATGACCAGTCGCTCTCGTTGCCCGCTGCTCACTGTTGCCTTCATAAGCCGATCCTCGATCAAAAAAAAGGCGCCTGGAGCCGAAGCTCCAGGCGCCTTTGCCTGTATTCATCACGGTAGGGGCCCGGGTTGATCGCCGTTGATCAGCGGGGCTTGTTGTATTGGAGATAAAGCAGGGACTGTGCCAATTGCTTTATCTGTGCCGGTCTCTTCGCGGGTAAACCCGCGCCCACAGGGATCTCCAAAGGTCGGCAGACTTGTACGGTACCTGTAGGAGCGGGTTCACCCGCGAAGAGGCCGGCACAGGTATGCACATTCACAGTGCACAACAGCCCATCCCGGTGCGCTCAGTACACATCGCGCCTATACCGCTTGGCCTTGTTCAATGTTTCGACATAGGCATCCGCATCCACTTTCCCGTGCACGGCAATGACTTCACGTAACGCCGCATCCACATCCTTGGCCATGCGCTGGGCATCCCCGCAGACATAAAAATACGCGCCTGCCTCCAGCCATTGCCATACCTGTGCTCCCTGCTCTCGCAGGCGTTGCTGTACATAGATCTTCTCGGCCTGGTCGCGGGAAAACGCTGTATCCAGCCGTAGATGACCACCTGCCTGCCAGGCCTGCAATTGTTCCCGGTAATAGAAGTCGGTTGCCGCGTACTGCTCGCCAAAGAACAGCCAGTTACCGCCTTTCGCCCCCGCGCCTCCCGTTCTTCGAGGAAGGCGCGAAACGGCGCAATACCAGTGCCAGGGCCAACCATGATTACCGGCACATTGTCGTCCTCGGGCAGGCGAAAGTGCTTCGACACCTGCGGGAAAATTGCCACCTTGAGTGCCTGCGCACGGTCAGCAAGGAAGCTTGAACACACGCCTTTACGTTTGCCATAACGCACCGTGGAAACCGTCAGGTGCACCTGCTCCGGGTGCGCCAGCGGGCTGGAGCTGATCGAGTAGAGCCGCGGCTGCAACGGCTTGAGCAGCTCCAGCCAGTGGGCCAGTGGCAACTGCTGGGGGAAGGCGCGCAGCACATCGGTCAACTGCCGGCCCCACAACCAGTCCTGCAGCTCGGCCTTGCACGCGGGCTGCAGCAGGCGCTGCAGGTCGGGCGCATTGCCTGCAAATGCTTGCAGCTGTTGAGGGCTTACCTTGGCAATTTCCAGATGCGCCTGCAGGGCTTCGGCCAGTGGCATGGCAGGCTGGCCTTTCAACTCGACCAAGGCCTGGCCATCAAGCTGCGTCAGTGCCAGCAGCTCGTCGACCAGAGCCGGGCAATTGCGCGGCCACACGCCCAAGGCGTCACCGGCGGCGTAGGTGAATCCGCTACCGCTCAGGTCGAAGACCAGCTGGCGGGTTTCCTTGCTGGCACCGGGGCCATTGAGCAGGCGATTTTCCCGCAAGGTGGCAGCCCAGGGTTGTTGCTTGCTGTAGGCCGCCACGGGTGCGGGGTCGCTGGCCGGTAGTGGCGCCGTGGCACTGCCCAGCTCGGCTAGCAATGCCTCGAGCCAGCCCGCAAAGGCTTCGTCAAAATCCGGCTCGCAGTCCACCCGTTGCAGCAGGCGCCGCCCTCCCAGCTCGGCCAGACGCAGGTCGAGCTTGCGGCCAAAGCCACAGAACTGATCGTAACTGGAGTCGCCCAGGGCCAGCACGGCATAGGGCAGCTCGGCGCAGTGGGCGCCCCCCTCGCCCTGCAGTGCCTGCCAGAATGCCGCCGCGCTGTCGGGTGCATCGCCATCGCCAAAGGTACTGGCAATCAACACCACACTGGCAGCGCCCTGCAGCTGGCTTGGGCTGACCGCCTCCATGCAGCGCAGTTGCACACTCAGGCCGGCACCGCGCAGGCGCTCGGCACAGCGTTCGGCCAGCAGCTCGCCGTTGCCGGTCTGCGAGGCCCACAGCACCTGATGCAGTGGCACTGTCAGCGCCGCTGGGGGCGCAGTGGCGGGCTGGGCGAACAGCCCGGCCAGCAAACCGTCGACGAACAGCCGCCGGTTGGCAGCCAGCGGCGCACTGGCCGGCAGGGCGGGCACGCCCTCGGCGCGGGCTTGGTCCAGGCCCAGCAGGAAACCTTGCAGGTAATGGCGCTCTTCTTCGGCCAGCACCGGGGTCGGCAGGGTGTCCAGGCCAAGCAGACGGGACAGGGTGGCGGTCGGCATGCGAGCAGGCTCCGAAGTGGCAGTGTTCAGGTCAAGGGCATCGATGCGCTCACTTGCGACCCGCTCCAGGGCCACGGCGCAATGTTTGAAGGCAGGCTGCAGTGACAACGGGTCGACCGCATCGCAGGTCACGGCATTGATTGCCAACTGCTCGCCGATCAGGTCGTTCCAGTGAAACGGCGCGAAGCAGTTGCCCGGCATGACCCGGTCGCTGATACGCGCCGGTAGCACGGCTTGACCACGTCGCGAGCGAATGGCCACCTGGTCCTTTTCTGCCACTCCCAACCGGGCAGCATCTTCGGGGTGGATTTCGACAAAGGGACCAGGCTCCAACTTGTTCAGCGCCGGCACCTTGCCGGTCTTGGTGAGGGTGTGCCATTGGTGCTGCACGCGGCCGGTATTCAGCACCATGGGGTAGTCGTCATTCGGCAACTCCGGCGCCGGCAGCCAAGGCCGAGCGAAGAAGCGCGCCTTGCCGCTGGCGGTCGGGAAGGCCAGGGCCGGCCGCTGCCCCTGGGCATCGAGCAACAGCGCCTGGCTGCTGCCGTCGTTGAGGTAGCGCAGTGGGCTTCGCGCCTGTTCACGGCCCGGCGCACAGGGCCACTGGCGCGGTTGCGTACGCAGTTCGGCATAGCCGATGCCGCGCAGATCGTAGCCGGTCAGCGGGTTGTGGAAGCGGCGAATTTCCTCGTACACCGCTTCGGCATCGGGGTAGTCGAATGCGTCGGCATAGCCCATGGCACAGGCCACACGGGCAATGATCTGCCAGTCGGGCAGGCTTTGCCCTGGCGGCTGGACGGCGCGCGGCATCAGCGTCAGGTTGCGTTCGCTATTGATCATCACACCCTCGCCTTCGGCCCACAGCGCGGCCGGCAGCAAGATGTCGGCGTAGCGGTTGGTTTCGGTGTCGAGGAATGCATCCTGGGTAATCACCAGTTCGGCCTCGCGCAGCCCGTCGATTACTTGCTGGCGGTTGGCGACACTGGCCACTGGGTTGCTGCAGATGATCCAGCAGGCTTTCACTTCTCCGGCCTTCATCTGCTCGAACAGCGCCACCGTGCCCTCACCGCCTTCGCTGCGCAGGCTGCCCGGCGCCAGCTGCCACTGCTGCTCGACAAAGGCGCGGTCCGTTGCCACCAACGCCGAGCGCTGGCCTGGCAAGCCAGGCCCCATGTAGCCCATCTCGCGGCCGCCCATGGCATTGGGCTGGCCGGTCAGCGAGAACGGGCCGCTACCGGGGCGGCAGATGGCGCCCGTGGCCAGGTGCAGGTTGCAGATGGCGTTGCTGTGCCAGGTGCCGTGGATGCTCTGGTTAAGGCCCATGGTCCAGCAGCTCATCCAGTTGCTGGCGCTGCCGATCCAATCGGCGGCCTGGATGATATCGGCCTCCGCCAGCCCGGTGATGGCGGCTACGCGCTCGGGGGTATAGTCGTCGAGGAAGGGTGGCAGTTCGTCCCAGCCTTCGGTGTGGCGGGCGATGAAGTCGGGGTTGGTGTGGCCGTTGCGCTGCAGCAAGTGCAAAAAGCCGTTGAGCAAGGCCATGTCGCTGCCTGGGCGTACTTGCAGGAACAGGTCAGCCTTGTCGGCGGTAGCGCTGCGCCGGGGGTCGACGACGATCAGCCTGGCCCCGGCCTTGACCCGGTCGAGCAGGCGCAGGAACAGAATGGGGTGGCAGTCGGCCATGTTGGCGCCGATCACCAGGAATACGTCGGCGTGCTCGAAGTCCTGGTAGCTGCCGGGTGGGCCATCGGCGCCCAGCGACAGCTTGTAGCCGCTGCCGGCGCTGGCCATGCACAGGCGCGAGTTGGACTCGATATGGCGGGTGCGGATAAAGCCTTTAGCCAGCTTGTTGGCCAAGTACTGGGCCTCCAGCGACATTTGCCCGGACACGTACAGCGCGACGGCGTCAGCGCCGTGCTGGTCGATGATGCCGCGCAGGCGCATGGCAGTGTCGGTGATGGCCTGGTCCATGCTGGTGCGCACCGGCGGCTGGCTACGTTGCTGGCGCACATAGGCGTCAGCCATGCGCCCGGCGGCGCTCAGCGGCAGGTGTGCGGTGAGGCCTTTGGTGCACAGGCGGCCGAAGTTGCTGGGGTGCTGCTTGTCGCCACTGATCTTGCCGACCTTGCCATCGGCAACGCTCATGACGATGCCGCAGCCAACGCCGCAGTAGGGGCAGACGCTGCGCACTTCGCTGTTGGCCATGGGCGGGCTCCTGTGGGGAACGCAAAAAGGCGCCGGCTGCTCCGGCTTGCGCAAGCAAGCGGGGCAACACGGCGCCTTTGTCGTGAGGTTGTGTGGGCTGTCGACGTTGACCGCCCTGGATGGGAGGTAAGTCAGCAATTAATGGGCCAGCCGCCTCACGCTCCCACAAAGGCCGTGCTGTGGCCTATCTTGCGCACCATGCGGTGGCAACTTCACAGCCCCAGGCGCTATGCTGGGGCACATTCCAGCATGAGCAACTGCCCTCCCCCTATGTCTCAGGTGATCATCAAGACCCCCGCCCAACTCGACCTGATGCGCCGCGCCGGCCAACTGCTGGCCCAGGTGTTCGCCGACCTCGACAGCTTCATCCGCCCCGGTGTCACCACCATGCAGATCAACGATCGCGCCGAGGCATTCATCGTCAATACACTCAAGGCGCGGCCAGCGAGCAAAGGCCAGTATGGCTTCCCCTACTCGCTCAATACCTCGGTGGACCATGTGGTGTGCCACGGCATACCCAAAGTCGATGAAGTGCTCAAGGAAGGCTCGATCATCAACGTCGACATCACCCTGGAACAGGGCGGCTACATTGCCGACTCTTCGAAGATGTATGGCATCGGAGCGATCAGCGATGAAGCCCGGCGGTTGGTCGACACTACCTACGACGCATTGTGGAAAGGCATCGAGCAGGTGCGCCCTGGGGCGACGCTGGGTGATATCGGCCATGCCGTGCAGGCCCATGCCGAGGCTGCGGGCTACAGCGTGGTACGCGAGTATTGCGGGCACGGCATTGGCCAGCAGATGCATGAGGGGCCCGAGGTGCTGCACATTGGCCAGCGCGGCATGGGCATGAAGCTGAAGCCGGGCATGGTGTTTACCATCGAGCCGATGATCAACCAGGGTAAGCGTGGCACGCGAGAAATGAAGGACGGCTGGACGGTGATTACCCGTGACCACAGCCTGTCGGCGCAATGGGAGCACACCGTGGCAGTGACCGAGCAAGGGTTCGAGGTGCTGACGCTGCGGGAGGAAGAGCGCTGACGCTGAAACTGCAGGCACAAAAAAAGCGACCCTAAGGTCGCTTTCTTTGTTACTTCCGGGTGTTCAGTGGGCCCTGGAAGTGGAATATGGCGCAGCGGACGGGACTCGAACCCGCGACCCCCGGCGTGACAGGCCGGTATTCTAACCGACTGAACTACCGCTGCGCTATACATCGAGTGGTGGGTGATGACGGGATCGAACCGCCGACCCTCTGCTTGTAAGGCAGATGCTCTCCCGGCTGAGCTAATCACCCATGTCTCTCGGTGTGGCGCGCATTCTACGGGCGACTTTGCGCTCTGGCAAGCACTTATCGAAGTTTTTTCAAACTTGGATCAAACAGCAAAATACAGGCACAAAAAAAGCGACCCTAAGGTCGCTTTCTTTGTTACTTCCGGGTGTTCAGTGGGCCCTGGAAGTGGAATATGGCGCAGCGGACGGGACTCGAACCCGCGACCCCCGGCGTGACAGGCCGGTATTCTAACCGACTGAACTACCGCTGCGCTATACATCGAGTGGTGGGTGATGACGGGATCGAACCGCCGACCCTCTGCTTGTAAGGCAGATGCTCTCCCGGCTGAGCTAATCACCCTTCGTCTCGGTGTGGCGCGCATTCTACGGACGGCCCCATACCCTGGCAAGCACTTTTTAAACTTTTTTCAAAAAAAACCTCATGCCTTTCAAAGACCTAGCGTTGGCGTGCGTTTCTTTCCCGCATTAGTCACTGCTGGCCCTGTGACAGGGCTGGCCTCAGATCAGCGCACGGAGAATAATGCCCGCCTTATGCATTAAGGAGAGATTGCCCCTCATGTGGTTCAAGAACCTGCTGACCTACCGCCTGACCCAGGAAGTTCCGTTCGAGCCTGAAGCGTTGGAAGCCGCCCTGGCCAGCAAGCCGG
The DNA here is from genome assembly GCA_041071465.1 of Pseudomonas putida. NCBI lineage: Bacteria > Pseudomonadati > Pseudomonadota > Gammaproteobacteria > Pseudomonadales > Pseudomonadaceae > Pseudomonas > Pseudomonas putida. The sequence continues at coordinate 3,571,653 of CP163498.1, read as the reverse complement.
CCCGCCCATGCGCCAGCCAGGAGCTGACCACCTACGGTTTCGTCGCGCCGTTCGGCAAAGGCGAAGACGCTCCCCTGGTGCATGTCAGCGGCGAGTACCTGCTGATTGCCGCACGCAAGGAAGAACGCATCCTGCCTAGCAGCGTGGTCAACGACGCGGTCAAGGAAAAGGTCGAAGAGATCGAGACCGAGCAAATGCGCAAGGTCTATAAAAAGGAACGCGACCAGATCAAGGACGAGATCATCCAGGCCTTCCTGCCGCGCGCGTTCATCCGCCGCTCGATGATCTTCGCCGCCATCGCCCCGCGCCTGGGCGTGATTCTGGTCAACTCGGCCAGCGCCAAGCGTGCCGAAGACCTGTTGTCGACCCTGCGTGAAGTGATGGGCTCGCTGCCGGTGCGCCCTGCCACGGTAAAAGTTGCACCGGTTGCCACCATGACCGACTGGGTCAAGTCGCAGCAAGCCGCCGAAGGCTTCCATGTGCTGGACGAATGCGAGCTGCGCGACACGGCCGAAGACGGCGGTATCGTGCGCTGCAAGCGCCAGGACCTGACGGGCGAGGAAATCCAGCTGCACCTGAGCACTGGCAAGGTAGTGACCCAGCTGGCCCTGGCCTGGCAGGACAAGCTGTCGTTCATTCTCGACGACAAGATGGTCATCAAGCGCCTGAAGTTCGAAGAGCTGCTGCAAGAGCAAGCCGAGCAGGACGGTGGCGATGAAGCTGCGCAGCAGTTCGATGCCAGCTTCCAGCTGATGATGATGACCTTTGCCGAGTTCCTGCCGGTGCTGTTCGAGGCACTGGGTGGAGAAGAGATTCCGCAAGGGGTCTGATGTTCTCTTGAAGGACCGGTGCTGGCCTGGAAGTGATTTTTTGCCTGCACCGGCCTCTTCGCGGGTAAACCCGCGAAAGGGCCAATAAAATCCACACAGCTATAAAAAGAAAAGGAATTGCCCATGCGTGCCCTCGCCGCCTTAAGCCGCTTCGTCGGCAATACCTTCGCCCTGTGGGTGCTGGTTTTCGCCGTGCTGGCTTTCCTGCAACCGCAATGGTTCATCGCCCTCAAGGTGGCCATTGTGCCGCTGCTGGGGCTGGTGATGTTCGGCATGGGCCTTACCCTCAAGCTCGACGACTTCGCCGCCCTCGCCCGCCAGCCTTGGCGGGTGATGTTGGGCGTGGTCGCGCACTTCGTGATCATGCCCGGCATGGCCTGGCTGCTGTGCCAGCTGTTCCACCTGCCGCCGGAAATTGCCGTGGGCGTGATCCTGGTTGGTTGCTGCCCAAGCGGCACGGCATCGAACGTGATGGTCTGGCTGTCGCGTGGCGACCTGGCGCTGGCCGTGGCGATCGCTGCGGTCACCACCCTGCTGGCACCGCTACTGACCCCGGCGCTGATTTGGTTCCTGGCATCGGCCTGGTTGCCGGTGTCCTTCATGGACATGTTCTGGTCGATCCTGCAGCTTGTCATGCTGCCGATCGTGCTCGGCGTGCTGGCCCAGCGCTTGCTCGGTGCCCGCGTGCAGGCGGCGGTGCAGGTGCTGCCACTGGTGTCGGTGGTGAGTATCGTGATGATCGTGTGTGCGGTGGTGGCGGCCAGCCAGGCGAAAATCGCCGAGTCGGGGTTGCTGATCATGGCGGTGGTGATGCTGCACAACAGCTTCGGCTATTTGCTGGGGTACCTGACCGGCAAGCTGTGCAAGCTGCCGCTGGCCCAGCGCAAGTCACTGGCACTGGAGGTGGGCATGCAGAACTCCGGGCTTGGCGCGGCACTGGCAGCAGCGCACTTCTCGCCACTGGCGGCGGTGCCGAGCGCCTTGTTCAGTGTTTGGCACAATATTTCCGGGGCGCTATTGTCCACCTGGTTCCGGCGGATGAATGAGCCGGCGGTGGAAACCGAAGCAGTGGAACCCGCCCGCACAGGCTTGCCCTGAAACCTTCAGGTGTGCACCATAGTGGCCACTGTGAGGACGACCTCACGACGCACCGCGTGACCATTCCGGGACGGCCCCATCATTCAAACGATGGAGACACACTCATGTCCTGGATCATCCTGTTCTTTGCCGGCCTGTTCGAGGTCGGCTGGGCCGTCGGCCTGAAATACACCGACGGCTTCAGCAAGCCGATTCCCACCGTACTTACCGTCGGCGCCATGGTCATCAGCCTTGGCCTGCTGGGCCTGGCCATGAAGGAGCTGCCACTGGGCACCGCCTATGCCATCTGGACTGGCGTCGGTGCCGTGGGCACGGTGATCGCTGGCATCATCCTGTTCGGCGAATCGATGGCCCTGGTACGGCTGGTCAGCGTGGCACTGATCGTCTGCGGCCTGGTCGGCCTTAAAGTCAGCGCCAGCTAACCCCCTCCCCTAGCGCAGGTTACCGCGCAAACGGCTGACCTGCTCGCGCAACAACTCTGGCTGCGCCGCCTCCACTGGGATGGCGGCGCCTGCCACAATGGTCACCCGCGACCACAGGCGCTTGAAAAAGCCCTTGGCCGGGTCGCGGCTGAAGAAGCTGCCCCACAGCCCCTGCAAGGCCAGCGGAATCACCGGCACCGGCGTTTCTTCGAGGATGCGGTTGACGCCGCCCTTGAACACATCGATTTCGCCATCACCGGTCAACTTGCCTTCCGGGAAGATGCACACCAGCTCCCCCTCGGCCAGGTACTGGGCAATTCGCGCGAAGGCGCGCTCGTAGGTCGCCAGGTCTTCGTTACGCCCGGCTATCGGGATGGCGCCAGCGGTGCGGAACACGAAGTTGAGCACCGGCAGGTTGTAGATCTTGTAGTACATGACAAAGCGGATCGGCCGGCGGATAGCCCCACCCAGCAGCAGCGCATCGACGAATGAAACGTGGTTGCACACCAGCAACGCCGCGCCTTCGTCAGGGATGCGTTCAAGGTCGCGATGCTGCACGCGATACATCGAATGGCTGAGCAACCAGATCAGGAAGCGCATGGTGAACTCGGGCACGATCCTGAAGATGTAGGCGTTGACCGCGATGTTGAGCAGCGACACCACCAGGAACAGCTGCGGGATGGTAAAGCCTGCCAGCCCCAGCAGGCCAATGGTGAGCACCGCCGACACCACCATGAACAAGGCATTGAGGATGTTGTTGGCCGCGATCACCCGGGCCCGCTGGTCTTCGGCCGTGCGGGCCTGGATCAACGCATACAACGGCACGATGTAAAAGCCGCCGAATACCCCCAGACCGACGATCGACAACAAGATCCACCAGGCCTGGCTCATGCCCAGCAGCGCCAGCCAGTCGTGCGGCGCCGCCGCAGCCGGAACATCACCGGAATGCCACCACCACAGCAAGCCGAACAGGGTCAGGCCGAACGAGCCGAACGGCACCAGGCCGAATCTCCACCTTGCGCCCGCTAAGGCGCTCGCACAGCAATGAGCCCAGGGCGATACCCACCGAGAACAGCGTCAGCACCAGGGTCACCACCGTGCCGTCACCGTGCAGCCAGTCCTTGGCGTAGGCCGGGATCTGCGTAAGGTAGATGGCGCCGACGAACCAGAACCACGAGTTGCCGACGATCGAGCGCGACACCGCTGGCGGCTGGCCCAGGCCCATGCGCAGAATCGCCCAGGACTGCTTGAAGATGTTCCAGTCCAGTGTCATCTGCGGCGATGCGGCGGCAGCCCGGGGGATCCAGCGGCTGGCCAGGTAGCCGAGCACCGCCGTGCCGACCACGCCACCGGCCACCACCGAGGCGTAGCTGTCGGCCGACATCATCACCCCGGCACCGATGGTGCCAGCGAGGATGGCGAGGAAGGTGCCGGTTTCCACCAGCCCATTGCCGCCAACCAACTCTTCCTCACGCAGGGCCTGCGGCAGGATTGAATACTTCACCGGGCCAAACAGTGCCGAATGGGTGCCCATGCCGAACAGCGCCACCAGCATCAACGCCAGGTGGTTGGTGATAAAGCCCAGCGCACCCACTGCCATGATCGCGATTTCGGCCAGTTTGATCGCGCGGATCAACGCGTCCTTGGCGAACTTTTCACCGAACTGCCCGCCCAGTGCCGAGAACAGGAAAAACGGCAGGATGAACAGCAAGGCGCACAGGTTGACCCAGATCGACCGGTCGCCGTCGCCCAGGCTGAGCCTGAACAGGATCGCCAGAATCAGCGACTGCTTGAACAGGTTGTCGTTGAAGGCACCCAGCGACTGGGTGATGAAAAACGGCAGGAACGCCGCTTGCCGAGCAAGGTGAATTGCGAGGAGTGACTCATCGTCCATGGTCCTGAGGGCTTTTCAATTGGAGGCGCGCCGGGCACGCCAGGCCACAAATCTGCATGGGAAATGCGTTGACTGGCAAGCCGAGCCTTCAGAACAGGTACTGCATCACTCGAAACCGAACAACGCCTGCGCGGTATCCAACAACAAGGCCCGGCGCAACTGCGCCGAACAGCCCAGGGCGTCGAACTGCTCGACAGCGGTGCCGAAACTCACTGCCGATTCATGCTGGGTATGCGGCCAGTCACTGCCCCACATCAACCGCTGCGCCCCGTAATGGGCTTCCAGCGCGCATAGCGTCTGACGGGCGAATGAAAGGTTCTCCTCGGGCGAACCTTCCAGCCGATAGATGCCAGACACCTTCACCCAGACCTTGCCCCGTCCGCCCAGGGTCAGCAGCTCGGCGAACCCCGGCTGGCCGAGGCCACGGCGGGCATCGGGCCGGCCAAAATGGTCGATCACGATGTCCAGCCCATAGGGTTCGAGGGCCCGCACCAACGCCGGTATGTCGGCCACTTGCCGATGCAGCTCCAGGTGCCAGCCCTGCTCGCCAATGCGCTCCAACATAGGCCGCCATTCGGCGCCGGTCAGGTCAGGCAAGGCCTGCCCCATGAGGTTCAAGCGCACACCCCTCACGCCCAACCTTGCCATTTCGTCCAGGCTCGCCCGTTCGACATTTCGCTCCAGCATCACCACCCCGCGCAATTGCCCCGGCACGGTCTGCAAGGCACTGAGCAGGTAACGATTGTCGGTACCGAGGAAGCTGGGCTGAACCAGCACGCCATGGCTGAAACCATGGGCCAGCAACTGGCCCAGGTAGTCGCCCAGCGGCGCATCGTAGCTGGGCGCGTAACGCCGCACGCTGGCCAGGTTCAACCCACGGCTGAATACGTGGGCGTGGCTGTCGATGGCAGTCAGGTGTAAAGCAGGAGCGTCGGGCATGGTTCTCATACAAACAAGGTCAGGTTACTTGGCAGCAGCACCGGCCATTTCCGGCGCGGGTGCAGATTCAAGGTTACGGCCACGGGTTTCCGGCAGGCACAGGGCAGCGATCACCGCCACGCCATAGGCAATGCCAGCATCGATGCCAATGGCACTGCCCAGCGACATCGACTCACTCATGTGGCCGACCAGGAACGGGAATACCGCCGACAGCACGCGGCCAAAGTTGTAGCAAAAGCCCACCCCGGCCCCGCGCACATCAGCTGGGTACAGTTCATTGAAGAACGCGCCCAGGCTGGCCGGGATGCCGGCAGCGAAGAAGCCCAGCGGGAAGCCGAGGAACAGCATCTGGGTATTGGTCAGCGGGAAGAACACATAGGCCTGCACGGTCAGCACGCAGCACAGCGCGAACAGCAGGATGTTCTTGCGGCGCCCAATGCGGTCGATCAGCAGGCCACTGACCACGCAGCCGCACCAGAAGGCCAGGATGATCACCGCCAGGTAACCGCCGGAGTTCAGCACTGAAAGGTTGCGTTCGGTTTTGAGGAAGGTCGGCAACCAGGTCATCACCGCGTGGTAGCCACCGTGAGCACCCAGGCCGAGCAAGCCGCCCAGCAGGGTCACGCGCAGCAGTTCCGGGCGGAAGATGCCAGCCATCGACTGCAGGAAGCGGGTGGGGATGGCGTTTTCTTTCTGCAGGCGCTGGAAGCTGTCCGGCTCGGGCACATTGCGGCGTACCCAGATGATCAGCAGTGACGGCAGCAGGCCGACGAAGAACATGACCCGCCAGGCGAATTCCTGCGGCACCAGCGAGTAGATCAACGTGAACAGCGCCACCGCCAGGCCCCAACCCACGGCCCAGGCGCTCTGTACCGTGCCCATGACCTTGCCACGATATTTCGGGTTGATGGTTTCGGCCATCAACACCGCGCCGGCCGCCCATTCGCCACCGATGCCGAAGCCTTGCATGGCCTTGACGAACAGCAGCGGGTAAAAGCCGGTGACGAATGCCGAGAGGAAAGTGAAGAAGGAGAACCAGAGAATCATCCATTGCAGGGTTCGCACACGGCCGTAACGGTCGGACAGCGTGCCGCCCAGCCAGCCACCGATTGCCGAGGTCACCAGGGTCAGGCCACTGATCAGGCCGGCATCGCCCTTGCTCAGGGAGAACGCAGCGATCAACGCAGGGATAGCCAGGCCGAACATCTGCACTTCAAGCGCATCGAGCGACCAACCGCCGAAGCAGGCCCAGAACGTCTTGCGTTCCCGTGAAGTGATCTGGCGATACCAACTGAACATGATTGTTATCCTTTTAGTGTGTTGCGGGCAGGCGAAGCCACTGCGCCGTGGCAAAGCGGCGCAGACGGGTAACGGGGGTGAAGCGGCCGGCTTAGCGGATGTCGATGCGGTAGCGGAAGTGCTGCGCATGGCCGCGCGAGCGGCGCCATTCCAGCGGCTGGCCGGCGTAGTCACGGGCCAGGCGCTCGATCACCACCACCGGGCTGTCGACTGGTAGTTGCAATAGGCGGCCATGCACCGCGTCGACCGCTTCGGCAGTCAGGGTCTCTTCGGCGTAGGCGACTACCTGGCCGCACAGTTCTTCGTAGATCGGGTACAGCAGCGGGCCCTTGCTGTTCAACTCCACATCCAGCAACGGCTGGAAGGTCTGGCGCGGCAGCCAGATTTCCTCCGCCAGCACGGGCTGGGCGCCAAGCAGACGGGTACGAACGATGCGGATCACATCGGTTTCGAGCGCCAGGCCCAGGGCCTCAGCCACCGCCGATGGCGCCGCCAGCGGCTCGATGGACAGGATGCGGCTTTCTGGCACCACGCGCTCGCCATTGGCGGCCTCGAAGCGAAAGAAGCGAAACAGCGAAGACTGGAACTGTGGGCGGCGGATAAAAGTGCCGCGGCCCTGCTGGCGTTCCAGCACGCCTTCGGCCACCAGCACATCGACGGCCTTGCGCACGGTGCCGACCGACATATCGAATTCGGAAGCCAAGGCTGCTTCGGTCGGGATCGCTTCGCCGGGGCGCCAGCGGTTGTTGGCGATCTGCTCGACCATGTGGTCGCGCAGTTGTTGGTAGCGGGGCAGTCGAGCATCACCGGTCAATGGGTGCATGGGTCTCGCTCTCGTCTTGTTATATAAACATATATATGAATTTTTCGTGAGTATTCCCCGTGGCATACGGGTTGTCAATCCTCCGCCTGTCGCCAGGCACCGCGCCTGGCTTATGCTTGTGCCTGGGAACACCAGAACAACAAGGACGTGGCAATGCTCGCCGCCATCAAACGCTACCCGCACACCGTACGCCTGCTGCTGCTCACCACCTTCAGCCTAACCGTCGCCCGCGCCCTCACCCTGCCCTACCTGGTGGTGTACCTGGCCGACAACTTTCAGCTGCCGATCAGCCAGATCGGCCTGCTGATCGGCGGCGCGCTGATCATTGCCTCGCTGCTGAGCCTGTATGGCGGCCATCTGGTCGACACCTTGCGCAACCACACGCTGGTCAGCGCCAGCACACTGCTGTTCGCCCTGGCCTTCATCGGCGCGGTCGCCAGCCGTTCGGCGCTGTTGTTCTTCTTGTGCCTGGTGCTGATCAACCTGGCCCTGGCAGTGGTCGACATCGCCGCCAAGGCGGGCTTCTGCGCGTTGCTGCCGGTGGAGGAGCGGGCCGAGGTGTTCGCCATCAAGTACACCCTCAGCAACGTCGGCTACGCCGCCGGCCCGCTGTTGGGCGTGGCCATGCTGGAGCTGAACGACCATATGCCGTTCATCGCCTCTGCCGTGCTTGGCCTGGTCATGTGCGTGGCTTACTGGCGCCTTGGCGACCGCAGCCTGCAGGCCAGCGCACCCGAAAAGCCTGCGGCCGGCTTCGGCCAGGTGGCGCTGGGGCTGGCGCGTGATCGCCGGCTGGTGTGCTTCACCCTGGGCGGGGTGCTCAGCGCGGTGGTGTTCGGCCAGTTCACCGCCTACCTGTCCCAGTACCTGGTGGTAACCAGCAGCCCGGCCGAAGCGGCGCGCCTGGTCGGCTACCTGGTGACCACCAACGCGGTGACGGTGATTGCCCTGCAGTACCTGATTGGGCGCCGCATCAGCCGCCAGCGCCTGATGCCCTGGCTGCTGGCCGGCATGGGCCTGTTCATTGCCGGGCTGCTGGGTTTCGCGCTGGCCGGCTCGGTACTGGCCTGGTGCCTGGCGATGCTGGTGTTCACCCTGGGCGAGATCATCGTGATCCCGGCCGAGTACATGTTCATCGACCTGATCGCACCGGAACACTTGCGCGGGGTGTATTACGGTGCGCAGAACCTGTCCAACCTGGGGGCGGCGCTGGGGCCGGTGATGGTGGGGTTCGCCCTGGTGCATCTGTGGCCGGGGGCGATCTTCTACCTGCTGGTGTTGTCGGTGATACTGGCGGGCGTGTTTTATGGGATGGGCACCCGAAAAGATTGATGTTTTGTTTCAGATCAATCACGCGCAAGCTCAGGCCTACAACCATCGTCTGCGCTGACGAAGCGGCACCTGCGTGCCAGACTGATTGATCGGGACCGCGTTACCTTTTTTGCTTCGGAGTCTTCATGTCGTTGTCCAGCGGGCTGATCGCCGTGGTCGCCCTGGCCTATATGGCCATCATGTTCGCCATCGCCTTCTATGGCGACCGCCGCAGCACGCCGTTGCCGCCGAAGCTGCGTGCCTGGGTGTACAGCCTGTCGCTGGCCGTGTACTGCACCAGCTGGACCTTCTTCGGCGCCGTCGGCCAGGCCGCCGAACAGCTCTGGGCGTTCCTGCCCATCTACCTGGGTCCGGTGCTGCTGCTGATCTTCGCGCCTTGGGTGCTGCAGAAGATGGTGCTGATCAGCAAACAGCAGAACATCACCTCGATCGCCGACTTCATCGCCGCGCGCTATGGCAAGTCGCAGACACTGGCGGTGGTGGTGGCGCTGATCTGCCTGATCGGCGTGCTGCCGTACATCGCCTTGCAGCTCAAGGGCATCGTGCTGGGCGTGAACCTGCTGATCGGCGCCAACGCTGATGCAACCGGTACCCGCGTGCAGGACACCGCGCTGGTGGTGTCGCTGGTGCTGGCACTGTTCGCCATCGTGTTCGGCACCCGCAGCCTGGACGTGACCGAACACCACCGTGGCATGGTCCTGGCGATTGCCTTCGAATCGCTGATCAAGCTGCTGGCCTTCCTCGCCGTCGGTATCTTCGTGGTCTTCAACCTGTATGACGGTTTCGACGACCTGTTCAGCCAGGCCCGCCAGTCGATCCACCTGCAGGACTATTGGCAGGAGACCATCAACTGGCCGTCGATGGTGGTGCAAACCGCCGTGGCGATGATGGCGATCATCTGCCTGCCACGGCAATTCCATGTGACCGTGGTGGAGAACATCGAACCCCAGGACATGCGCCTGGCGCGCTGGGTCTTCCCAATGTACCTGGCACTGGCCGCGCTGTTCGTGGTGCCGATTGCCCTGGCCGGGCAGATGCTGCTGCCAGGCACGGTGATTTCCGACTCGTTCGTCATCAGCCTGCCACTGGCCGAGGCGCACCCAAGCCTGGCCCTGCTGGCGTTCATCGGCGGCGCCTCGGCGGCCACCGGCATGGTCATCGTCGAGGCCGTGGCGTTATCGACCATGGTGTCCAACGACATGCTGCTGCCCTGGCTGCTGCGGCGCAACAACGCCGAGCGGCCGTTCGAAGCGTTCCGCCACTGGATGCTTTCGGTACGCCGGGTGACCATCGTGGTGATCCTGCTGCTGGCCTATGTCAGCTATCGCCTGCTGGGCTCTACCGCCAGCCTGGCGACCATCGGCCAGATCGCCTTTGCCGCCGTGACTCAGCTCACCCCAGCCATGCTCGGCGCGCTGTACTGGAAGCAGGCCAACCGCCGTGGCGTGTTCGCCGGCCTGGCCGCTGGCATTTTCCTGTGGTTCTACACCTTGGTGCTGCCAATCGCCGCGCACAGCCTGGGCTGGTCGCTGCAGCTGTTCCCAGGGTTGGCGTGGCTGCACGGCAACCCGCTGAACCTGCCGATCAGCCCGCTGACCCAGGGCGTGGTGCTGTCACTGGCGGGCAACTTCACCCTGTTCGCCTGGGTGTCGGTGCTGTCGCGCACGCGGGTTTCCGAACACTGGCAGGCCGGCCGCTTCATCGGCCAGCAAACCAGCGCCCGGCCCAGCAGCAAGCCGCTGCTGGCGGTGCAGATCGACGACTTGCTGACCCTGGCCTCGCGCTTTGTCGGTGAGGAGCGCGCGCGGCAGAGCTTCATCCGTTTCGCCTACCGCCAGGGCAAGGGCTTCAACCCCAACCAGAACGCCGACGGTGACTGGATCGAGCACACCGAACGGTTGCTGGCCGGGGTGCTCGGCACCTCGTCGACCCGCGCTGTGGTCAAGGCCGCCATCGAAGGCCGCGACATGCAACTGGAAGACGTGGTGCGCATCGCCGACGAAGCCAGCGAGGTGCTGCAGTTCAACCGCGCCTTGCTGCAAGGCGCCATCGAGAACATCAACCAGGGCATCAGCGTGGTCGACCAGAACCTGCATCTGGTGGCCTGGAACCGTCGCTATCTGGAGCTGTTCAACTACCCCGACGGGCTGATCAGCGTCGGCCGGCCTATTGCCGACATCATCCGCTACAACGCCGAACGTGGCCTGTGCGGTCCGGGCGAGGCCCAGGTGCATGTGGCGCGTCGTCTGCACTGGATGCGCCAGGGCCGCGCGCACTCCTCCGAGCGGCTGTTCCCCAATGGCCGCGTGATCGAACTGATCGGCAACCCGATGCCCGGCGGCGGCTTTGTCATGAGTTTCACCGACATCACCCCGTTCCGCGAGGCCGAACAGGCCCTGCGCGATGCCAACGAAGGCCTTGAGCAACGGGTGGCGGAGCGCACCCACGAGCTGTCACAACTGAACCAGGCACTGTCCGAAGCCAAGAGCCAGGCCGAAGCGGTAAGCAAGTCCAAGACCCGCTTCCTGGCGGCGGTCAGCCATGACCTGATGCAGCCACTGAACGCCGCCAGGCTGTTCTCCGCCGCCTTGTCGCAGCAGGCCGAGGGCATGAATGAAGAAGCCCAGCAACTGGTGCAGCACATGGACAGCTCGCTGCGCTCGGCCGAAGAGCTGATCAGCGACCTGCTGGACATCTCACGCCTGGAGAATGGCAAGATCACCCCGGATGCCAAGCCGTTCGCCCTCAACGAACTGTTCGACACCTTGGGGGCCGAATTCAAATTGCTGGCGGCGGAAAAAGGCCTGGAGTTCCGCCTGCGCGGCAGCCGCCTGCGGGTGGACAGCGACATGAAACTGCTGCGCCGGGTGCTGCAGAACTTCCTCACCAATGCCCTGCGCTACGGCAAGAGCCCAATCCTGCTGGGCGCGCGCCGACAGGGCGAGCGCCTGTGGCTGGAGGTATGGGACCGCGGCCCGGGCATTGCCGACGACAAGCTGCAGGTGATCTTCCAGGAGTTCAAGCGCCTGGACAGCCACCAGACCCGCGCCGAGAAGGGCCTGGGCCTGGGCCTGGCGATCGCCGACGGCCTGTGCCGGGTGCTGGGGCACCCGCTGGAAGTGCGCTCATGGCCGGGCAAGGGCACGGTGTTCCGCGTCAGCGTGCCGATTGCCCGCCAGGCCGCCCCGGTGCCAAGTGCCCCGGTGGAGCAACAAGGCGGCCAGCCACTGGCCGGGCTGCAAGTGCTGTGCGTGGACAACGAAGACAGCATCCTGATTGGCATGAACAGCCTGCTCAGCCGGTGGGGTTGCCAGGTATGGACCGCGCGTAACCAAGCTGAATGCGAAGCCCTGCTGGCCAAAGGCATGCGCCCGCACCTGGCGCTGGTGGACTACCACCTGGATGACGGTGAAACCGGCACCGGGCTGATGGGCTGGCTACGGGCGCGCCTGGGTGAACCGGTGCCCGGTGTGGTGATCAGTGCCGACGGCAGCAAGGAAACCATCGCCCTGGTGCATGCATCGGGCCTGGATTACCTGGCCAAGCCGGTGAAGCCAGCAGCCCTGCGCGCCATGCTCAATCGCCATCTGAGCCTGGTTCAGTAACCGCCTCGTCAGGCAGTGCCTCGTCGGACAGCGCCCGCTCCAGCAGGTCTGCCGGCAGGCTCTTGCTGGCCCGGGCGCCCAGCAACTTCAGCTGTTCGCTGCGGCTGACCAGGTTGCCACGCCCTTCGCACAGTTTATTGCGGGCGGCGGCATAGGCCTTGTCCACCTGCTGCAGGCGGTTGCCCAATTCGTCCAGGTCCTGGATGAACAGCACGAACTTGTCGTACAGCCAACCGGCGCGCTCGGCGATCTCGCGGGCGTTCTGGCCCTGGCGTTCCTGCTTCCACAAGCTGTCGATCACCCGCAGGGTGGCGAGCAACGTGGTGGGGCTGACGATCACGATCTGCCGGTCGAAGGCTTCCTGGAACAAGTTCGGCTCGGCCTGCAGGGCTGCCGAGAAGGCCGCCTCGATGGGTACGAACAGCAGCACGAAATCCAGGCTGTGCAGGCCTTCGAGGCGGTTGTAGTCCTTGCTCGACAACCCTTTGACGTGGCTGCGCAGCGACTGCACGTGCTGTTTGAGCGCGGCCTCGTCATTGCCGGCAACGAACTGCTGGTACGCGGTAAGGCTGACCTTGGCGTCCACCACCACCTGCTTGTCGCCAGGCAGCATGATCAGCACATCGGGCTGGAAGCGCTCGCCATCGGCGCTCTTGAGGCTGACCTGGGTCTGGTATTCACGGCCTTTTTCCAGGCCAGCATGCTCCAGCACCCGCTCGAGGATCAGCTCGCCCCAGTTACCCTGGGTTTTCTGGCCCTTCAGGGCTTGCGTGAGGTTGGTGGCTTCGTCGGAGAGGCGCAAGTTGAGCTGTTGCAGTCGTTCCAGCTCCTTGCCCAGCGAGAAGCGCTCGCGGGCTTCTTGCTGGTAGCTTTCCTCCACGCGTTTTTCGAAGGACTGGATACGCTCCTTGAGCGGGTCGAGCAACTGCCCGAGGTGCTGCTGGCTGGTCTGGGCGAAGCGCTGCTCGCGCTCGTCGAAAATTTTGGTGGCCATGTCGGCGAACTGGGCGCGCAGCGTGTCACGGGCCTCCTGCAGGTCTTCCAGACGCTGCTGGTGGCTTTCCTGCTGCTCACGCAGTTCGGCCTCAAGGCGGGCGGTTTGCGCTTCCAGCCGGCGCAGTTCGGCTTCACGGTTGGCACGTTCAAGGTGCCAGGCGTGAGCTGCGTCACGGGCGTTGTCGCGGTCTATCTGCAGCAGCTCAAGCTCGCGGCCCTGGGCGGCCAGCTGGGTCTGCTTGACGGTGTTCGCTTCGCTGAGGTCGCTGACTTCGTCGCGGCTGGCGTCCAATTGCGCCTGCAAGCCGGCCTGAGCCAGTTGGGCGGCGTTCAGACGCTCTTCGAGCAAAGCCTGCTCACCTTGCCGCGCGCCCTGGCGGCGCTGCACCTGCATGACCCACCCCAGGCAGGGTAAAGCGCCTGCCACCAAGCCCAGCAGAATGCTGGCCAGATCCACTGTCATGCTTACCCCGAAAGATCCTGGACGATTGATGCGCAGCTTATCAGCCTGAGCACTGTGTTGCCTGTGCGGGCCTGTTCGGGGTCAGCACACCTCAGCCAGGAAACCACTGCCGCAACAGCCGCCGCGCTTCCTGCGACCCCTGCCCTGCCGCAAGCTCCAGCCAATAGCGCGCCTGCTCAGGCTCGTTATGCTGGCACTGCCGCGCGTACTCCAATTGCGCCCGCCGATCCCCTGCACGGGCGGCCTGGCGCAGCAGCTCATGGCCAATGCGCCGGTCGCGGGCGTTGCCACAATCGCGGCACAGCATCTGCCCCAAGCGGCTTTGCGCCACCACCACGCCCTGGCGCGCTGGCTGCTTCAACAGGCGCCCGGCCAGATGCTTGACCTGGGGCTTGTCGCCCAGGCGCGGGCTGTCGAGCAGCCACAAGGCCACTTTCAGGGAAAAGCGTTTGGCGGGAGGCGCAGGTGTCGATGCAGCGGGGCTGGCGAGGTGTTTACCGCGGAACTTCATGAGCAACAGGTTTGGCAACTCGAAAGGCGCGCCACTCTACTCTTTTTTTTTCACCCTGACCTGTCGATTTCTGGAGGATTGAAAAAAAATTTCAATGATCTTTTCTTGACGTTTTCAGGAGGGTGACCACCCGGTCTGTCGGGGCATGTCGATTGTCGGACAGTTCCTTCTATTGCTGGCACGCCCGTGCTAGAGCAAGCGCCCGGGACAATCCACAGTTCCTGTGGATAACTCGGTGGACAACCCTCTCCTATTCCCCGCAAACCCCCGTAAATTGGGGGCTTTGCTCAAACTGACGATTTTTTCACCAGCTAAAAATAGTGTTTTTTTTCATTGACTTAACCATGCAGTCAAGTCATTGGCGAGGTTCTCGAAGCCTGTTGCCAGGCTGTTACAGAGGATGCCCCGAATGTGAACAAGTGCACCATAACCCTCCAATTGAGTGCACGAAAAGGGCACATCGGCCCGCATACGGGCCATTTGCCCCCTCTTCACAGCAGCGAGAATTCGCGCCATACTGCGCGGCTCACCTGAACAAACGTAGTGCTTGCTATACCTGTGCACTTGCGGTAAGGTGCGCCTCGTTAGTACCAAGCTGAAAGTCAATTCTGGCCACAAGCGTCCTTGCAGAACCGCTCCCCCAAGAGCGACCCTGCTGAAACCAGGACCGGCCCATTCAATGATTCTGTCGCCAGCCTTGCGCTGTTCAAGCACGAATCACATGACAGATTGATCAGGATCCCACCCCGACGGCCTAGAACCTTGGCCCCGGCGTGCTGCCTGCCTTCCGAAGTACCTACCAGTCAGCCCAAGCGCCCACATTTGATTGCGCCCCCTCTGGCTGCCCTGTTCCAGTCAGGTTCGTTCGTCCCTTAATAAAGGCGTCACTGGAACGTTTCTATCATGCACGGATCATATCCCCGTGTTTAAAGCAGGAACCTCCAACAATATGCAAACTCATCATCAAATTCAGGCTGCCATTGGCACCCTCTCCCAGGCCTTCTCGCCGTTGAAGTGCCTTATCGTTGCCCCACGCAAGGGCAGCTTCAGCTTTACCCTGGTAGACGAACACGGCGTTGCCTGCCACACCGAGCGCCTGTACCCCGAACAGTACAGCCGCAATGAACCGCTGCAGGCAGTGATCGCCCGGACTCGCCAGTCGCTCACCGCGTGAGCGGCGAATACCGCGTCATTCAAGCGCTGAATCATCGAGTCGCAAGCCTGCCTGAACGTTCTTGGCGTAATTGCCTTAGGGCATATAGCGTGGAACGTCAGGCAGCAATCGATTTAAAAACAGCTCTTTACACCACGATTATCACACTACACTTCAACTCGAGCGGTGCTTGCCGCTTCCGGCGGGCCTGATCATTCACCAGCTGCCAAGCTCCAGCGCCCGTCCGGCCCTTACCTGCTCGAGGGCATCATGGGTATCGCGGCGAATGAATTGTGTCTGTATGTGATCCGACCCACCCTGGTCTACCTGAACCGTCACTGCGCCAGCGCCGAAGCCTTGCTGCTGGGCATCGCCGCCAGCCAGTCGGCACTCGGCTCAGCCTTGCATGACCGGCGCGGCCACGGCCTCTACCGTATTGGCGAACATCGTCACCAGGCGCTCTGGGACGATTATCTAGCCCGTGACCCCGACCTCGCCAGCCTGATCCGCGGCCTGGCCAGCCAACACGCCTTCCTGGGTGGCCCGCACTTGGAGCTCACCGTCAACCTGCGCTATTCCACTGCGATTGCCTGGATGCTCATCGAAGAGCAGGCCACCCCACTCCCTGCCGCTGACGACTTGCTTGCACTGGCGCGGATCTGGCGCCAAATTTTCAACCCTCAAGGCCGCCTGCGCGACTTCACCCATGCCTGGCATGCCTGCATAGATCAGAAATTGCCACAGGCATCTTGAGACACGTCCTACAACTGAACCGGAAAAAAGGGAATTTTGGTCGGATTGTCCTACAAAACCGCTCTAACTCCTGCGATTGAGCCTATAGCGCGGCGCGTGATTTGTTGGTAGCTTTTCGCCCCGGAGATCCCAAGGAGTTTTCTAATAATGAAAAAAGTAATGCTCAAAACCTCCCTCGGCGTTGCCGTTGCTCTTGCATCCAGCCAACTGCTCGCCAGCGGCTTTGCGCTCAACGAACAGAGCATCAGCAGCATGGGGACAGGTTTCGCGGGACGTTCTTCTTCTGCCGATGATGCCAGCACCGTGTTTGGCAACCCTGCAGGCATGTCCCGCCTCAAACGCGAACAATTCACCGTGGGCGGCGCTGCCGTCATCGCCAAGTCCGATATCTCGGGCCCGGGCAGCAACCTCGGGGGGGAAACCGATGGTGACATGGTGCCTTTCGTTGGCGTACCCATGGGTTACTACGTCAAGCCAATCGATGACCACTGGAGCGTCGGCTTCGGTGTCTATGTACCCTTCGGCCTGGTAACCGACTACGGCAGCGATGATGCCGCACGTTACTGGGGCAAGAAGAGCCACGTCGAGGTAGTCACCTTCCAGCCGACCGTCAGCTACGCCTTCAACGACAAGGTATCTATCGGTTTCGGTCCTACCATCAACCGCATCAAGGGTGAGCTGGGCTCGAGCCTGATCAACCCGTTCACCCCAGGCCGCAACGACGGCGAAGTAAAGATCAAGGGTGACGATACCGCCGTTGGCTACAACATCGGCGTTCTGGTACAGGCCACCGACCGTACCCGCGTCGGCCTGACCTATCACTCGATGGTGGACTACAAGCTCGAGGGCAAGACCCGCGTCAGCACCCCGCTGATCGGGCCATTCAACGGCAACAAGTTCGACGCCAGCTTGAAGATCAAAACGCCTGAGTCCGTCGACCTCTCGGTTACCCATGAGCTGGACGACCAGTGGACCCTGTACGCAGGTAGCACCTGGACGCGCTGGAGCCGCCTGAAAGACATCACCGTGCAGAACGATGTCCCCGCACCGCTGGCAGGCTCGGCGTTCCAGACCATTACCGAGGAACAGAACTGGCATGACACCTGGGCTCACGCCATTGGTGCATCGTACAAGGTCAACAAGGAGTGGGTGCTGCGCACCGGCTTCACCGTCGACCAGTCGCCAACCAACAACCACGACCGCTCGCCACGCATCCCGACTGGCGACCGTAAAGTGTTCAGCGTGGGTGCTGGCTGGAGCCCGAGCGACGACATGACCATCGACGTTGCCTACTCCTACCTGTGGGAGGAGGACACCAAGGTCAACCAGGTCAGCGCGACCAAGGGCAGCTACCAGGCCAAGTACGAGAACAGCGCTCACGGTATCGGTGCATCCCTCACCTACCGCTTCTGATTCGTACGCGTCACATGAAAAACCGCCCTCGTGGCGGTTTTTTCATGCCTGCACCTGACAGCGAGCCCCCAGACAGTCGCGCAGGTAGTCCATGAACACCCGCACTTTGGTGGTCATGGCAAAGCGGTCGGCCAGGCACAGGTAGATATCCATCGGCTCGGTCTGGGCATAGGCCTGGCCGCTGTCGCTGAATTCGAAAAGCGGTACGAGCGCACCGGAGGCGAGGTGAGGCCGGACAATGAACTCGGCCAGGCGGGCGATGCCACCATCATGCAGTGCCATTTGGGTCAGGGCATCGATATCGTCACTGATCAATACGCTGCCGAACTCCGCGTCAAAACGCAGCCCGTCGCGCACGAAGCCCCAGCGCAGAAACCGCCCATCCACCGGGTAGCGAAACACCAGACACCGGTGAGTGAGCAATGACTCGGGCGTAGCGGGTACACCTGCGCTGTGCAGGTATCCGGGTGAGGCACAGCAAATGAACGGGATGCGGGCAATGTGCCGGGCCAGCAGTTGGTCTTCCAGTTGCGGGGCAATGCGCAGGCTTACGTCGATGTCTTCACGGGCATGGTTTACCCGGCGATCAGTCGTTATCAACTCTATCGAAAGTAGGGGATATCGGGCACTGAATGCGGGTATCAGCGGCGCCAGCACGTGTCGGCCAAAGGCGGACGTCGAGGCGATGCACAGCCGCCCCTGGGGCTCGCTGTCTGGGGTTGTAACCGCCTGTTCGGCCAAGGCCAGGTCACGGTCGATGTGCTTCACGCGCTCGTAATACTGGGTGCCTGCAGGCGTCAAGGCCATGCTGCGTGTGGTGCGGCTGAGCAGGCGTACCCGCAGGTGGCCTTCGAGTCGCGCCAGGTTCTGGCTGACGGCTGCCGGGCTAAGGCCGAGATTACGCGCACCAGCGGCGATGCTGCCAGCCTCGACCACCTTGATGAAACAGCGGATGGCGTTGAGCAGGTCCATGAAACGCTCTTTGATTCGTAAGAATTTCTTTATAAAGAACTCAATAGCGCGGGTCTACAGTTACGTGCCGGAGCATTGCTAACCTGCGCCTCCATTCAACTTTCAGGAGTTCGCATGAGCAACCTGTCCCAGTCGCGCAGCCGACGCAAATTGCACCCGGTCGCCACGCCCTATGTTTTCGCGTTCTACATGTCATCGATCATGGCGCTGTTGATGTGCTTCGTGATCACCGCGGCTAATGCCGGGGTGACACCGGAGTATCTGGGCAATGTGCTCAAGGCTTATCAGTTGGCGATGCCAGTAGCGTTTTTGTGTGTGCTGGTGGTCAGGCCGGTGGTGGTGCGATTGGTGGCGATAACGGTGCACGCACAGTAACCCACCCAACCACGGCCCGGCTCTTGATCTTGATCTTCGCGACTTCAGGAGGCCGAACGCAGGCCTTGCGGAGGGAGGTGACGGGCATGGATGCCCGTCAAGCGCTGGGCCGGATGAGGGGAGCGCAGCGTTTTTTGGTGGGCCTGCCCCGTGACAACAGACGCCAAGAAGCGATACCTACATCGCTATCTTGGAGGTTGTCATGTACCCAACCACCACGCACTTCAGCTACGGCTGTGAAGCGATGGCCTTTTCGATGGCTGCACGGAACGCAGGATCATCCGGTTTGGTCAGGCTGGAGAAGTTACCAATCACCTTCCCCTTACGATCGACAACATACTTGTAGAAATTCCACTTCGGCGCACTGCTCTGGCTGGCCAGCTCCGCAAACAGCGGTATCGCATCCTTGCCCCGCACAGCTTGCGTCTTGGTCATGGTGAAGGTAACGCCATAGTTGGCATAGCAAACCTTGGCGGTCTTTTCGCTATCGGCGTCTTCCTGCTTGAAGTCATTGGACGGCACGCCCAGCATTTCCAGGCCCTGCCCGTGATATTCCTTGTACGTCGCCTCAAGCCCCTCGAATTGCGGGGCAAAACCGCAATAGCTGGCGGTGTTCACCACCACCAGCGGCTTGCCGGCAAAGCGCTCGCACAGCTCGACCTGCCCCTTGCCGCGCAACTCTGGCAGGCTACCCTGCAACAATGCCGGGCAATCGGCAGCCCAGCTTGATGTGCTGGCAAGCAGGGCCAGCACCGGCACCGTCAACCAATGTGCACGCATGACTCGTTTCTCCCGCATGACAATCCTTGAGCTTGCAGGGTAGCGCCTAACAAACACTCATGCCCAGTTGCATCAGCGCCATCCCACCTTGATGCCAGCCCCACCACACCAGTGCCAGCAGCAGCAGGGCGGCGATGGCCAGCAGCCCACGGGCCAGGTAGCGGTTCATGCGGCCTGGGCCTGCAGGCGGGCGACCGGGCGTTCGCGCACCGGCCAGTTGAGGGCTGCGGCCAGCAGGCTGAGCAGGATGGAAATCTGCCAAACCAGGTCGTAGCTGCTGGTGCGGTCATACACCACCCCACCCAACCAGCCGCCCAAGAACGCACCTAACTGGTGGAACAAGAACACGATACCGCCGAGCATGGACAGGTTACGCACCCCGAATACCGTGGCCACGGTGCCATTGGTCAGCGGCACCGTGGACAGCCACAACAGGCCCATGGCGATGCCGAACAGGTAAGCACTGAACTCGCTTACCGGCGCCCACAGGAATAGCACGATCACCACCGCTCGCAGCAGGTACAGCCCGGTCAGCAGGCGCGGCTTGGACATGCGCCCGCCCAACCAGCCAGCAGTGAAGGTTCCGACGATATTGAACAGGCCAACCAACGCCAGCACCGTGGTACCGGTGGTCGCAGCCAGGTGCTGATCAACCAGGTAGGCCGGCAGGTGCACCCCGATGAACACCACCTGGAAGCCGCAAACGAAGAAGCCCAGTGCCAGCAACCAGAACCCAGGATGGGAACATGCTTCGCGCAGCGCCTGGCCCAGGGTCTGCTCGGCACCATGGCTGGGCAACGGGCGGTCGCGCAGCAGGCCGACGAAGGGCACGATAAACGCCACCATCAGGCCCAGCACCAGCAAGGCTGCGGACCACCCCAGCCACTGGATCAGGCCGAGGGTGCCCGGCAGCATGGCGAACTGGCCAAACGAACCGGCGGCGCTGGCAATGCCCATGGCCATGCTGCGCTTCTCTGCCGGTACGGCACGCCCGACCACGCCGAGGATGACCGAAAACGATGTGCCAGACAGGCCGATGCCAATCAGCAAGCCGGCACTGAGCGACAACGACCAGGCGGAGTCGGCCATGCCCATGAAGACCAAGCCGATGGCGTAGAGAATGCCACCGATGATCACCACCCGCGCTGCGCCCATACGGTCGGCCAAGGCACCGGCGAATGGTTGCGCCAGCCCCCAGACCAGGTTCTGCAAGGCAATGGCAAAGGCGAACACCTCCCGCCCCCAACCAAAATCGGCGCTCATCGGCGCCAGGAACAAACCAAAGCCGTGCCGCACACCCAGGGACAGCGCCAGGATCAAGGCCGCCCCCACCAATACCCACCCGCTGGTTCGCCACACCGAAGTCATTGTCGTTTTCTCCAGCACATCGCAAGGTTTTTGCGGGTATATACCCGCTTATAGTCGTATCAATTCACGCCAGTTGGTCCAGCAAACGCACCAGTTCATCCCGCGGCCCTTCGCCCAACCGCTCCACCAGCTTGATCTGGGCTTGTTCCCAGGCCGGATACGCAGCACGCAGCAGCTGCGTACCGGCCTCGGTCAACAGCACCACACGGTTACGCTGGTCGTCGCCATCAGCCAGGGCCACCAGCCCTTCCGCCTCCAGCACCCGCAGGTTGCGGCCTAGGGTACTGCGCTCCAGGCCCATGGCCTCGGCCAAGGTGGTGATACTGGGGCGGTCGAGCCGTTGCAGGTGTCTCAGCAAGGAAAACTGCGCAACATTGACCCCGAAGCCGGAGAGGGCCTCGTCGTAATGCCGGCTCACCCCACGGGCGGCACGACGCAGATGGGTACAGATGCATTCACTGGTCAGCATGGATACGTGTATATACCCGCACCTTAGATGTTGCAAGAAATTTCATATCTGCGTAGGCCTGAAAAGACTTCAGAGGCCCAAGGCCAACCCCAGCACCACCGCCAATTCGAGTAACTCGAGCAGCGCGCCGGCAGTATCCCCAGTGGCCCCACCCAGCCGTCGGTACATCAGATGTCGCAGCCAGGCAAACACCGCCACCGCCAGCAGCACTACCCATCCGCCCAAGAGCAGGCAGAAAAGCGCACAACACAGCAACACCCACCCGGCAGCACGCCGGGGCAGATGTTCGGCCAGCGCCTGCCCCAACCCACCGGGGCGCACATACGGCGTGCAAAGGAACAACCCCAACATTGCCGTTCGCCCGATCAACGGCGCCAGCAGCAATTGCGCCCCGACACCCTGCTCGACCAGCACCCATAAGGCGCAAAACTTCAACAACAGCACCAGCACCAGGGTGACCACGGCAATCGGCCCGCTGCGCGGGTCCTTCATGATCTGCAGGGTGCGTTCACGGTCGCCGAAGCCACCCAACCAGGCGTCTGCGCTGTCCGCCAGGCCATCCAGGTGCAAGGCGCCACTGAGCAGCACCCACGCTGTCAGCAGCAACGCCGCATGCAGCGGCGCCGGTGTACCTTGCAGCAGATGGCTGGCCAACCACAACAGCAGCCCGAACAATAGCCCGACCAGCGGGTAGTACAGCAGCGAACGCCCCACCTCACGCGCTGCCGGCATGCCCGGCAAGCTCACCGGCAGGCTGCTGAGAAACTGCAAGGCGATCAAGAAAGGCAGCATCTCAGCGGGCCTCGACCAACTGCCCGTCAACACCCGGCACCAGGCGCATCAACGCGCCATGCCCGACTTCGACCTGCAGCAATTGTTCCCTCGGCAAACCCCGGGCACGCGCCAGCAACAACCGCATTACCCCGCCATGGGTGACCAACAGCACGCGCTTGCCGGCATGTTGAAGGTGCAAACGCTCGACAGCTGCCAGCACCCGTTCGGCAAACGCCTCGACCGGCTCGCCGTTGGGCGGTGTGAAGGCGTAAGGGTCCGCCCAGAACCGCCCAAGCGCGTCGGCCTGGTGCTCCATGATCTGCGCGGCGCTACGCCCCTCCCAATCGCCGAAATGCAGCTCTTGCAGGGCAGGCTCACGCTGCACCGGCACGTTCAACCGCGCGCCCAGCTCATCGGCGAACCGCGCACAGCGCTGCAGCGGCGAGCTGACCAAAACCTGCCACGGGCCGGCCTCGGCCACGGCACTGCGCATTTGCGCCCACCCCTTGTCGGTCAGGGCATCGTCAAGGCTGCCGCGCAGGCCGCCCTGTTCCGTTTCACCATGGCGCAGCAGGTCGAGGATCATGCCGGGCGGTCCGCCACCGCGGCCTCGGCAAAGGTCGCCATTTGCCCATGCAGCGCACAGGCCAGGCGCAGCAGCGGCACCGCCAGGGCAGCACCACTGCCCTCGCCCAGGCGCAGGCCCAGGGCCAGCAACGGCTCGGCCTGCAGCGCAGCCAGCAAGGCCTTGTGCCCAGGCTCGGCACCCTGGTGGGCGAACAGCAGCCAGGCCCGGCACTGCGGGTTAAGATGCACTGCCACCAACGCGGCGACACTGCAGATGAAACCATCCACCAGCACCGCAACACCCGCCTGCGCGCAGCCGATGTAGGCGCCAGCCAACGCCGCTATCTCGAATCCGCCAACACAGCCCAGCGCCTGCAACGGGTTTTCAGCACGCAGGCCGTGCAGGCGCAGCGCCCGCTCGATGACCTCGGCCTTGTGCCGCACGCCGGCATTGTCCAGCCCAGTGCCTGGGCCGCTCAGCTGTGCCGCCGGGCAGCTCAGCAGGACGCTGGCCAGGGCTGCGGCGGCCGTGGTGTTGCCGATGCCCATCTCGCCACCGATGAACAGCTGAGCACCCTGTTCAGCGGCGCGCAGGGCGCTGTCGCGGCCGGCCTGCAAGGCTGCTTGCAACTGGTTCTCGGTCATCGCGGGCTGGCAGGCAAAGTTGGCGGTGCCGGCGCCCAGGCGCAGATGGCGCACACCGGGCAGCTCCAACTGCGCGTCGATGGTGCCCAGGTCGACCACTTCCAGGCTGGCTTGCAGTTGCCGCGCCAGTACACTGATCGCCGCACCGCCGCCGACGAAGTTACGCAGCATCTGCCCGGTCACCGCCTGCGGGTAGGCCGAGATGCCTTCTTCGACCACCCCGTGGTCGCCGGCAAAAATGGTAATTGCGACCTGATCCAGGATCGGCCGCTCACACCCTTGCAGGCCTGCCAACTGGATAGCCAAGCCCTCCAGCTGGCCGAGTGAGCCGG
The DNA here is from genome assembly GCA_041071465.1 of Pseudomonas putida. Taxonomy (NCBI): domain Bacteria; kingdom Pseudomonadati; phylum Pseudomonadota; class Gammaproteobacteria; order Pseudomonadales; family Pseudomonadaceae; genus Pseudomonas; species Pseudomonas putida. The sequence continues at coordinate 3,547,840 of CP163498.1, read as the reverse complement.
CAGGTTTGGTCAGTTGCTGCTGACGGGCGTGGGCCTGGTCCATGGCATCGTTGTCGAGGGGATGGCAGGCGTCACGCCACCAGGCTTGGGTCATAGTGCAGGTCCTTTGAGCATTAGGGGCAGGCCGGCCACCGTCAGCACCACGCGCTGACAGCGTTCGGCCACGGCTTGGTGCAGCCAGCCGGCCAGGTCGACATAGCGCCGGGTCAGCTCGCCCATGGGCACGACGCCCAGGCCGGTTTCGTTACTGACCAGGACAAGGGTGCCAGGCAACTGCTCCAGGCAGGCCAGCAGGGCATCACGCTCCTCGGCCAGGCGCTGGTCGTCTTCCAGCATCAGCAGGTTGGTCAACCACAGGGTCAGGCAATCCACCAGCAGGCATCGCCCTTCGGCCGCTTCGGCGCGCAGCACCGCGGCCAAGGCCAGGGGTTCTTCGATCAGCCCCCAGTCATCGGGGCGGCGCTGGCGATGCAGCAACACGCGTTCGTTCATTTCACCATCCAGCGGTTGGCTGGTGGCGATGTAGGTCACTGGCAGGCCACTGGCGCTGGCCAGCTGTTCGGCCAGCCGGCTCTTGCCGGACCGGGCGCCGCCGAGGATCAGGTTGCGCATGTCAGGCCACCCCGCACAGTTGGCGCAGCAGCGCGGTGTCCAGGTGCTTTTCCACCAGGTCGGCCAGGCGCTCGATGTCGCGTTCGCGCAACGCTTCGTAGTCGATCGCCTGCACATCCTCCAGCCCGGCCCAGCGCAGCAGCGCGGCACACGACTGGCTGCCTTCGAACAAACCGTGCAGGTAGGTGGCGAGGATCTGGCCATCCGCGCTGACAGCGCCATCACAGCGGCCATCGGCCAGTTGCACGGCAGGTCGCTCAAGGGCTGGACCCGAGGTGACCCCGGCATGAATTTCATAACCGGCAACCGCTGCAGCTTCAAGGTTCAGTGTGCCGGCAACGTTGCGCAGTTGCTTCTCGGCTTCAAGCACCGTGGCATAGTCAAGCAAGCCGAGCCCCTGGCTTGAGCCGGCGGCCCCTTCCAGCCCCAGTGGGTCATGCACTTGGCGCCCGAGCATCTGCAAGCCACCGCAGATACCGATCAGCTTGCCACCATAGCGCAGGTGCCGCTCGATGGCCTTGTCCCAACCGCGCTCGCGCAGCTGTGCCAGGTCACCGCGCACACTCTTGGAGCCCGGCAGGATGATCAGGTCGGCAGCCGGAATCGGCTGGCCTGGGCCGATGAACTGCAGGTCTACCTGCGGGTGCAGGCGCAGCGGGTCGAAGTCGGTGTGGTTGCTGATGCGCGGCAGTACCGGCACGATCACCTTGAGTACACGCGCGAGCTTGGCGCCCTGGCGCACATCGATACCGTCTTCGGCTTCCAGATGCAGGTCGGTGACGTAGGGCAGTACGCCCAGTACCGGCTTGCCGGTGCGTTGCTCCAGCCAGTCCAGCCCCGGTTGCAGCAAGGCGATATCGCCACGGAAGCGGTTGATCACAAAACCTTTGACCCGCGCCTGCTCACTGGGCGACAGCAATTCCAGCGTGCCCACAAGATGGGCGAACACACCGCCACGGTTGATGTCGGCGACCAGGATCACCGGGCAGTCCACCGCTTCGGCAAAACCCATGTTGGCGATGTCGCCGGCACGCAAGTTGATCTCTGCCGGCGAGCCTGCGCCCTCGACCATGACCACCGGGTACGCGGCGCTCAGGCGCTGGTGCGATGCCAGCACTGCCTGCATGGCCGTGGCCTTGTAGTCGTGGTAGGCCACTGCATTCATGCTGGTGACTGCGCGGCCATGAATGATCACCTGGGCACCGGTATCGCTATTGGGCTTGAGCAATACAGGGTTCATGTCGGTATGGGGTGCCAGCCGGCAAGCCTGAGCTTGCACTGCTTGAGCACGGCCGATTTCACCGCCATCGGCGGTCACTGCGCTATTGAGCGCCATGTTCTGCGGCTTGAAGGGCACCACACCGACACCCTGGCGCAGCAGCCAGCGGCACAGCGCGGTCACCAGCGTGCTCTTGCCGGCATCGGAGGTGGTGCCTTGCACCATGAGAGTGGTCATGCCGTTTCCTTTTGATAAGCCGCCAGGGCCTGGGCCAGGCGCTGTTCGTCCGCCGCGCAAGCCGGCAGCCCCAGGCGCACCGCCGCTGGTTGTTCGAACAGGCGCACCAGAATGCCGCGACGGGCGAGAAAGTCGTGCAGTTGTGCCGCATGCTCGCTGCGCACGTACTGGAACAGGTCGCAGCCACCGCTGGGCACCAGGCCGGCACTGCACAATATTGCCGCAAGCCGCTGGCTGGCGGCAGCACAGCGCTCGGTCTGCTGGCGCTGGGCGGCTTGGTCAGCCAGGCTAGCCTGGGCCAGCACCCGGGTCGGGCCGTTGACGGTCCACGGGCCGAGCAACTCGGCCAGGCGTAGCAGCAGGCTGTGCTCAGCCACGACAAAGCCCAGGCGCACCCCGGCCAGGCCGAAGAACTTGCCGAACGAGCGCAGCACGATCAGGCCCGGCCGTTCGGCGCAATCCACCACGCTGTCTGCCGGGGTGTTGTCCATGAAGGCTTCGTCGACCAGCAGCCAGCCACCACGAGCAGCCAGGCGAGCATGCCAAGCCAGCAGGCGTTCGCGCGATACCCGGCGGCCGGTCGGGTTGTTGGGGTTGACCAACACCAGCACATCGAGGCTGTCGAGCGTCGCCTCGACCTGCGCTTCATCCAGCTCAAGCAGTTGGTGGCCCGCCCGTTGCCAGGCATACGGGTGCTCGGCATAGCACGGCGTCAGCACGCCTACCCGGCCCGCTGTGCGCAGCAGCGGCAAGGCCTGGATCGCGGCCTGCGAGCCGGCTACCGGCAGCAGCTGGCGGGTGCCGTAAAACGCGCGCGCGGCGTCTTCCAGGCCGTCCTCGGTCTCCGGCAGGCGGGCCCAGGCATCGACGGGAATCGACGGAATCGGGAACGGCCAGGGCGCAATGCCACTGGACAAGTCGAGCCACTGCTCACGGGCGATACCGTATTGCCGCACCGCGCGCAGCAGGCGACCACCGTGTTCAAGCATTGATATAAGCCCCCAGGCAGATCACCAGCAGCCACAGCCACACACCGCGCTGCACCAGGCCCCAGCCGCGTTCGATGGCGTCGGCATCGGCCATCGGCCCCTCGCCCAGGCGTGGGCGCTCATGCAGCTCGCCGTGGTACACCGCCGGGCCACCCAACTCCACGCCCAACGCACCGGCACCGGCAGCCATCACCGGGCCGGCATTGGGGCTGTCCCACAGCGGGCCTTGCTTGCGCCAGCAGGCCAGGGCCAGGCGGGTCTTGCCCAGTAGCGCGTAGGTCAGCGCCACCAGCCTTGCGGGTACATAGTTGAGCACATCGTCGATGCGCGCCGCGCACCAGCCAAAACGTTCGAAGCGTTCATTGCGGTAGCCCCACATGGCATCCAGCGTATTGCTCAAGCGGTACAGCACCACACCCGGCGCACCCGCCACCACAAACCAGAACAACGCGGCGAACACCGCGTCGCTGCCGTTCTCCAGCACTGACTCGGTGGCTGCTCGAGCTACCGCCGGCTCGTCCAGTTCGCGGGTTTCGCGGCTGACCAGGTAACCGACCCGGCGCCTCGCCTCTTCCAGGTCGCCCTGGCGCAAGGCGTTGGCCACCGGCAGTACATGCTCGCCCAGGCTGCGCAGCCCCACGGCGCAATACAGCGCCAGCACGTCCACCAGCCAGCCGATGTACGGCAGCCACGACAGCACCAGTGCCACCAACGTCAGCGGCACCACCGCCAGAAACCAAGCACTTACGCCGTGGCTGCGCCAGCCACGTCCGCCGGCATTCAGGCGACGCTCAAGGTTACTGGCCATATTGCCGAAGGCCACCAAAGGGTGGCGCCGCTGCGGTTCGCCCAGCAAGGCGTCCAGGGCAACCCCAGCCACGGTCAGCAAGGCCACGCTCATTGACGCTCTCCCCATTGGTTTTCGTAAAGCATTTCACTCAAGGGCCGCTCTTGGGCCCAGTTTTCCTGCACCAGCATGGGCACCGGGTAGAACTCGGTGACCGGCCCCAGGCACAACACCGCAACGGGCTTGGCCCCGGCCGGCATGCCCAGCAACGCTGCCAGCGCAAGCGGGTCGAACAGCGACACCCAGCCCATCCCCAGTCCTTCGCCACGCGCAGCCAGCCATAGGTTCTGGATGGCACAGGCCAGCGAGGCCAGGTCCATTTCCGGCAGGGTACGGCGGCCGAAAATGTGCGGCTCGCGGTTGTCCATCAAGGCTGCCACCAGCAGCTCGGCACAGTCGTTGATGCCTTCTACCTTCAGTTTCATGAAGTCATCGGCTCGCTCGCCCAATGCCTCAGCCGTGCGTACACGCTCCGCTTCTACCAAGGCCTGGATGCGGCTGCGCAGGTCTCGCTGGGTAATCCGGATGAAGCGCCACGGCTGCATGAGCCCGACACTGGGCGCCTGGTGCGCGGCGGCAAGCAAGCGGGCAAGCAGCTCCGGCGCCACCTGGCCACCGGCAAAATGGCGCATGTCGCGGCGCTCACCGATGGCCCGGTAGATCGCGGCGCGTTCAGCGTCGCTGTAAGCGTGTTCGCTCATGGCCGCAACAGCGCCGCCGCCGCATCGGGGTTGGACGGGAAGTAGAAGTGCACGTAGGAAGCGGTCAACCGACCCAGGCGATACACCGCTTCGTTGCCCCGCCCGCCGTTGGGGCTCAGGCCACGAGCGATCGGTTCCAGCGCAGTGCTGGTCAGCGAGTGGTGATAGGTGTGCCCGCGCAAGGTACCCTCCGGCAGTTCCACCGCCTGCAGCGCCAGGGCCGCCAGGCGCTTCTGCATGGTCGCCTCACCCGGCAGCAGCCCCAGCAGCTCGGCACGTTCGCCTGCCACGTCAGTCAGGGCATCGAGCAGGTACAGCATGCCGCCGCACTCGGCCAGCAACGGCTTGCCCTGCGCATGATGGGCGCGAATCGCTGCGCACATCGGTGCGTTTGCGGCCAATGCGTGGTGATGCAGTTCGGGGTAGCCGCCCGGCAGGTACAGGCTGTCTACCGGTGGCAGCTCGCGGTCGTGCAGCGGCGAGAAAAACGCCAGCTGTGCGCCAAGGTTGCGCAGCAGGTCGAGGTTGGCGCCATAGGTGAAGGCAAACGCCTCGTCCCGCGCCACACCAATGCGTACACCTGCCAACGAGGTAGAGCAGGCCTGCGGTTCGGGCTCGGCAAAGGTTACCGGCGGCGGCAAAGCCGCGTCGCAACTGGCGCCCAGCGCCTCGGCAGCAGCATCCAGGCGGGCCTCCAGATCATTCAGCTCGCTGGCCTGCACCAGCCCCAGGTGGCGGCTAGGCAGCTCGATGCCACGCTCGCGGGACAAGCCGCCATACCAGCGCAACCCTTGGGTCAGGCTGCCTTCCAGCAGTTGCGCATGGCGCAGGCTGCCCACCCGGTTGGCCAGCACGCCGGCGAACGGCAGGTCGGCCTGATAGCGCGCCAGGCCCAGAGCCAGGGCGCCGAATGTCTGAGCCATGGCCGTGCCGTCGATCACCGCCAGCACCGGTACGCCGAAATGGCGGGCCAGGTCGGCGCTGGACGGGGTGCCGTCGAACAGCCCCATCACCCCTTCGATCAGGATCAGGTCGGCCTCGCCGGCAGCGTCCCACAACAGGCGACGGCTTTCATCTGCACCGATCATCCACAGGTCCAGCTGGTACACCGGCGCGCCACTGGCCCGCTCGAGAATCATCGGGTCCAGAAAGTCGGGCCCGCACTTGAACACCCGCACCTTACGCCCGAGGTTACGGTGCAAGCGTGCCAGAGCAGCAGTGACAGTGGTCTTGCCCTGGCCAGAGGCTGGTGCCGCGATCAGCACGGCGGGGCAGTGGCGCGATCGACTCACAGCTCGACGCCCTTCTGTGCGCGGATACCGGCCTGGAAAGCGTGCTTGAGCATGCCCATCTCGGTCACGGTGTCGGCCAGTTCGATCATTTCATCCTTGGCCGCACGGCCAGTGACGATCACATGCTGCATCGGCGGGCGGGCCTGAATGTCGGACAGCACCTGGTCCAGGTCGAGATAGCCATGCTTGAGGGCGATGTTGAGCTCATCCAGTACCACGAACTGCACACTTGGGTCTTGCAGCAACTGGCGCGACACCGCCCAGGCGGCTTCAGCGGCAGCAATGTCGCGCTGGCGGTCCTGGGTTTCCCAGGTAAAGCCTTCGCCCATGACGTGGTAGCGCACTTGCTCGGGGAAGCGGCGGAAGAACAGTTCTTCGCCGGTGCTGTTGCGGCCTTTGATGAACTGCACCACACCGCACTGCATGCCATGGCCCAGGGCGCGTGCGAGCATGCCGAAGGCCGAGCTGCTCTTGCCTTTGCCGTTGCCGGTCAGCACCAGCAGCAGGCCGCATTCGTTGGGGGAATTGGCGATGCGTTCGTCGATGACCGCCTTCTTGCGCTGCATGCGCGCCAGGTGGCGTTCGTCGCGTTCGGTGGATTCGCTCATGGGGTTCTCCGCTGGCTGGCACCACGGCAACGCGCGGCGGCAGGTAATAGGCAGGCAAACGGAGAACGCGCAGGGGCCATGGCAGGGCGCCACGGTGCACCGCGCATCACCCTCCGTGATGCCGTTGGCAGTAACAGGCCGGTCTCCGGGCTTGTGAGTGGGCGTTAGGCCCTGGCCTGCGCGCCTTCCCGGATGCTGGCATCCAGTGGCCTTGCGCGGCCTTCTGCTCACTTACCGTTGCGGGGGCAGCGCCGGATTCGCGCCATGCAGGCGCCCACCGGCTTCCCAGTTTCACCCTGCCCAGTCGAAGCTGGCAGGGCACCTGAAACACGCGCGAAGGTTAGAGGGTTGCACCGGGAGCGTCAATCGAAGCGGGTGTTGCAGCTATTTATGCTCTTGATCTTTATCTTGATCTTCGCGACTTCAGGAGGCTGAACGCTGAAGTCGCAATCTGCGTCGCCTGGACTATCGCGCGCTTTGAAGCAAAAGCCGAAGCAAGAGCAAGACCAAGGGACGGAACCCTGCGCGCCCTCGCGCCCTCTCAATCCCATAGGCCTGCTTCAGAGGACGCTGCCCATGAACCGCCTGTTGCCTTGGTTAGTCGCCGCCAGCCTGGCAGGCTGCGGCGAAACGGCCCTGTTGAACGTAAGCGAGGGCAGCGGGCCAACACCCGAGTTGCCTGCCCCCGTCACGACATTGATCCCCACCGTGAACATCGCCCCCGCAGTCGGCTGGCCAAAGGGCGGCAAGCCCACCGCAGCACCAGGCACTCAGGTCACCGCTTTCGCCAGCGGCCTCGACCACCCACGCTGGCTCTACTTGCTGCCCAACGGCGATGTGCTGGTAGCCGAAACCAACGCGCCCCCAAAGCCCGAAGATGGCAAGGGTATTCGCGGCTGGGCCATGGGCAAGGCGATGAAGCGCGCCGGTGCGACCGCCCCCAGCGCCAACCGCATCACCCTGCTGCGCGATGCAGACCATGATGGTGTGGCAGAAATCCGCACCCCGTTCATCGAGGGGCTCAACTCCCCCTTCGGCATGACGCTGGTAGGCAAGAATCTATATGTTGCCGACACCGACAGGCTGCTGCGCTTTCACTATGAACCAGGCGCCATGCAGATCACCGAAAAGGGTTACCTGGTTACCGAGTTGCCCGGCGGGCCGCTGAACCATCACTGGACCAAGAATGTAATCGCTAGCCCCAACGGCCAAAAGCTTTATGTGACGGTTGGCTCGAACAGCAATGTGGGTGAAAACGGCCTGGACAAAGAACAGTCGCGTGCCGCGATCTGGGAAGTGGACCCGGCAAGCGGCAATCATCGGCTGTTCGCCACCGGCCTGCGCAACCCCAACGGAATGGCCTGGGAGCCTCGCAGCGGCGCCTTGTGGACGGCGGTCAACGAACGGGACGAAATCGGCAGCGATCTGGTGCCGGACTACATCACATCCGTCAAAGAAGGTGGTTTCTATGGCTGGCCCTACAGCTACTACGGGCAACACGTAGACGAGCGAGTGCAGCCACAGGCCCCGCAGAAGGTAGCCCAGGCACTGACACCGGATTATGCCGTCGGCCCGCACACCGCATCGCTAGGGCTGGCATTCATAGAGCCTGGCGTACTGCCAGCACCCTTTGAACAAGGCGCACTGATAGGCCAGCATGGTTCGTGGAACCGCAAACCACACAGTGGCTACAAGGTGATATTCGTGCCATTCGACCACTCAGGCAAACCTGCAGCCCCCCCCATCGACCTGCTGACCGGGTTTCTGGATAGAGAGGACAATGCGATGGGGCGACCGGTGGGCGTGATCAATGATGGCCGCAGTGGTGTACTGGTGGCCGACGATGTCGGCAATGTAGTCTGGCGAGTAAGCATGACCGCCAGGGCCCGATTGAACCAGGGCACTGCTGCTCAAACCAGGCCAAACAGCAGTCCCGAATGACAAACCCGATATCAGGCTGGGAAAAAACGTTGCGCCAGCGCAGGCGTACGGAACTGCGCCCGATAAGCGGCCACATCGAACAGTAGCCCCGTACGCAAGTCATACACCGGGCCGGAAACAGGCTTGCCGGTTTGGGCCAACGTCACCTTGATAAAGCGATAATGCTCACCATACACCTGCTCCAGGCCCTCGATGCGCAAGTAGTTACCCGGTAGCATCAGTGATTCACCCTCCTGCCAGAAGATAGAAAACGCGCTGATCGGTGTTGCCCCCCTATATCGCCCAGCCACCAGCTCGAACACCACCGAACTGTCGTCGAACAGCCCAGGCAAACTGCCCGGCGCCCCGGCGAAGGGCAAGCAGGCGAACTCGGTAACCTTGTACGGGTTTTCGGTGAACGAAGTCAGGTCGGTATTGACCAGCACATCACCCACCCGCAAATGGCCGTTTCGATAGAACTCGCCACCGGTACCACGCGAGCGGTGCCCACCGCGATACAACGTGACCTCGTTGCTCTTGGGTAGCCGCCCCAGGCTATCGGCCAGATCATTGATATAACTGTCTTCATCGCCGTACTGGTACCGTCCGGTGCGCATGACATCGTTCACGGTGGACTCGTTGCTGGTGTACCACTCGACCAGCGAATTGAAGTACTCATGGCCGTAGCGGTAGGAATAGCGAGGCAAGCCATCAACCTTGACGCAATCCAGCCCACGCTCGTCCAGGTCTGGTGCCCGCCCATTAGGCAGCTCGGCGACAGGCCACTTCTCCAGCAATGCTTTCTGGCGCTGTAGAGACTGCTCGGCCAGCCGCGTGCTCGACGCGTCATCAATGGCTGTGTAGGTATCCCAGAACGGCGAGGGAACACTTGGCATGCCTTCCACCGCCGGAGGGCTGCCGCCCAGCAACCGAGGAGGCCCCAGCAGCTCCCACTCACCCGCCGCGTTCAAGCGCACGGGCCTAAGCGGGACGAAGGCATAGGGATTGTTTACGGGCACCACTAACCAGACGGCCAGTTCATGACTGTATCGCACCCGGTAAGTGAGACCATTCAATGTAATCCAGCACTTGCCATCGTCAGTCATGCGAACACCACGCAGGCGTCCACTCGCGCCCAACTCACCACTCACCAGCGCGTTGGTCTCCTCGCCCTCCACTAAGCGTGTGGCACTGCTATCGGCTTGCCAGACCTCTAGCTCGACACCAACTTCATGGGGTGGTGCCTGGCGCAAAACACTCCCCAGACTTGGCTGTGTCGTTACATCCAACAAGTTGAAACTTGCGAACACGCTGTCGAGCACTGCAGAACGCAGTGCACTCATGCGCGATTGCGCGTCTGTCGCGTTAAGGGCTTCATCAATATCCAGGGCGACCTTCGCCACACCCGCCCCGAGCAACATCAGGGATATCGGCCACCCCAAAGGAACGAAGCCGCCGAAGACGCCGATGAATGCTGACAGATAACCGCTGAGCATTGCCTTGCGCAAACTTGTGTTATCACGCATCAGTTGCGCATTACGGCGCATCTCGTCGAGCGCCTGCTCTATGATGCAGGTGAAGAAGTTGCCATTGAGCGGACGCTCGAACAGCTTGAGCGCGATCAACGCCGCCTCATCCGAACGGCTGTCAGCGATGCCTTTTAGGTGCACCTTGATCAACTGCTGCCTGGCGGCATCGTGCCGGTTGCCATGCCCTTGCGCGATAAAGCTGTCCAATGCCTGCGGCGTTTGCCATCGCGTCACAAGCCAGCGGACCATTTCCAGCTCGGAATCGAATGCCCTGAGCGCCTCAGCGTGCCAAGGCAAGTACGCCAATACCCTTCCACCCTGTGCGTGGAAGGTGAACAGGCAGCCCCTGTCTCCCTCGCCAAACACGTAGCGAACGACCGTGAGCGGAGGCTCGTCATTGTCCTGACGCAACTTCTGCAGGGTGGGCAGCTCTACGCCCGAAAGCGTCTCGCTTACCATGGCGCACAGATGTCGCCAGTCCGACTGCGAGATCCGCTGGCAAGTCAGCGCAAGCCTTCCTTCACCCAGCAGGTTGACTTTGGCCAGTACTCGAAAACTCTTCTCGTGAGCCGCCCAAAAACGCTCGACCTCTCCGCGGTAGAGTGATGCGAAATCCAGTGCCCACAAGTCCTGCTGCACCGCGCTACCCAGCATGCGGACTTCATTACGCTCGTCGTAAAAAGCCGCGTGAGGCCCCTGCCAATAGAAGCCGCCGCGCAGGTCCAGCTCATCTACAGCATCCTGAAAGTAGTCATCGAACCGCTCTACTACCAGCTCGGTAAGCACCAGCGACTTCTGTGGCGGCCCTCTGTGCTGCCACCCCGTGAAACTGCGGCTGCTGGAACTCTCGGTATTGAACTGGTGCCACCAGACGAACCGCGGATCCACACGCTTGCCAGTGTGTTTGAACACAATCTGCTCTGCGTGCCTGCTCGCTAGCAGGTAGGGATCAGGGTAAGCGTGCAGCACTTCATCGACCAGCCGGATCAAGGGGATCACGGCATCAGCCAATTCAAGGCTATGACGGGTTTGTTCTTCGATCTTGCTCATGACCCACTCCAGATGACACCCAAAGAAGGCATCATCGTCTTGCCATGGCATGAATCAGCGGTAGGTGTGCACTGCCACGAAGCGTGACGCGGTGGCCAGACCTGCAAGGCTGGACAAAACCTGCGCTGCAGGAACCGCGCTCAGCGGCTCCTGCAACGCCACACCCCAAGCGCTGTCAGGGGTTCTGTGCGAGGTGCCCTTGCGGGATCACACGCTTGGCCTGCAGGTAGGCTTTGGCCCAGTAGCTGTTGGACAGGTAGTCCAGGCGCACGGTACCGCCGGTGGAAGGGGCATGCACGAAGCGCCCTTCCCCAACATAAATGCCGGCATGGCTGACCTGCGAGCCACCACTGGTGGCGAAGAACACCAGATCACCGGACTGCAGCGACTTGGCGTCAACCGTCGGCGCGCGCATGACGATCATTTCTCGCGTGGAACGCGGCAGGCTGATGCCGGCAGCATCACGGTACACATATTTGATCAGGCCGCTGCAGTCGAAACCGGAATCCGGTGTATTGCCACCCCAACGATAAGGCGTACCCACCAGCCCAATGGCGCGAATCAACACGTCATCGGCAATCGGCGAAGGGTTGGGTTGGCTGTAGGTGACCTGCGGCTGTACCACAGGGGCCGGCGCAGGCGCACGGCTGGAGCAGGCAGCGAGTAATGCCGCCAGGGAGAGAAATGCGAAGCGCGCCATCTTTACCATGGCCAGAACATCCTGTCTGAGACCGCTGCGCCGCAGCCGAAAAGAGTTGAGAATTTAGATTAGACGCTTTCTGTAAATGCGCACGGCGGCGAGCTTTTTTCAAAGCATCGCCGCCGCGGCAGGGTACATCATTTTGCCATCAGTTGCGCGCGATGTTGGTCGGCGCCATGGCCAAGGCTCGCTTGGCTTCGATGAAGGTCTTGCTCCAGTAGCGGTCACCGAGGCTGTCGATGCGCACACCGCCGCTGCGGCGGCTGCTGGAGTGGATGAACTGGTTGTCACCCAAGTAGATGCCAGCATGGCTTACGCGACCGCGGCCATTGGTGCTGAAGAACAGCAGGTCACCTGGCTTGAGCTTGTTGCGGGCCACTTTCGGGGCATCGACGTTGATCATTTCACGCGTGGAGCGCGGCAGGGTCATGCCCGCCTCTTCGCGGAACAGGTAGCCGATGAAGCCACTGCAGTCGAAGCCGGACTTTTCCGAGGTACCACCGAAGCGGTAGCGGGTGCCGATCAGCGACATGCCGCGCTCGAGAATGCTGTCAGCCAGCACTGGCAGCTGGTAAGGCTTGCTGCTGGAGAACGACTCCAGGTCATCTTCAGTGGCCAGCTCCTCCGGCTCGCCGAATACCGACGAGGACGAGGCTTTGGCCTTGATTGCCGATTGTGCGGCGATCGGGGTGTGATCCTGAGGCTCTGAATGAGACGCTGGGCCTTGGGCCGCGCAGCCAAAAAGCAGGGTCACGAGTGCGAGTGGCACGAGGGGTGCGAAGCGCTTCAGCATGGGCACGACCGTGTCTGTAATCCTTTAGAAGGGTGAAACTATGCCCTCTATCATGGCCATTTGCAAATTTTATCGAAAAAGATGTGACTTTTTTGTTTTGCCGCTCTGGCCCAGCGTTTTCAAGGGGTTACCAGCCCAGGGTTTCTTTCAGGAATGGGATGGTGAGCTTGCGTTGCGCCTGCAGCGAAGCCTGGTCGAGGCGTTCGAGCAGGTCGAACAGCGCACTCATGCTGCGCGCACCGCGGGTGAGGATGAAGTGACCGACTTCGTCGGTGAGGTGCAGACCACGGCGCGAAGCACGCAGTTGCAGGGCCCGCAGCTTGTCTTCGTCGGACAGGCCACGCATCTGGAATACCAGGGCCAGGGTCAGCCGCGACTTCAGGTCCGGCAGCTTCACCGGCAGTTCACGCGGTGATGCCGAGGCAGCCAGCAGCAAGCGCCGGCCACTGTCGCGCAGGCGGTTGAACAGGTGGAACATGGCTTCTTCCCAGTCAGCCTTGCCGGCGATCACGTGCAGATCGTCGATGCACACCAGTTCGTATTGGGCCAGGTAGTCGAGCAAACCTACGCCACGATCGAGCAGTTGCGCCAGTGGCAGGTAGACAGCGGGTTCGCCCCGTTGCTGGAAGCGATGAGTGGCGGCCTGCAACAGGTGGGAACGGCCAACACCCTGCTTGCCCCACAGGTAGATAAGGCTCTCGGTCCAGCCGGCGTCGGCTTCGCATAGCCGCTCGACGTAACCCAATGCCGCAGCATTGGCGCCCGGATAGTAGTTGATGAAGGTGGCGTCATCGCGCAGGCGCACACCCAGGGGCAACTGGATCGGTGGTTTCATGCTCGCGGGCGGTCTACAGGACCGCAGGGGGCCTTTGGTGAACAATGTGCAAAGTCTATACCTGCAACGCGGGGCGCACAATCTCGGCTGCAGATAGCGCAAGCAAAATCAACAAGTTGCACTACTTTCAACCGTTGCAGAGGCTGCCATGTACCGGGCGGGCAGCACGGCAGCCCCACCGTTACAAGTCAGGATCGATATCTCCCGCGTACATGTCCGACTCCTTGTACAGGTCATGCATATGCCGCAGCAACACCATGATCACCGCCGCCACCGGCAAGGCCAGCAGCACCCCGGTAAAGCCGAACAGCTCACCACCGGCCAGGATGGCGAAGATAACGGCTACCGGGTGCAGGCCAATGCGGTCCCCCACCAGTAGCGGGGTCAGCACCATGCCCTCCAGCGCCTGCCCGACCATGAACACCGCAACGATGCCCAGCATCGGGTACAGGTCGCCGCCGAACTGGAACAGGCCAGCCACCAGCGCGGCACCAATGCCAATGATGAAGCCCATGTACGGCACGATGGCAGCAAGGCCGGCGAGCATGCCGATCAGTAGGCCCAGTTCGAGCCCCACCAGCATAAGCCCGGCCGAATAGATGATGCCCAGGGCCAGCATTACCATCAGTTGCCCGCGCACGAATGCCCCCAGCACTTCATGACACTCGCCCGCCAGGCCCATCACTTGCGGCTCACGCTGGCGCGGCAGCAGGCCGCGCAGCTTGCCCATCATCAGGTCCCAATCGCGCAGCAGATAGAAGCCCACTACCGGGATCAGCACCATATTGGCCAGCCAGGCCATCAACGCCAGGCTCGAAGCGGTCGCGTGGGACAACAACATGCCAACGATATCGGTGGTCTGGCCCATGTGCGCACCGATGGCGGCCTTGATCTTGTCGAACTTCCAGAAGCCATCGGCCAGGCCCAGACGGCTCTGCGCCCAAGGCAGCGCCACCTGTTCGAGCCAGTCGAGCATCTGCGGCGCCAACTCGTACAGACGCACCAACTGCTTGGCAAGCATCGGCACCAGCACCAGCAGCAAGGCCAGCAGCACCAGGGTGAACAGGCCGAACACCACCACCACGCCCCAAGTGCGCGACAGGCCCAGGCGTTCGAGGCGATCGACCAGAGGGTCGGCCAGGTAGGCCAGCAGAATGCCGACCAGGAACGGGGTAAGAATATTGTGCAGGCTATAAAGCAGCACAGCGATAAGCAGGGCGGCACCCAGCCAGATCCAGCGACGCATGTCGGTCACGGTGTGCTCCCCTTACCAGCGAAAACGCAGGCCGTCGAACGGCTTGGGCGCAGGCTGCGCGGGCGCGGGCTGCCCGGCGACGGCATCGGCGGCTGGCGCTGGCGTAGCAGGCACTACCGGCGCCTGCTCTGCCGGCATTTCCTGCAGCTTGGCCAGGCCAAGCTGGGCGCGCAGCTGCTCACGATTGCCAGTCACCCCGTAGGTCAGGGTAGTGCCTTCGGCCATTTGCAAACGAGGGCCATACGGCTCCAGTACACGGGCCAGCTCGGCGTAGCGATGCAGGTTCATGCCCTGCACTTGCACTTGCATTTGGCTGCTGGCGCCCGGCCGGGTGACGTAGCGCGGCGCCAGGCGGCTGCTTACCGCCAGCATCACCGCATCGGCAAGAGCTGCCTGGTCCGCGCCCTCGGCACTCCCCTGCTCACGCTGGTCGCCCAGCCACAGCCGCCACTTAGCCTGCCACTTGCCGTCGGCCTCCTGGGCATGTACCGCCAGCAATGCATCGGCGCCATAGCGTTCTGAGGCTTCGCGCAGCGGCGCCGGATCGCTGCCTTCGATCTGCTTGGCATTGGCGACCAGTTGCTCCTGCAGGTCGCCCAGCGGCAAGCGCAACGGCAGGCCACGGTGCTGGGCGGCGCGACGCAGGGGCTGGGCAGTCGCCTGGCCATCACCGACCAGGTTGCTGCCTTCGACGCTGTCGTTCAGCCACCACCCCAGGATCGAGGGCCGGTTACTGCCCCACAGGGCCAGGCCAGCCTTGCGCAAAGCACGCTCGGTGCTGCCGGGGTCGAACTCGACCACCACCGACTCGGGCGGGCCGGCTTCGCTGCCCACTTGATTGATGATTTGCTGTGGGTCCTTACGCAGCTCGGCCAATGCCGGGCTTTGTACGGCCTTTGGATCGCCGGTCAGGCGTAGCGCCAGCGTGTCGAGGGCGTTGACGGTGGCTGCTGTACGGGCTTCGGCACCCTGCCCGGTCACCGGCTCGCGTACCTGATAAAGGCCTGAGACATTTTCAGCCACGGCTGTGGCCGAGATCAGCGCCAGGCAACCGGCTGCCAGAATATTGAACAAACGCATGGAGGATTCCTGTCCAGTCGAGCATGAAGCTCGCTACTTGCAGCTTATACACATGCAACCGCATCAACCACCCTCGGCCCTTTTTCAACAATTTACCGCCCTGCCCGTCGGCCTGAGGATGGCCGCTGCCCGGCAACCCTGATAAAATCGCGCGCCTTCACAGACCACTGACGTTTCAGGCAGCCGCCGCTTACCCGCCGGCCTTGGCCGTCATGGTCGTTTTTAAGAATCCCTCCCTCCTAAAGGCCTGGATCAATGAGCAAGCAACCCTCCCTGAGCTACAAGGACGCCGGTGTAGACATCGACGCCGGCGAAGCACTGGTCGAACGCATCAAGGGCGTGGCAAAACGCACCGCACGCCCTGAAGTCATGGGTGGCCTGGGTGGCTTCGGCGCCCTTTGCGAGATCCCGGCTGGCTACAAGCAGCCGGTGCTGGTCTCCGGCACCGACGGCGTCGGCACCAAGCTGCGCCTGGCATTGAACCTGAACAAGCACGACAGCATTGGCCAGGACCTGGTCGCCATGTGCGTCAACGACCTGGTGGTATGCGGCGCCGAGCCGCTGTTCTTCCTGGACTACTACGCCACTGGCAAGCTGAACGTTGACGTGGCTGCCACCGTGGTCACCGGCATTGGCGCCGGTTGCGAACTGGCCGGCTGCTCGCTGGTCGGTGGTGAAACCGCCGAAATGCCTGGCATGTACGAAGGCGAAGACTACGACCTGGCCGGTTTCTGCGTCGGCGTGGTGGAAAAGGCCGAAATCATCGATGGCTCCAAGGTTGCCACTGGCGACGCACTGATCGCTCTGCCGTCCTCGGGCCCGCACTCCAACGGCTACTCGCTGATCCGCAAGATCCTCGAAGTGTCGGCTACCGACATCGAAAACACCCAGCTGGACGGCAAGCCGCTGACCGACCTGCTGATGGCGCCGACCCGCATCTACGTCAAGCCGCTGCTGCAACTGATCAAGAACACTGGCGCAGTCAAGGCCATGGCCCACATCACCGGTGGCGGCCTGTTGGACAACATCCCGCGCGTGCTGCCGAAAAACGCCCAGGCCGTGGTTGACGTGGCCAGCTGGCAGCGCCCTGCGGTATTCGACTTCCTGCAGGAAAAAGGCAACGTCGACGAGCACGAAATGCACCGTGTGCTGAACTGCGGCGTGGGCATGGTCATCTGCGTCGCCCAGGACCAGGTCGAAGCGGCCCTGAACGAACTGCGCGCCGCCGGTGAACAGCCATGGGTGATCGGCCACATCGCCGAAGCCGCCGAAGGCGCCGCCCAGGTCGAGCTGCAGAACCTCAAGGCACACTGATGCCGAGCAAGACCTGCAATGTAGTGGTACTGCTGTCGGGCTCCGGCAGCAACCTGCAAGCCCTGATCGACAGCTGCCAAGGCCAGGACAGCCCGGTGCGCATCCGTGCGGTGGTTTCCAACCGCGCCGATGCCTACGGCCTGCAACGCGCCACGGCAGCGGGCATCGAAGGTGCCGTGCTTGACCACACCCAGTTCGACGGCCGTGAAGCTTTCGATGCCGCCTTGATGGCGCGCATCGACGGCTTTGCGCCGGACCTGGTGGTGCTGGCCGGCTTCATGCGCATCCTCAGCGGCGGCTTCGTGCGCCACTATCAGGGCCGCCTGCTCAACATCCACCCGTCGTTGCTGCCCAAGTACAAGGGCCTGCATACCCACCGCCGGGCGCTGGAAGCAGGCGACGCCGAGCATGGCTGCAGCGTACACTTCGTGACTGAGGAACTCGATGGCGGCCCACTGGTCGTACAGGCTGTGGTACCGGTGGCGTCTGACGACACCGTCGAAAGCCTGGCCCAACGGGTACACCGTCAGGAACACCTGATCTACCCGCTGGCGGTGCGCTGGTTCGCTGAAGGGCGCTTGCGTCTTGGCGAACAGGGCGCATTACTGGACGGCCAGCCACTGGCGGCCAGCGGTCACTTGATTCGATCCTAGGAGAATTTATGCGTCGCGCCCTGCTCTTGGCTCTCGCCGTGCTCGCCCTGCCCCTCCAGGCAGCTGATCTGAAGCCCTTCTCGGCCAGCTACACCGCCGACTGGAAGCAGCTGCCCATGAGCGGTACCGCCGAGCGCAGCCTGGTCAAAAATGCCAACGGTACCTGGGACCTTAATTTCAAGGCCTCCATGATGATCGCCAGCCTGACCGAGCAAAGCACCCTGCGCCTGGAAAACGACACCCTACTGCCGCAGAAGTATCACTTCGAGCGCGGCGGCCTGGGCAAGGCCAAGAAGGTCGACCTGAACTTCGACTGGAGCGCCAAGAAGGTCACCGGCAGCGACCGTGGCGATGCCGTGAGCCTGCCGCTGAACCGCGGCGTGCTGGACAAGTCGTCCTACCAGCTGGCCCTGCAGCATGACGTGGCCGCCGGCAAGAAGAGCATGACTTACCAGGTGGTTGACGGTGACGAGATCGACACCTACGACTTCCGCGTGCTGGGCACCGAAAAGGTCACAACCAAGACCGGCCAGGTCGATGCGGTCAAGGTCGAGCGTGTGCGTGATCCAAGCCAGAGCAAGCGCATCACCGAGCTGTGGTTCGCCAAGAACTGGGACTACCTGCTGGTGCAACTGCGCCAGGTAGAAACCGATGGCAAGGAATATGTGATCGTGCTGCAAGATGGCACGGTGGATGGCAAGTCGGTGAAGGGTAACTGAGCCAGCGCCGCCTGCTGTACCCGAAGCCCCGCCCAGTGCGGGGCTTTTTCATGCCCGGCCGAAAGCAACCCTTGTGGGAGCGCTCTGGCTTTCATGAAACTTGTTTCATGCCCGTTTTATTTACTTAGCCTGCTAACAAACTCTATAAAGAGGGTGTGCGACACACTGTCGCAGCCATCTGAAGAAGTGGAGTTTACCGATGACTGTCCAAGTAACCGAACGCGACGAATCGAAAATGTCCCACGAAGGCCTGGCCGCTGGCGTGCGGATCTGGGATGTGCACCAACAAGGCCAGCTGGTGGGCATGTTCCATAATGAGCATGAAGCACACCAATACCGTGTAGAGCTGGAAGACCTGGAAAACCAGCGCACCACGCAATGACCCAGTCTTCAAATGGAAAACCCCGCCAAGGCGGGGTTTTTCGTTTTTACCACATCAGATCATCAGGGATCTTGTAGGCCGCGTACGGGTCATCTTCGTCCGCTTCCTCGACATGGGTATTGAGCAACAGGATACGGCTTGGGTCGCGCTCCTGGATTTTCACCGCCGCCTCACGAGGAATGATCTCGTAACCGCCGGCATGGGCGACCACGGCAAGCGCGCCGTTGCTCAGCTTGGTTCGCATCAAGGCGTTGACCGCAATACGCTTGACCTTCTTGTCGTCGACGAAGTTGTAGTAGTCCTCAGTGTTCAGCTTGGGCAGGCGGGTGGCTTCGATCAGTTGCTTGACCTGCGCGGCACGGGCCTTCTGCTCGGCCTTTTCCTGCTGCTGGCGATTCAGCTCCTGGTCGCGCTTGACCTTTTCGGCCATGGCTTCCTTGGCTATGCGCTGCTGGCTGTCGTCGACTTCGACCTGGCCTTTGTGCTCCATGCGCTTCTGTTTCTTTTCAGCTTTGTTGGTCTGCGAGACCTGTTTCTGGTTGACCAGACCGGCTTTGAGCAATTGGTCGCGAAGGGAAAGGCTCATGAATGTTCACTCACTTATGCAACAGCTCAGCCGCAGCTGGGCAGGTTCTTTTCCTGACGTTTGGCCTCACCCCAAAGGGCGTCCAGCTCGTCAAGGTTACAATCTTCAATGGGGCGGCCACTGTCGCGCAATGCCTGTTCGATAAAACGGAAGCGTCGCTCGAACTTGCGATTGGCGCGGCGCAGGGCGTTTTCCGGGTCGTGCTTGAGGTGGCGAGCCAGGTTGACCGCGGCGAACAGCAAGTCACCCACTTCATCTTCCAGGGCATCGGCATCGCCATCAGCCATGGCCTGCAGCACCTCATCCAGCTCTTCACGGACTTTGTCCAGCACCGGCAATGCCGCCGGCCAATCGAAACCGACCGTGGCCGCGCGTTTTTGCAGTTTGGCTGCCCGCGACAGCGCCGGCAAGGCTGCCGGCACGTCGTCGAGCAGCGACAGCTGTTCGGGCTGGGCTTTTTCCGCGCGCTCTTCGGCCTTGATTTCTTCCCAACGCGACTTGACCTGGGCCTCGCTCAAGCTGGGGGTATCCACCGGCGCGTACAGCTCGCCGGTGGGGAATACATGCGGGTGGCGGCGGATGAGCTTGCGGGTGATGCTGTCGACCACGCCCGCGAACTCAAAACGCCCCTCCTCCCGGGCCAGCTGGCTGTAATAGACCACCTGGAACAGCAAGTCGCCCAGCTCACCTTGCAGGTGCTCGAAATCGCCCCGCTCGATGGTGTCAGCGACCTCGTAGGCTTCTTCGATGGTGTGCGGGACAATACTCGCGTAGTTCTGCTTCAGGTCCCATGGGCAGCCGTACTGCGGGTCGCGCAGACGGGCCATGAGGTGCAGCAGGTCTTCGAGGGTGTAGGTCATGTAAACAGGTCCTTCGGCGGTGGCTTCTTCGCGGGCGAACCCGCGAAGCAGGCGACGCAGTCTCAAGGGGTACGATTACGCCGCGTCTCGATGATGTTCGGCAGCTGCGAGATCCGCCCCAGCAGGCGACCCAGCGCGTCCAGGCCTGGAATCTCGATGGTCAGCGACATCAGCGCGGTGTTGTCTTCCTTGTTCGAGCGGGTGTTCACCGCCAATACGTTGATCTTTTCGTTCAACAGCACCTGCGACACGTCGCGCAGCAGGCCCGGGCGGTCGTAGGCACGGATGACGATGTCGACCGGGTAGGTCTGCACCGGGATCGGCCCCCAGCTCACTTGGATCATGCGCTCCGGCTCCTTGCCTGCCAGTTGCAGCACCGAGGCGCAGTCCTGGCGGTGAATGCTCACGCCACGGCCCTGGGTGATGTAGCCGACGATGGCATCGCCCGGCAGCGGCTGGCAGCAACCAGCCATCTGCGTCAGCAGGTTGCCGACACCCTGGATCTGGATGTCGCCACGCTTGCCGGTACGAGGCCCGGTTGGCTTGCGCGGCACCAGCTCGATCTGCTCGATGCGCTCGGGCTCCAGCAACTGCTGGGCGGCATTGACCAGGTGCGCCAGGCGCAGGTCGCCAGCACCGAGCGAGGCGAACATGTCCTCGGCGGTCTTGACGTTGGTCTTCTCGGCCAGGCGTTCGAAGTCCACTTGCGGCAGGCCCAGGCGGCTGAGCTCGCGCTCGAGCAAGGTCTTGCCGGCAGCGACGTTCTGGTCGCGCGCCTGCAGCTTGAACCAGTGGACGATCTTGGCCCGCGCTCGCGAGGTGGTGACGTAGCCCAGGTTGGAGTTCAACCAGTCACGGCTGGGGTTGCCATGCTTGCTGGTGATGATCTCCACCTGCTCGCCGGTTTGCAGGCTGTAGTTCAGCGGCACGATACGGCCGTTGATCTTCGCGCCCCGGCAGTTGTGGCCGATCTCGGTATGCACGCGGTAGGCGAAGTCCAGTGGCGTGGCGCCCTTGGGCAGGTCGATGGCGTGGCCGTCAGGGGTGAACACATAGACCCGGTCGGGCTCGATGTCGACCCGCAACTGCTCGGCCAGGCCACCGATGTCGCCCAGCTCTTCATGCCATTCCAGCACCTGACGCAGCCAGGAGATCTTCTCTTCATAGTGGTTGGAGCTGGGCTTGACGTCGGTGCCCTTGTAGCGCCAGTGGGCGCACACCCCAAGCTCGGCTTCTTCGTGCATGCCGTGGGTACGGATCTGCACCTCCAGCACCTTGCCCTCGGGGCCGATTACCGCTGTGTGCAGCGAGCGGTAGCCGTTCTCCTTGGGGTTGGCGATGTAGTCGTCGAACTCCTTGGGAATGTGCCGCCACAAGGTATGCACGATACCCAACGCGGTGTAGCAGTCGCGAATTTCCGGCACCAGCACACGCACTGCACGCACGTCGTAGATCTGGCTGAATTCCAGGCCTTTGCGCTGCATCTTGCGCCAGATCGAATAGATATGTTTCGCCCGGCCGCTGATGTCGGCGTTCACACCGGTGGCCAGCAGCTCGTTCTGCAGTTGGTTCATCACGTCGCTGATGAAGCGCTCGCGGTCCAACCGGCGCTCGTGCAACAGCTTGGCGATCTGTTTGTACTGGTCGGGTTCGAGGTAGCGGAAGGACAGGTCTTCCAGCTCCCACTTGATGTGGCCGATACCCAGGCGGTGCGCAAGCGGTGCATAGATGTCGAACACCTCACGCGCGACGCGCAGGCGTTTTTCGTCGTCGGCGGCCTTGACCGCACGGATTGCGCAGGTGCGTTCGGCCAGCTTGATCAATGCCACCCGCACGTCGTCGACCATGGCCACGAGCATCTTGCGCAGGTTCTCGACCTGCGCCTGCGAGCCCAGTACCAGCGACTGGCGTGGGCTGAGGCTGGCACTGATAGCGGCCATGCGCAGCACGCCGTCGATCAGCTTGGACACGACCGGGCCAAAACGCTGGCTGACTTCGGCCAGGGTAACTTTGCCCTCGCGCACCGAGCGGTAGATGACCGCTGCCACCAGGGAATCCTGGTCGAGCTTGAGATCGGCGAGAATTTCGGCGATTTCCAGGCCCGCCTGGAAGCTCGACGTACCGTCCGCCCAGGAATGCTTGGCCGGGTTGCCCTTTTTCTCTACTTCATGAGCAAACTCGCAGGCTTCTTTCAGCGCTGCGCGATCCAGTGCCGAATCGACGCTTACCACATGGTCCAACCATGCTTCGAGATTGATACTGCCGTCAGTGTTGACCGGCTGGTGCACTCTCACCTGTACCATCTTTGTTATACCTTTCCATACAGCGCACCACGCGGGTGCGCTGGCGATCACCGTGCGGCCGCCATTCCATGGCAACCGCACCAAGGGGCCAGTCAGCTAGCCCGCTTCGAATAACGCCATGGCCTCGACATGCGCCGTCTGAGGAAACATGTCGAGAATCCCGGCCCTTTTTAACCGGTACCCCTGACCGACCAGCACCTGGGCGTCTCGCGCCAGCGTGGCCGGGTTGCACGATACATAGACCAGCCTGCTGGCCTTGAGGCGGGCGATGCCTTGCACCACCTCGAAAGCACCGTCGCGCGGTGGATCCAAGAGTACCGCAGAAAAGCCCTCGGCGGCCCATCCGGTGCCTGCCAAAGGCTGCGATAAATCGGCCTGAAAAAACCGTGCGTTATGCACATTGTTGTTCCGGGCATTGGCTGCTGCCCGATCGACCATGGCCTGCACACCTTCTACTGCCACCACCTCGCGCGCCTGGCGGGCCAGCGGCAGGGCGAAGTTGCCCAGGCCACAGAACAGGTCCAGCACGCGCTCGTCGGCCTGTGGTGCGAGCCAGGCCAAGGCCTGCTCGATCATGGCCGTGTTGACCTGGGCATTCACTTGCACGAAGTCGCCAGGGCGCCAGGCCAGTTCCAGCTGCCAGGGCGCCAGGGCAAAGCCCAGTTGCGCGGCCGGGTCCACGGGTGCCGGCTCACCTTCGCCTTGCAACCACAGCTGGGCATTGGCCTGCTCGCAGAACGCCTGCAGCCTGGCCAGGTCCTCGGCCGGTAGCGGCGCCACGTGGCGCACCAGCACCGCCTCGGCAGTGCCGCTGAATAGCTCCACATGGCCTAGCGCCTGCGGTTTGTTCAACGAGCGCAGCACCGTCGGCAAGTGCCGCAGAATCGACTGCAAGGGCTGTACCAGCACAGCGCAATCATCGATGGCAATGATGTCCTGGCTGGCTTCGGCACGGAAGCCTACCTCCAGTTGACGCGCCTTGATGTCCCAGCGTACGGCCACGCGAGCCCGGCGCCGGTAGCCGAATTCCGGCCCGCTCAAGGGGGCGGCCCATTCCTCGGGCTGCACGCCGGCTACCCGCTGCAGTTGCTCAGCCAGGGTGCGCTGCTTGAGCGCCAGCTGCGCTTGGTGCGGCAGATGCTGCAGGTTGCAGCCACCACAGCGGTCGTAGTAGCGGCACGGCGCCTCACGGCGCTCGGGGCTTGCCTGCAGCAAACGCTCGAGGCGGGCCTCGACCACTTTGCCACGGGCATTGAGCACGCGCGCCTCCACGGCCTCGCCGGCCAGGGCACCACTGACGAACCAAGTGCGCCCTTCGTGGAACGCGATGCCACGGCCGTCACCGGCCAGGCGCTCGATGTCCAGGCGTTGTTTCTTGCCTACGGGAATCTGGGCGCTGCGGTTGCCGCCGGTCGGCTGGAAGCGCAGGCCACTGTTGGTTTTTTTCTTGGACATTTAGCTCGGGTCAAACAGGCCGGTGGACAGGTAACGGTCGCCACGGTCGCAGATGATCGCGACCATCACGGCATTTTCCACTTCGCGGGACAGGCGCAGCATGGCAGCGACCGCACCACCGGAGGACACACCGCAGAAAATGCCCTCTTCACGGGCAAGGCGACGGGTGGTGTCTTCGGCTTCCTGCTGCGACATGTCGACCACACGGTCGACGCGGGTGGCGTCGAAGATCTTTGGCAGGTATTCCTCGGGCCAGCGGCGGATACCTGGAATGGCCGAGCCTTCCATCGGTTGCAGGCCGATGATCTGCACCGCCGGGTTTTGCTCCTTGAGGTACTGCGAGCAGCCCATGATGGTGCCGGTGGTGCCCATGGAGCTGACGAAATGGGTAATGCTGCCCTGGGTCTGCTGCCAGATCTCGGGCCCGGTGCTGTTGTAGTGGGCAATTGGGTTGTCGCCGTTGGCGAACTGATCGAGCACCAGGCCACGACCTTCGGCCTGCAGCTTCTCGGCCAGGTCGCGGGCGCCTTCCATGCCCTCCTCCTTGGTCACCAGGATCAGCTCGGCGCCATAGGCGGTCATGGCGGCCTTGCGCTCGGCAGTGGAGTTGTCGGGCATGATCAGGATCATCTTGTAGCCCTTGATCGCCGCCGCCATCGCCAGGGCGATGCCGGTGTTACCGGATGTGGCTTCGATCAGGGTGTCGCCAGGCTTGATCTGCCCACGCAGTTCGGCGCGGGTGATCATCGACAGCGCCGGGCGGTCCTTCACCGAGCCGGCAGGATTGTTACCTTCGAGCTTGAGCAGGAGGGTGTTGCTGGTTTCACCAGCAATGCGCTGCAGGCGAACCAGGGGCGTATTGCCGACGCAATCGGCGATGGTTGGGTACTGCAAGGTCATGGCGTATTTCACAATCCGGACGGCAGGGGCGCCTATCATACCGGCAAACCCTCCGTGGCCATATCACGCAATCTGTGGTGCATATAGCTACAAGCTATAAGCTATAAGCTGCGACCTGTGCCAGCCTTTTCGCGGGTAAACCCGCGCCCACAGGGATTGGGCTGCCTTCAGGTGAAATGTGGTACCCGCGAAGAGGCCGATACATGTGACGGCAAACGCATCCACAGCCGCAACCCATGCTTGCCATTCTGCGCCCACAAGGTCCCACCCTGGCGCTGGATGGCGCTGCGGGCAATGCTCAGCCCCAGGCCAAAACCACCATCCCCCGGTCGCGAGCCATCCAGCCGCGAGAACGGCGCGAAGATCCTCTCCAGGTCTTCTTCGGCCACCCCGCCGCCCTCATCCTCCAGCCACAACCACCAATAGCTACCCTCACGCTGCCCGCCCAACCGCACGACACCCTCGGCCGGTGAATGGCGGATGGCATTGCGCAGCATGTTCTCCAGCGCCTGGGCCAGGTGGTTGAGGTTGCCCTGCACCCAGCAGTCGGCCGGCACTTCGCAGCGCAAGCGGGCAGGCGACCAGCCGCTTTCATAGCAGGCATTCTCAGCCAGCAGCTCCCAAAGCGCGTGCACTTCGATCGGTTCCAGGTTCATCGGCGCACGTTCGGCGTCCTGCCAGGCCAACTGCAGGGTGCCCTCCACCAGCTGCTGCATGCAGTCCACCTCACGGGTCAGGCGCTCACGCAGGCGTTGCAGGTCGGTTTCGCCGTCGCAAGCGACCCGCAACCGGCTCAGCGGCGTGCGCATTTCGTGGGACAAGTCGCGCAGCAACTGCTGCTGCATGGCCACCGTGCCCTGTAGCCGCTCGGCCATCTGGTCGAAGGCACGGGCCAGCTCGCCCAGCTCGTCGTGCCGGGCGATGGTGCGCGAGTCCAGGCGTGCCGACAGCTGATCGGCGCGCCAGGCATTGGCCTGCTCGCGCAGCTGGTTCAGCGGCACGATCAACATCCGGTACAGGCCCACGCACAGCAACAAGGTGAACAGACCGGGGATGATGCCGTTGGTGACAATGCGCCACAGCAAGCGGTACTGGTCCGGGTTGAACCGCTGTGGCAGCTCGATCACCAGCATGCCCTGCTCCGGCGCCCCCGGGAAGGGTATGCGCACCCACGGCTGGTCGACGCTGCGCCGGCTCATCGGCCAGTCGACACCGCGCAGGCGGGTCAGCCGCTGCATGATCTGCGGGTTGAGGGTAGCGCTGTCGAGCGGCCGCAGGTTGATGTCGAGCACGCCCACCCAGCCCCGTTCACGCTGATGCATCGCCGCCACCCACTGGTCCAGCCCCGCCCGCCCACCGCTGCGCCAGGCCTGTTCAGCCTCGCCGGCGTAGCCCCGCAATGCCTGCCGGGCCGGCTCCGATAGGAAGGCATTCTGGGTTTCCATGTGCCGGCCCCAGGTGTAACTGAGGCCGATCATCAGCAGGCAGAAACCCACCAGCAAAATGGCGAGTTTCCAGAACAGCGAGTGGCGATCCAGCATGGCTCACTCCGCCTCGCCGGCGCTGAGCACATAACCCTTGCCCCACACGGTGCGTATCTGTCGTTCGTGGTAGCCGATACCCTTGAGCTTGCGACGGATCTGGCTGACGTGCATGTCCAGGCTGCGGTCATGCCGCGAATAGCCGCGCTGCAACACCTGCTGGTACAGAAACGGTTTGCTCAGGACCTCTTCGAGGTTGCGGTTAAGGATGTCCAACAACCGGAACTCGCTGGGGGTCAAGCCTGCCAGATGGCCATCCAGGCGCACATCGCATAGCTCCTCATCGAACTCCAGCTCACCGCAGCCAGCCTGCTCCAATGGAGCTTGATAGCGCCGCTCAAGGGCCACGCGGCGCAGAATCGCCTCGATGCGCACCTGCAACTCGGCCATGCTGAACGGCTTGGGCAGGTAATCGTCGGCCCCTCGCTGAAAGCCGCTGATACGGTCGGCCTCGGCCCCCAGCGCCGACATCAGGATCACCGGTGTGGCGCTACGCTTGCGCAATTGCGCCAGGGCATCCAGGCCATTGAGCCCCGGCAGCAGGATGTCCATGAGCACCACATCGAAGATTTGGCGACCCGCTGTTTCCAAACCCTCCAGGCCATTACGGCACCAGGTGACCTGAAAACCACCCCGTTGCAGCTCTTCGTGCAGATAGGCACCCAGGACCGGGTCGTCCTCGATGGCGAGGATATTGGAGTTGTGAATAGCTACAGGATTCATTGGCAACTGCCATGCATTCTCAATTGTGCAATTATTGAGCATCCACCGCCTGCCAGGCAACCGCCCTGCGACCAATGCCCCGGCAATGCTGCAAATCAGCTATTGAAAGAGGTGCAATGGTGCGGCAGGCGGAGTAACTTCGCGGCTTGACCGTCACCACCTGACGGCTACCAGGCACATCACAGGAGGCGAGTGTGCTCGATCGTTTGGGAATTCGCAGCCGGGTACTGCTGCTGGCACTGCTGCCGGCCGGCTTGATGGCCCTGGTGCTGGGCAGTTACTTCACCTGGCTGCAACAGAACGACCTGCGCACCCAGTTGCTGCAGCGCGGCAAGATGATCGCCGAACAACTGGCGCCACTGGCAGCACCTGCCATGGCCCGGCTTGCGCCTGCGCAACTGGAACGCATTGCCGCACAAACCCTGGAGCAGGCCGATGTGCGCGCCGTCGCCTTCCTGGCCCCGGACCGCACGCGCCTGGCCCACGCCGGCCCGAGCATGCTCAACCTGCCACCCAGCGGCGGGACCGGCACGCAACTGCTGCAGCGCAGTGGCAATGACGCCACCCGCTACCTGATGCCGGTGTTCGGCCACCACCGCGACCTGGCCACCGATGCCGTGCCGGCCGAAGCCGAGCGCCTGCTGGGCTGGGTAGAGATCGAGCTGTCGCACGACGGCACGCTGCTGCGCGGCTACCGCAACCTGTTCACCAGCCTGTTGCTGATCTTCGCCTGCCTGGTCCTCAGCGGCCTGCTGGCGCTGCGCATGAGCCGCACCATCAACGACCCCATCGAACGCATCAAGCACGCGGTCAACCAGCTCAAGGACGGCCACCTCGAAGAACGCCTGCCGGCCATGGGCAGCCATGAGCTGGACGAGCTGGCTCGCGGTATCAACCGCATGGCCGAAACCCTGCAAAACGCCCACGAAGAACTGCAGCACAGCATCGATCAGGCCACCGAGGACGTGCGCCAGAACCTGGAAACCATCGAAATCCAGAACATCGAGCTTGATATGGCGCGCAAGGAAGCCCTTGAAGCCAGCCGTATCAAGTCAGAATTCCTGGCCAACATGAGCCACGAGATCCGTACCCCGCTCAACGGCATCCTCGGCTTCACCCACTTGCTGCAAAAAAGCGAGATGACGCCGCGCCAGCTGGACTACTTGAGCACCATCGAGAAGTCCGCCGACAACCTGCAGGGGATCATCAACGAGATCCTCGACTTCTCCAAGATCGAGGCCGGCAAGCTGGTGCTCGACAGCATTCCGTTCAACCTGCGCGACCTGATCCAGGACACCCTGACCATCCTTGCCCCGGCCGCCCACGCCAAGCAGTTGGAATTGCTCAGCCTGATCTACCGCGACACGCCGTCCTCGCTGATCGGCGACCCGTTGCGGCTCAAGCAGATCCTCACCAACCTGGTCAGCAACGCCATCAAGTTCACCCGCGAAGGCACGATCGTGGTGCGCGCCATGCTCGACGACGAGCACGAAGACCACGCGCAACTGCGCATCAGTGTGCAGGACACCGGCATCGGCCTGTCGCCGCAGGATGTGCGCACACTGTTCCAGGCCTTCAGCCAGGCCGACAACTCGCTGGCCCGGCAGCCGGGTGGCACTGGCCTGGGGCTGGTGATTTCCAAGCGCCTGATCGAGCAGATGGGCGGCGAAATCGGTGTCGACAGCACTCCGGGTGAAGGTTCGCAGTTCTGGATCAGCCTCAACCTGCCCAAGGCTCACGACGATGTCGAGGAGCTTCCGCTGCAGCCACTACTGGGCCGCCGCGCAGCCATTGTCGATGGCCACGAACTGGCGCGCCAGGCGCTGGAGCACCAGCTGGAAGACTGCGGCCTCAGCGTGAGCCTGTTCGCCTCCTACGACCAATTGCTGCATGGGGTGCAGGCCGCCAGCCAAGCCGGCCTGCCGTTCGAGTTCGCCGTGCTCGGGGCCAACCTGGGCAACCTGTCGCCCGAGCAACTGGGCCACTATCACCAGCAGCTTGAGCGTTACCATTGCCAATGCGTGGTGCTGTGCCCGACCACCGAGCAGGCGCTGTACCACCCGTACCTGCCCAACGGCCATGGCCAGTTGCTGTCCAAGCCCACCTGCACCCGCAAGCTGCGGCGCCTATTGCTGGAGCTGGTGCAGCCGCGTCGACCGCTGGCCGAGGTGAACAACGTCAACGGCCAGCGCCAGCCGAAAATACTCTGCGTCGACGACAATGCCGCCAACCTGCTGCTGGTGCAGACCCTGCTCGAAGACCTGGGTGCTGAGGTGCTGGCCGTCGACAATGGTTATGCTGCGGTACAGGCCGTGCAGGATGAGCCGTTCGACCTGGTGCTGATGGACGTGCAGATGCCTGGCATGGACGGCCGCGCCTGCACCGAACAGATCCGCCTGTGGGAAAACACCCAAAGCGGCAACCCGCTGCCGATCGTCGCCCTCACGGCCCATGCCATGGCCAACGAAAAGCGCGCGTTGCTGCACGGCGGCATGGATGACTACCTGACCAAACCGATCAGCGAACGGCAACTGGCCCAGGTGGTGATGAAATGGACCGGCCTGAGCCTCGGTGCACCGCACCAGGCGCAGGCCGAGTTGCCGGCCAACGGCGATGAACTGAAGGTGCTCGACCCGGAAGAGGGCCTGCGCCTGGCCGCTGGCAAGGCAGACCTGGCGGCCGACATGCTGAGCATGCTGCTGGCCTCGCTGGATGCCGACCGCGAAGCCATACGCGCTGCCCGCGAGGCCAATGACCGCGAAGGGCTGATCGAGCAGGTGCACCGTCTGAACGGCGCCTCGCGCTATTGCGGCGTGCCGCAGTTGCGGGCAGCGTGCCAGCGCAGCGAGACGTTGTTGAAGCAGGACAATCCGCAGGCGCAGCAGGCCCTGGATGAACTGGACAGTGCGATCGGCCGGCTGGCTGCGCAGGCGCGGCTGAGCGCCTGAGTGCCTGGCTTGATACAGGCAACCACCACCCCAAGACATGCACCACAAAGGAAACCCCACCATGCGCGCCCTGTTGTTCAGCAGCCAGCACTACGACCAAGAAAGCTTCACCGAGGCTGCCAACGGCACGTCGCTGGAGCTGCATTTCCAGCCCGCCCGCCTGACCCTGGACACCGCCGCACTGGCCGATGGTTTTGAGGTGGTGTGCGCCTTCATCAATGACGAACTCGACGCCACGGTGCTGCAGCGCCTGGCCGCAGGTGGCACACGGCTGATCGCCCTGCGCTCGGCCGGCTACAACCACGTAGACCTGGCTGCCGCCCAGCGCCTGGGCCTGGCCGTGGTACGCGTGCCGGCCTACTCGCCACACGCCGTGGCCGAGCACGCCGTGGCGCTGATCCTGGCGCTCAACCGGCGCCTGCACAGAGCCTACAACCGTACCCGCGAAGGTGACTTCACCCTGCACGGGCTAACCGGCTTCGACCTGCACGGCAAAACCGTGGGCGTGGTCGGCACCGGCCAGATCGGCGCCGCCTTCGCCCGCATCATGGCAGGGTTCGGTTGCCAATTGCTGGCCTACGACCCCTACCCCAACCCAGAGCTGCTGGCCCTTGGCGCGCGTTACCTGCCCCTGCCCGAGCTGCTGCGCGAAGCCCGCATCATCAGCCTGCACTGCCCGCTGACCGAACACACCCGCCACCTGATCAATGCGCAAAGCCTGGCCCAGTTGCAGCCCGGCGCCATGCTGGTCAACACCGGTCGCGGCGCGCTGGTCGATACCCCTGCGCTGATTGACGCGCTGAAAAGCGGCCAGCTTGGCTACCTGGGCCTGGACGTCTACGAAGAAGAAGCCCAGCTGTTCTTCGAGGACCGCTCCGACCTGCCACTGCAGGACGATGTGCTGGCCCGCCTGCTGACCTTCCCCAACGTGATCATCACCGCCCACCAGGCCTTCCTCACCCGCGAGGCGCTGGATGCCATTGCCCAGACCACGCTGGACAACATCAACCGCTGGGCGGCAGGCAATCCACAGAATCTGGTGATGGGTTAGTGCTAGGATACGCGGCATTTCTGGAGGACCCATGGTCGAGCACGATTTCCGCTACACCCTTTTCAACCCGCAACACACCCTGATCGAGTGCCGTGCCTTGGTGCCGGGCCGCTACCAGGTCACTGGCAACGGCGGCTCGATGCACAAAGGCGACACCCTGCTGGTCACCCTGAAGGGCAGCAAGGACTTGTCCATGCGCCTGACCGTGGAGAGCGTACGCCACCTGATCAACCCACGCGGCCAATGGGTTGCCGTGGCTGCTGGCCCGGTGTTCAACGAGCTGGAAATCCTCACCTGGCAGGTCGAGTGCGACAACTGCGACGCCGTGCTGGACTTCGAGTTCGCGGTAGATGCCAAACTGGGCAAGAAAGCCCGCCAGCCTGCCGCCAGCGCGCGCATTGCCGAGCTGGGCTGGGTCAGCCGTGGCGAAAAACACCTGTGCCCCCATTGCCAGGAGAGCGCCGCGTGAAAAACCTGCTGACCGGCGCGCTGATTGCCACCGGCCTGCTCGGCTGCGCCGCCGAACCGTCCAAGCTGCAGCAGGAGCGCAGCTATGTGTTGGAGTGGATTGGCGAACGACCACTGATGGACTACAGCCACCTGACCCTGACCCTGGCCAGCGACGGCCGTGCCTACGGCAACGGCGGCTGCAACCACTGGTTTGCACCGTACACGCTCGATGGCGAGCACCTGAGCTTCGGCAAGGTCGGCAAGACCCGCAAGCTGTGCGCACCGGCGCTGATGGAGCAAGAAAAGCGCTTCCTGCAGGCGCTGGAAACGGTAGAGCGTTGGGACGTATCGCCGGTGGAGCAGATGCGCTTCTGGCCGGCCGAGGGCAAGCCGCTGCGCTTCTGGCCTGAAGAAGGCTGATAATCAATGGGGCCGCTTTGCGGCCCCGGACTGCATCAGGCGCCTTTCAGCGCCTTGATCTTGGCTTGCAGCCCTTCCAGCGTCTGCTCGCCCAGCAACTGCTCACGCACCTTGCCCTTGTCATCGATGATGTAGGTCACCGGCAGCGCCTCGCTGCGCGGCAGGTCATAGCGCTCGGCCGGGTCCTGGGCCAGCACGGTGAAACCGATACCCAGGGTTTCAGCGGCCTGCTTCAAGTCCTGCCCCTGCAAACCATCGAAGTTCACCCCCACCACCTTGATGCCATCAGCCGCCCACTGCTTGGCCGCTGCGTTCAGTTCCGGGATCTCGGTACGGCACGGCCCGCACCATTCAGCCCAGTAATTGAGCACCAGCCAGTGCCCTTCGATCTGTTCGGCCTTAACCGTATTACCGTGTTGGTCCACGCCATAATCGGCACCGCAACCACCGAGCAACAGGCTCGCGGTGATGGCCAGTACTGCTGCCAGACGCCTTGCCATGGGTCAATCCTTCTCGAGTTTTAAAGCAAATTGGTCAGTCGCTGCGGTTAGAATAGCCGCCACACCCAGCTGGATGCGACCCGACATGACTGACCTCACGCTCTATCATAACCCGCGCTGCTCGAAATCCCGCGGCGCGCTGGAACTGCTCGAAGCCCGCGGCCTGGCACCGACCATCGTGCGCTACCTCGAAACCCCGCCCGACGCAGCCACCCTCAAGGCCCTGCTCGGCAAGCTGGGCATCGCCCCACGCCAATTGCTGCGTACCGGCGAGGACGAATACAAAGCGCTCAACCTGGCCGACCCGGCACTGACCGACGCGCAACTGATCGAAGCCATGGCCCAGCACCCCAAGCTGATCGAACGGCCGATTCTGGTCGCCGGTGACAAGGCCGTGGTCGGTCGCCCACCGGAAAAAGTGCTGGAGATCCTGCCGTGAGCGTGCCCTACATCCTGGTGCTGTATTACAGCCGCCATGGTTCCACCAGCGAAATGGCCCGGCACATCGCTCGCGGCATCGAGCTGGCCGGCATGGAGGCACGCTTGCGCACGGTGCCGGCGATTTCCACCGAATGCGAAGCGGTGGCCCCGGATATCCCAACCAGTGGCGCGCTGTACGCCACCCTCGACGACCTGCGCCATTGCGCCGGCCTGGTACTGGGCAGCCCGACCCGCTTCGGCAACATGGCGGCGCCGCTGAAGTACTTCCTGGATGGCACCAGCAGCCTGTGGCTGGGCGGTGAGCTGGTCGGCAAGCCAGCGGGCGTGTTCACCTCCACCGCCAGCCTGCACGGCGGCCAGGAAACCACCCTGCTGTCGATGATGCTGCCACTGATGCACCACGGCATGCTGGTAATGGGGCTGCCCTACAGCGAGTCGGCGCTGCTCGAAACCCGTGGCGGCGGCACCCCTTACGGCGCCAGCCACCACGCCGGTGCCGATGGCAAACGTGAACTCGACCAACACGAGATTGCCCTGTGCCGCGCCTTGGGCCAACGCCTGGCGACCACGGCCAAGGCCCTGGAGGCCGCGCGTGGCTAAAAAGCCCAAGGTGTTGCCGCCGCTGGAATGGCTGGCACCTCGCCTGCGCCTGACGCGGGCGTTGAGCCTGGCGTTCTTCTTCGGCCTGATCGCCCTGCTGGTGGTGAACAACCTGTGGTTCGCCAACCTGCATGGTGCGCGGGTCGAGGTGATCCTGGCGATCGAACTGGTGCCGTTGCTGTTGCTGCTGCCAGGCATGCTGACAGGCAGCGCCCGGGCACATGCCTGGACCTGCTTCGTGGTGAATATCTATTTCATCAAGGGCGTGCTGGCGGCATTCGACCCGGCGCGAGCGGTATTTGGCTGGGTTGAAGTGCTGGTGAGCCTGGGGCTGTTCATTGCCGGGCTGCTCTATGTGCGCTGGAAGTTCCAGCATGAGCGGCGCCTGGCGGGCGAAGGCAGTTAGACGCTTCGCGGGCTTGCCCGCGAAGAAACCAACACACCCGTCAATGGTTGACGGTATGCGCCAGCATCACCGACAACTGGCACAGCGGCCGACCGCTCTCTGCGTGCCACTGGTTGAATGCCTGCTGCACCAAGGCCAGGTCACGCTGGCTGGTCGGTTGCTTGTCTATCACCTTCTGCGCGATCAACGCCGCCGCCATGTCATCGGTAGGGATGAAGGTGTCCTTGCCAACCATGCGCAGAAAACGCGGCGCCGACAACCCGCCCAACTGGTTGCCATGCTTGGCCAGGTACTTCCACAAGCCGACGATATCGGTCACCGGCCAGTCGGCGATGAACGCGCCGAAACTGCCCTTTTCCTTGGCCACGTCGAGAATCATCTGCGCATTGCGCGGCACGCTCTTGAGCTTGCCCAGGTGGCGGATGATGCGCTCGTCATGCATCAGCCGCTCCAGGTGCTCGGCGCCCATCAGCACTACCTTTTCCGGGTCGAAGCCGAAGAACACCTGCTCGAACGCCGGCCACTTGGCATCTACCAGGCTGTGCTTGAGCCCGGCGCGGAACACGCGCAAAGCCAGGGTCGACAGGTAGCGGTCGTCACTGATGTCGCGCAATTGCGCCGGGGTGCGCGGCTGCGGCAGAAAGGCCTCCAAGGCCTGGGCCGAGCCAAAGCGGTTCAGGCAGTACTCGTGCAGCCACTGGTAATCGCGCATAGGCTCAGATGTTCAGCACATCGAGAAAACGCGGGGTGGCGTTTTCGTCGATCTTCAGGCTGGTGAAATCGAACAGGTTGCGGTCGGCCAGTTGCGATGGCGCCACGTTCTGCAGCGCCCGGAAGATACTCTCGGTACGGCCCGGGTGCTTGCGCTCCCACTCCACCAGCATGTCCTTGACCACCTGGCGCTGCAGGTTTTCCTGCGAGCCGCACAGGTTGCACGGGATGATCGGGAATTCCTTCATGTCCGAGTAAGCCTGGATGTCCTTCTCGCTGCAGTAGGCCAGCGGCCGGATCACCACGTTGCGGCCGTCGTCGGCGCGCAGCTTCGGCGGCATGCCCTTGAGCGCGCCGTTGAAGAACATGTTGAGGAAGAAGGTTTCGACGATGTCGTCGCGGTGGTGCCCCAACGCCATCTTGGTCGCGCCGATTTCGTCGGCGAAGGTGTACAGGGTGCCACGGCGCAGGCGCGAACACAGCGAGCAGGTGGTCTTGCCCTCGGGCACCAGCTCCTTGACTACCGAGTAGGTATCCTTCTCGACGATGTGGTACTCGACGCCCAGCTCCTTGAGGTAGGCCGGCAGCACATGCTCGGGGAAGCCCGGCTGCTTCTGGTCCATGTTCACCGCGACGATCTCGAACTTGATCGGCGCCACCTTCTGCAGGTGCAACAGAACGTCGAGCATGGTGTAGCTGTCCTTGCCGCCGGACAGGCAGACCATGACCTTGTCGCCATCCTCGATCATGTTGTAGTCGGTGATGGCTTCGCCGGCGAGACGACGCAGGCGTTTTTGCAGTTTGTTCTGGTTGACCGAGAGGGTGCCCATAGCGCTTGGATCCGCGAGGTGTGACAAAAGCCGGCTATTTTACGCACAAACGCGGCATCGCTGTAGGCATTCCGATAAAGACTTCAATGTAATCAACAGCACGCCTTACAGCGCAATTTGCTCTAAAAAGCACGGTTTGTGCCGGTAACCGCTTCCTATACTGCGACATAAGGCCACATTACCGCTTGCATCGGTGTTCGGGCCTCGGGCCGCTTGCGCTCCATCTGGGGGGCGTTTGGCAACATTGAGAGGAGTGATCGGCATGATTCATCACGTTGTGGGGCTGTTTACCCATCCCGATCAGGAATGGCGGGAAATTCGTGGCGAAGAAGAAACCATCAGCCACATGTACCTGACGCACACCCTGATCCTGGCGGCAATCCCTGCCATTTCAGCCTTTATTGGCACAACCCAGGTGGGCTGGGTGATCGGCGACCGGCCGGCAGTGATGCTGACCATGGAAAGCGCCATCTGGATGAGCATCATGTCGTACCTGGCCATGCTCGCCGGGGTGGCGGTAATGGGCGCGTTCATCCATTGGATGGCTCGCACCTACGACGCCAACCCTTCCATGGCTCAGTGCATCGCCTTTGCCACCTACACTGCCACCCCCTTGTTCATCGGTGGCCTCGCGGCACTGTACCCGCACCTGTGGCTGGGCATGCTGATCGGCACTGCCGCCATCTGCTACACGGTGTATTTGCTGTATGTCGGCTTGCCGACGTTCATGAACATACCGTCCGACGAAGGCTTCCTGTTCTCCAGCTCGGTGCTGGCGGTGGGCCTTGTGGTATTGGTGGCGATCATGGCCGCCACGGTGATTATCTGGGGACTGGGCGTGGGGCCCGTCTACACCAACTAGAACAGACTCAACCAACACTGGGGCATCAACCAGGGGCCGCCGCAAGGCGGCCTCTGGCTGTGCGCTGACCGGTGGCTCGGCAGGCCGCCGATGCTTGCGGCATAATGCCCGGTCAGGAGAACCGCCCCACCATGCCCGAGCTGCTCAAAGAACGCGTCGAAACCTGTTACCAGCAAGCCGAAACCTTTTTCAAACGCCCCTTCCCGCGCCCGGAAGTCAGCTTCAAGCTGCGCGGGCAGAAAGCAGGTGTCGCCCACCTGCACGAAAACCTGCTGCGCTTCAACCTGCAGCTCTACCGTGAAAACCAGGAAGACTTCCTGCGCCAGACCGTGGCCCATGAAGTGGCGCATCTGGTGGCCCACCAACTGTTCGGCGATAGCATCCAGGCCCATGGCGAGGAGTGGCAACTGATCATGCGTGGGGTGTACGAGCTGCCACCCAACCGTTGCCACAACTATGAGGTGCAACGGCGCGCGACGACCCGCTACATCTACCGTTGCCCGTGCCCGCAGGGTGATTTCCCGTTTACCGCGCAGCGGCACAAGCTGGTGCGCCAGGGGCGGCGCTACCTGTGCAAGCGGTGCCGGGCGATTCTGGTGTACAGCGGCGAGACGCGCGTCGAATAGGCACACCGACCGCCCCACAAACAGCGCATTTCTCAGAAGCAATAAAAAAGGCGACCCCAGGGTCGCCTTCTTGTACCAGCCTGCGCCTTACTTCTCGACGAAGGCTCGTTCGATCAGGTAATCACCCGGCTCGCGCATGCGGGCAGAGACTTTCAGGCCGAAGCTGTCCAGCACTTCGCTGGTCTCGTCGAGCATGCTCGGGCTGCCGCAGATCATCGCGCGGTCGTCCTGCGGATTGATCGGTGGCAGGCCGATGTCACTGAACAGCTTGCCGCTGCGCATCAGGTCGGTCAGGCGGCCCTGGTTTTCGAACGGCTCGCGGGTCACGGTCGGGTAGTAGATCAGCTTTTCGCGGACCGACTCACCGAAGAACTCGTTCTGCGGCAGGTGCTCGGTGATGAACTCGCGGTAGGCCACTTCGTTCACGTAGCGCACGCCGTGCACCAGGATGACTTTTTCGAAGCGCTCGTAGGTTTCCGGGTCCTGGATGACGCTCATGAACGGCGCCAGGCCAGTACCGGTGCTCAGCAGGTACAGGTGCTTGCCTGGGTTCAGGTCGTCGAGCACCAGGGTACCGGTAGGCTTCTTGCTGATGATGATCTCATCGCCTTCCTTCAAGTGCTGCAACTGCGAGGTCAGCGGGCCGTCCGGCACCTTGATGCTGAAGAATTCCAGGTGCTCTTCCCAGTTTGGCGAGGCGATGGAATAGGCACGCATGAGCGGGCGGCCGCTTTCCTGCTGCAGGCCGATCATCACGAACTGACCGTTCTCGAAGCGCAGCCCCGGGTCGCGGGTGCACTTGAAGCTGAACAGGGTGTCGTTCCAGTGGTGCACACTGAGGACACGTTCGTGGTTCATGTTGCTCATCGATGGGGCTCCTGAAGAAAAACGCGGCGCGCAAAACGCGCAGTTGCGCGATAGTTTAGGGGCAGCGACAATATCTGTTAACTGGATTATCAAGATATGTGTTATCGGTTATATCGATATGCGATTCACACTTCGTCAACTGCAAGTCTTCGTCGCCGTCGCTCAGCACCAAAGCGTCTCTCGGGCCGCTAGCCTGCTGTCGCTGTCGCAGTCGGCCGCCAGCACCTCCATCACCGAACTGGAGCGGCAATCGAGCTGCCAACTGTTCGACCGTGCCGGCAAACGCCTGGCCCTCAATGCCCTGGGCCATCAACTGCTGCCACAAGCGGTGGCCCTGCTCGACCAGGCCAAGGAAATCGAAGACCTGCTCAACGGCAAGTCCGGTTTCGGTTCGCTGGCGGTCGGCGCCACGCTGACCATCGGCAACTACCTGGCCACCCTGCTGATTGGCAGCTTCATGCAGACCCACCCGGAAAGCCAGGTAAAGCTGCACGTACAGAACACTGTGCATATCGTGCAACAGGTAGCGCACTACGAAATTGATCTAGGTCTAATCGAAGGCGACTGCAACCACCCGGACCTGGAAGTGCAGCCGTGGGTCGAGGACGAACTGGTGGTGTTCTGCGCGCCGCAGCATCCGCTGGCCAAGCTGGGCCGTGCCGATATAGACAACCTTTCGCAAGAGGCGTGGATCCTGCGCGAGCAAGGCTCAGGCACACGCCTGACCTTCGATCAGGCCATGCGCCATCACCGCGCCAACCTCAATATCCGCCTGGAGTTGGAGCACACCGAAGCGATCAAGCGCGCAGTGGAGTCGGGCCTGGGTATCGGTTGCATTTCACGCCTGGCCCTGCGTGACGCCTTCCGCCGTGGCAGCCTGGTACCCGTGGAAACCCCGGAACTGGACCTGATGCGCCAGTTCTACTTCATCTGGCACAAACAGAAATACCAGACGTCGGCCATGCGTGAGTTTCTCGAGCTATGCCGCAACTTCACTGCGGGCTTTACCCGCAGTGACGAAATTGTGTTGCCGCCAATCGCTTAAAGCAGGATCACGCCCCACACCAGCGCCACCATGGTCAGTGCCACCAGTTGTGCGGCGCTGCCCATGTCCTTGGCATTTTTCGACAGTGGGTGGCGCTCCAGCGAAATGCGGTCGATGGCCGCCTCTACCGCCGAATTGAACAGCTCGACGATCAGCCCCAGCAGGCACACCGCGATCATGATTGCCCGCTCGGCACGGCTGACCGGCAGCCAGAAGGCTATCGGGATCAGCAGCACGTTGAGCAGCACCAGCTGGCGGAATGCGGCCTCGCCCTTGAAGGCGGCGCGCAGGCCGTCCAGCGAGTAGCCGGCGGCGTTGAAGATGCGTTTGAGGCCGGTCTGGCCTTTGAATGGCGATGTCATGTGAGTCACTTCACAACAGAAAGGCCAGCAGACTAGACCGGCTCGGGTCAAAAAAGCGTGAAGCCACGCGCAGTCAGTTGCTGGCAACCGATTCAAGTTGTTGCAGCAGCAGCGCGGCCTGGGTCCGGGTACGCACGCCCAGCTTGCGGAAGATCGCGGTAACGTGGGCCTTGATGGTCGCTTCCGACACGCTCAGCTCATAGGCGATCTGCTTGTTCAGCAGGCCTTCGCAGACCATGGTCAGTACGCGGAACTGCTGCGGCGTGAGGCTGGCCAAGCCCTCGCTGGCGGCCTTGGCCTCGGCCGAGACATCCACCTTCTCGAACGCCTGCGGCGGCCACCAGACCTCGCCATCGAGCACCTTGCGCACCGCATCCTGGATCACTTCCAGGGGGCTGGATTTGGGAATGAAACCACTGGCGCCAAACTCGCGGGACTTGACCACCACGGCGGCCTCTTCCTGCGCCGAAACCATAACCACGGGGATCTGCGGGTATTGCCCACGCAACAGCACCAGCCCGGAAAAACCGTAGGCACCCGGCATGTTCAAGTCCAGCAGCACCAGGTCCCAGTCGGCTTTTTCGCTCAGGCGGGTTTCCAGTTCGGCAATGCTCGCGACTTCGACCAGGCGTACATCCGGGCCCAGGCCAAGGGTAACGGCCTGGCGCAGGCGCCACGGAACAGTGGGTGGTCATCGGCAATCAGGATTTCGTAAGTGGCCATCGATCTAAGGATCCTGTTCTGTGCCAGGCGCTTGGGGGTAAAGGAGGCGCCCGGCGGGGAATCGGCGCCAAGGATGCCGAGCACGGTCAAGGGTGGTCAAGCCAATCGCCCTGCCGTCTCGCCCACCCTGGCTGCCAGCTCCGTCATTATGAACCAAAGCAGGGGTTGTGCCCCTTGGACTATAGGAAGGTATGCAAACGTTGGTGGGTGTCGTCCTGCTCGTCCAGCGGCAGGCGCTGCTTGCCGCTCAGGTAATGCAGGCTGAACACATCCAGGTACGCATCCAGCGCCTGGGAGGCCTGGCTGTCGCCGGCCAGGTCCAGGCACATGGCCGCGACTTCCGCCGTGCAGAAATGATCGTCGCGCTTGGAGCGACGCAAGCGGTAGCGCGACATCTGTTCGGCCTGCAGGCTCAGCACCGGAAAACGGTCCAGGTACGGGCTTTTGCGGAACATCTTGCGTGCTTCGGTCCAGGTGGCATCCAACAGGATGAACAGCGGGCGCTTGCCAGGCTCGCGCACCACCTCGCTGACCACCCGCTCCTGAGCAACGAACTCGCCCGGGAAAACGATATAGGGCTGCCAGCGCGGGTCGTCGAGCAAGGCCAGCAGGCGCTCGTCAACCGAGGTGCGCAACCAGCCGAAGGCCGCGGTGTCTTCGATCAGGTCGGCAATCAGCCAGCCGGTGTTGGTGGGCTTCAGCGGCTCGGTGTCATGCATCAGCAGGCATACACCGGCGTCAGCCTTCACCCGGGGCTTCCAGGCACACAGGCAATGGGTAGCGATGACCCGGCAATCCGGGCAACGCTCTGCTCGCGAGCCACGGGCGATGAAAGGCTTGTTGCTGCGGGCCAGGCGTTCGGCGCGCAGGCGCGCTACCGCATGGCTCATGCCGGCAGGCCTCTGGACAGGTTGGAAATGGGCACAAGGATGACTCGGAGAAAACAAGGGTGCCAGTCTACCAGAACAGGGGGCAATTGCTGTGCAGGCGGCAAGGTGGCCCTTATAATCGGGGTTTTATCGCGCCCGGTAGTCACCACCGCGCGATTTCACGGAACGCCGTCGACCCGCGCATGTCAAAGCGCCAGTCATCGAACCAGGAGAGATTCATGCTGCGCCTTATCGCCCCCGCCCTGAGCTTGTTGCTCGCCCTGCCTCTGGCAGCCCAGGCGGCTTCCAAGCAGGATTACGACCTGAACAAGATGCTGGAGAAGGTTGCCAAAGAGAGCAGCGTCGGCACCCCGCGTGCGATCAACGAGGACATCCTCGATCAGGGTTACACCGTTGAAGGCAAGGCGCTGGTCAACCACCTGAGCGTGCGCCAGAGCCACGCTGAACGCATGCAGGCCAACCCTGCACAGGTGCGTAGCCAACTGGGCGACAGCGTCTGCCGCAATAGCGGTTTTCGCAACCTGATGTCCAAGGGCGCGGTGATGGTCTACCGTTTCACGGTTTACAAGACCAACCAGCCAATCATGGACCAGGCCTTCGACAGTGCCAGTTGCGTTGCCGGCAACAAGAAGAAGTAAAGGCAGCCCTCCCAGCTATACCTTCTCGTCCTCGCGGGCACTCCAGTGCCCTTCGGCGGCGTCGGCGCGCATCTCGGCCAATAACGCCTGCAAATAGCGCGACTGACACTCCAGCCCCGCCAACCTGCGGCGGCACTCGGCCTCAAGGCTCAGGTGATGCACCTGGGCCGCGTTCTCCAGCTGCTGAAAGAGCTGCCGGTCCACCTCGATGATCAAGCGATGCATACCGCCACCTCCTGCATCGATACGTTTCGCCCTACCAGTTAACCAAACCCATGCGGCCGGTGGCCGCATGCCGACGGGCGGCGGTGGCAAACAGCCCGGCACAATCGGTCGCGAGGGTCTAGATTGAGGTCAGAGGTATTGGTGCAGAAGGAGACGTTGCATGCCTTACCAATCGAATGAACTGCTGTTCAGCCACTTCCGTGACAACAACATCGACTTGAACCACATCGACGCACAACTGCAACTGGTTGCACCCGACAGCCCCAACCTGCCGCTGTACCGCGACATGATGCTGACCATCCTGCGCATGGCCCACGACGACAGCGACCGCTGGAACGCCAAGATTACCCTGCAGGCCCTGCGCGAGCTGGACCACTCGTTCCGCACCCTGCAGCGCTACAAAGGCCGACGCAAGGTGACCGTGTTCGGTTCGGCGCGCACCCCGCTGGAACACCCCATGTACGCCCTGGCCCGCGAGCTGGGTGCCACCCTGGCGCGCTCCGACTTGATGGTCATCACCGGCGCCGGCGGCGGTATCATGGCCGCCGCTCACGAGGGTGCCGGCAGTGCCCACAGCCTGGGCTTCAATATCACCCTGCCCTTCGAACAACATGCCAACCCCACGGTGGATGGCACCGACAAACTGCTGCCGTTCCATTTCTTCTTCATCCGCAAACTGTTCTTCGTCAAGGAAGCCGACGCTTTGGTATTGTGCCCCGGCGGCTTCGGCACCCTTGATGAAGCGCTGGAGGTCCTGACCCTGATCCAGACTGGCAAGAGCCCGCTGGTACCGGTGGTACTGCTGGACTCGCCAGGCGGTAGCTTCTGGCGCGACTGCCTGGACTTCATCAGCCGCCAGTTGGAAGAAAACCGCTACATCCTGCCCAGCGATCTGAAGCTGGTGCGCCTGGTGCACAGTGCCGACGAGGCAGTGGAGGAAATCAACCAGTTCTACAGCAACTACCATTCCAGCCGCTGGCTCAAGAGCCAGTTCGTTATCCGCATGCATCACCCGCTCAGCGAGGCCGCGCTGTATGACATCCAAGAAGGCTTTGCCGACTTGCGCCTGAGTGGCAAATATCACCAGCAAGCTGATAGCAGTGCCGAGCATGAAGTAGGCAATTTCAATCACCTGACCCGCCTGTCATTCGCCTTCAATGGCCGCGACCAGGGCA
Source organism: Pseudomonas putida (assembly GCA_041071465.1). Classification (NCBI taxonomy): domain Bacteria; kingdom Pseudomonadati; phylum Pseudomonadota; class Gammaproteobacteria; order Pseudomonadales; family Pseudomonadaceae; genus Pseudomonas; species Pseudomonas putida. The sequence continues at coordinate 3,504,967 of CP163498.1, read as the reverse complement.
GGCTGCGCGAGTTGGTGGATTTCATCAACTTGCCCGAGAACTGGGCCAAGCCGCAACCCATGCATACCACGCAGCGGGCCAGGGAGGCGTTGAAGGTCAGTTCATAGGTGTTTGCTGCAGGGGGGCCGCAAAGCGGCCTCAGCCTTTCAGCAATGCTCAGTAATCGTCGAGATCACGCCCACTGAGCAGGCGGCCGATCATGTCCATGGGGAACCCACGGTATGCCAAAAACCGGGTCTGCTGGGCACGACTGCGCGGGTCTTGCGGGCGCTGCCCGGCAAACTTGCGCTGCCATACGTCATGCATACGCTCGCGCCAATCCACTTCGCTCTCGCGCAATGCCTGCTCGATATCAGCACGCGCCAAGCCACGCTGCCCCAGCTCCTCACGAATACGCGAAGGACCGTAGCCAGAGCCTGAACGATAGCGGATGAAGCTTTCGAGGTAACGGGCTTCACTCAGCAGCCCTTCTTCGGCGAGCCGGTCGAGCTCAGGCTCTATCAACTCGTCCGAAGCGCCGCGCTGACGCAACTTGCGCGTCAGCTCGACGCGACCGTGCTCACGTCGCGCGAGCAGGTCCATGGCTGTCCGCCGGATGGCGACGGGGGTGTCGAGTACGGCGGACATATTGGCTATCTACCGCGCAATCAATAACCGGCTTCGGCGTCAGCCACATCGTCGGCACTGGCATCAACGGCGGCAGCCTTGCCGGCTTCAGCGGCAGCACCGGCTTTCAACAGCTTTTCACGGATCTGCTTCTCGATCTCGGCACCAATAGCCGGGTTTTCCGCCAGATACTTGGCAGCGTTGGCTTTACCTTGACCGATCTTGTTGCCCTGGTAGGCGTACCAGGCACCGGATTTCTCGACCAGGCCCTGAGACACACCCAGGTCAATGATCTCGCCGTTACGGTAGATACCTTTGCCGTAAAGAATCTGGAACTCGGCCTGACGGAACGGAGGCGATACCTTGTTCTTGACGATCTTGACGCGGGTTTCGCTACCGACCACTTCGTCGCCTTCCTTGACCGCGCCGGTACGACGGATATCCAGACGCACCGAGGCGTAGAACTTCAGGGCGTTACCACCGGTGGTGGTTTCCGGGCTGCCGAACATCACGCCAATCTTCATACGGATCTGGTTGATGAAGATGACCAGGCAGTTAGCGTTCTTGATGTTACCAGTGATCTTGCGCAGCGCCTGGGACATCAGGCGAGCCTGCAGGCCGACGTGCATGTCACCCATCTCGCCTTCGATCTCGGCCTTCGGCACCAACGCGGCCACGGAGTCGACGATGATCACGTCAACGGCGTTGGAGCGCACCAGCATGTCGGTGATTTCCAGGGCCTGTTCGCCAGTGTCCGGCTGCGAAACCAGCAGGTCGTCGACGTTGACGCCCAGCTTGCCGGCGTACTCAGGGTCGAGGGCGTGTTCGGCGTCGACGAAGGCGCAGGTGGCACCGTTTTTCTGAGCTTCGGCGATGACCGATAGGGTCAGCGTGGTCTTGCCCGACGATTCCGGGCCGTAGATCTCGACGATACGGCCTTTTGGCAGGCCGCCGATGCCAAGGGCGATGTCCAGGCCCAGCGAGCCGGTGGAGATGGCCGGAATGCCTTGACGCTCCTGGTCACCCATGCGCATGACCGCGCCTTTACCGAATTGACGTTCGATCTGACCCAGGGCCGCAGCCAAGGCGCGCTTCTTGTTGTCGTCCATTGAAATCCTCACGTGTTCGACTTGGCCCTGACGGCCGGAATACCTGTATAAGTAGCCAGTATTATTCCACAGGCCGGCGCCCGCGCAAACCCCTGTCGTCGATTTACTCGGCACCAAGCTGTAACAAGCCGTCTAACGCGGCGATCACCGTCTGTCGGCGCACCGCTTCGCGGTCACCGTCAAACTGGCGGCGCTCGCTGAACACCCGGTTGCCATCGCCCCAGGCCAGCCACACGGTACCTACCGGTTTGGCTGGCGAGCCGCCGTCGGGCCCGGCCACCCCGCTCACCGCCACGGCAAAGCGCGCCCCGCTGGCAACCTGGGCCCCGCGGACCATGGCTTCGACGACTTCCTGGCTGACCGCGCCTACCTGGCCGAAGAACACCTCGGGCACACTCAGCAGACGGGTTTTCTGGGCGTTGGAGTAGGTCACGTAGCCAACCTCGAACCAGGCCGAGCTGCCAGGTACGCGGGTAATGGCTTCGGCAATGCCACCGCCAGTGCAGGATTCGGCGGTGGTCACCTGCGCATTGAAACGGCGCAGGTGTTCACCCAGGCGGGTAGCAAGCGTGGTGATCGGGTCCATGTCGGGGCTCCTTGTAAACGGCCCTCTACCCTATCACCCCGCGTCGGGCCCTGGCTCAGGAAACCTACAGGCTGTCCCGGGCAATTTCGCTGAACGCACGCTCGTCGCGCCGACCGAGGCGCGGCAGCCCTTCAGGCCACTCCTCGCGCCAGTCGAAGCCGTCCAGCTTGCGCATGTCTTCGATTGCCGAACGCCACCAGATCACTTTGCACGCGCGCTGATAGTCATCATTACTCATCACGCTGCCGTACAGCAGCTTGCGGCCGATGCCCCGCAGCTCGCGCGGCACCCGCTTCAGGCTCCACTTCACCGACAACCGCGCCAGCCACGAAGGCACAGGACGATACGCCGGCACCTTGAGGGCCAGGCTTGGCATCTGCGGATGGAAGCCCTCGCCGTGCTTGGCGAAGAAGATTTCCAGGATGGCATGCACGTACTGTTTCATCGCGAAGTAGTGGCTGATCACCCCACGCGCTTCGTTGACCTGCGCCCCGTGCAATTCGAAGGAAAAGGCGATCTGTTCGATGGTGTGCAGGTCACCGGTGTAGGGCGTCCAGGCATCGATGCGGGGGATGGCGCGCTCGGCAATGCCGACATTGCAGCGGGTGAAACCCATGACGCCGCTGTTGCAGAGCCGCAAATCATCGGCCGGCGCATTTCCAGCCTCGGCCAGCCCGGCGCTGAAGCGAAGGTAGTCACTGCTGCGCGACGCCTCGGCCCAGCTCGTCTCCACTTCATCGACCAGGAACTGGCCGGCATCGACCTGGCTGAACAGCTTCAACGGCGATTGCAGGAACACCGTATCGGTATCGATGAACACGGTCTTGTCCGCCCACTGCCCGGCCTGAGCAATGGCGCAGGCCTTGCGCCGGTGGGTGTAGCCGCCGTCGCCGGTCCAGGCCTGCAAGGTCTGCTCGTCCAGCGTGATCACTTCCACCGGCCAGCCAGCAAAAGCCTGTGGCTGATCGGTAAGTACACGGATCACTGGCAGCTCAGCCGGTTTGCAACGCGCCATGGCGGTGAGGATGCTGAGTTTGGCCTCCAGCTGATAGATCCGGCGCTCGCCATAAAGGAGGTAGATCAGCTGTTGCTTTACATAGGGAACTGGGCTGGACACATTCATCGTACGGGTCACGGCTAGAGGCGTTTGTCGAGGGCCGCGCATTCTAGAGGTTAACGCCGCACGGCTCCACCTTTGCCGCCAGGCTGCGCGAACATGCCCCAATGCCTGCGCCTGCATCTCGCTGAAAAAGCCTGTACCATTGCCGGTTTACCCTTGCCAACCAGATCACCCGCTGTAAGGCCCTGAATGTCAGATCTTTCCGCACACACACCGATGATGCAGCAGTACTGGAAGCTGAAAAACCAGCACCCAGACCAGCTGATGTTCTACCGCATGGGCGACTTCTACGAAATCTTCTACGAAGATGCGAAAAAAGCCGCGAAACTGCTGGATATCACCTTGACCGCCCGCGGTCAGTCGGCCGGCCAGTCCATTCCCATGTGCGGGATCCCGTTCCATTCGCTCGAAGGCTACCTGGCCAAGCTGGTCAAGCTGGGCGAATCGGTGGTGATCTGTGAGCAGATTGGCGACCCAGCCACCAGCAAGGGCCCGGTGGAGCGCCAGGTGGTGCGCATCATCACCCCTGGCACGGTCAGTGACGAGGCCCTGCTCGACGAGCGCCGCGACAACCTGATTGCCGCGCTGCTCGGCGACGAGCGCCTGTTCGGCCTGGCCGTACTGGACATCACCAGCGGCAACTTCAGCGTGCAGGAGATCAAGGGCTGGGAAAACCTGCTGGCCGAGCTCGAGCGGCTGAACCCGGTCGAGCTGTTGATCCCGGACGACTGGCCGCGCGATTTGCCTGCGGAGAAACGCCCTGGCGCCCGCCGCCGCGCACCGTGGGACTTCGACCGCGACTCGGCGCGCAAGGCCCTGTGCCAGCAATTCGCGACCAAAGACCTCAAAGGCTTCGGCTGCGACAAGCTGACCCTGGCCATCGGTGCCGCCGGCTGCCTGCTGACCTACGCCAAGGAAACCCAGCGCACCGCCCTGCCCCACCTGCGCAGCCTGCGCCACGAGCGCCTGGACGACACGGTCATCCTCGATGGCGCCAGCCGCCGCAACCTGGAGCTGGACATCAACCTGGCCGGCGGGCGCGACAACACCCTTCAGTCGGTGATCGACCGCTGCCAGACCGCCATGGCCAGCCGCCTGCTGAGCCGCTGGCTGAACCGCCCGCTGCGCGACCTCAAGGTACTGCAGGCACGCCAGGATTCGATCCGCTGCCTGCTCGACAGCTATCGCTTCGAGAAGCTGCAGCCGCAGTTGAAGGAAATTGGCGATATCGAGCGGATCCTCGCTCGCATCGGCCTGCGCAATGCCCGCCCGCGCGACCTGGCGCGCCTGCGTGATGCCTTGGGCGCATTGCCCGAGCTGCAGAACGCCATGACCGAGCTCGAGGCACCGCACCTTGCGCGCCTGGCAGCCATCACCGGCACCTACCCGGAACTGGCCAGCCTGCTGGAGCGGGCGATCATCGACAACCCGCCGGCGGTGATCCGCGACGGCGGCGTGCTCAAGGCCGGCTATGACAATGAGCTGGACGACCTGCTGGCGATCAGCGAAAACGCCGGCCAGTTCCTGATCGACCTGGAAGCCCGGGAAAAGGCTCGCACAGGCCTTGCCAACCTCAAGGTCGGCTACAACCGCGTGCACGGCTACTTCATCGAGCTACCGACCAAGCAGGCCGAGCAGGCCCCAGGCGACTACATTCGCCGGCAGACGCTCAAGGGCGCCGAGCGCTTCATCACCCCGGAGCTGAAGGCATTCGAGGACAAGGCACTGTCGGCCAAGAGCCGCGCCCTGGCCCGCGAAAAAATGCTGTACGACGCCCTGCTGGAAACCCTCATCAGCCACCTGGCGCCGCTGCAGGACAGCGCCGCTGCCCTGGCCGAACTGGATGTACTCAGCAACCTGGCCGAACGTGCACTGAACCTTGACCTGAACTGCCCGCGCTTCGTCGACGAGCCGTGCCTGCGCATCGTGCAAGGCCGCCACCCGGTGGTGGAGCAGGTATTGACCACGCCGTTCGTGGCCAACGACCTGGGCCTGGACAACAGCACACGCATGCTGATCATCACTGGCCCGAACATGGGCGGTAAGTCCACCTACATGCGCCAGACCGCCTTGATCGTGCTGCTGGCACACATTGGCAGCTTCGTGCCGGCGGCCAGCTGCGAGCTGTCGCTGGTCGACCGCATTTTCACCCGCATCGGTTCCAGCGATGACCTGGCCGGCGGGCGCTCGACGTTCATGGTCGAGATGAGCGAAACCGCCAACATTCTGCATAACGCCACCGACCGCAGCCTGGTGCTGATGGACGAAGTCGGCCGCGGCACCAGCACCTTCGACGGCTTGTCGCTGGCCTGGGCCGCCGCCGAGCGCCTGGCCCAGCTGCGTGCCTACACGCTGTTTGCCACGCACTACTTCGAACTGACCGTGCTGCCGGAGAGCGAGCCGCTGGTGGCCAACGTGCACCTGAACGCCACCGAGCACAACGAACGCATCGTTTTCCTGCACCACGTGCTGCCTGGCCCTGCCAGCCAGAGTTACGGCCTGGCCGTGGCGCAACTGGCCGGCGTACCGACAGTGGTCATCCAGCGTGCCCGCGAACACCTGGGGCGCCTGGAAACCACCAGCCTGCCGCACGAGCAGCCCCCGGCCGCAAAAGCCAAGGATGCGCCGCAGGTACCGCACCAAAGCGACCTGTTCGCCAGCCTGCCACACCCGGCCATCGAGAAGCTGGGCAAGCTGCAGCTGGACGACATGACCCCGCGTCAAGCTATCGAAATGCTATATCAACTAAAGAACCTGTTATAACGGCGCCCACTACAAGCTGATAGAATCCGCCGCGGTTTGCTGGTGCTGCAGGTTATTAGCCTGGCCTGCAGCCACATACCTGTAAACCGCGCGGCCCTGAGAGGAAGGGCCGCCGCCGTCGCCTGAGGAGAGAATTAGAAATGACCTTCGTCGTCACCGACAACTGCATCAAATGCAAATACACCGACTGCGTGGAAGTCTGTCCGGTGGACTGCTTCTACGAAGGCCCGAACTTCCTGGTCATCCACCCGGACGAGTGCATCGACTGCGCCCTGTGCGAACCGGAGTGCCCAGCGCAAGCCATCTTCTCGGAAGACGAAATCCCTGCAGGGATGGAGAACTTCATCGAGCTGAACGCCGAACTGGCGGAAGTCTGGCCGAACATCACCGAGCGTAAGGATGCCTTGCCTGACGCCGAAGAGTGGGATGGCAAGACTGGCAAGATTGCCGACCTGGAGCGCTGATAACGCCCAGATGCGAAAAAGGCCCCTCGGGGCCTTTTTTGTTTTCTGCGGGCAAAAAAAGGGGCGGTTTGACCCGCCCACATTTTTTCCGTAGTCCCTGCTTGTCCCAAACATCATCCTGATGAAATCGCTTCTTGCGACGTCCTTGGCCTTCGTCCTGAAAGCCTGTGCATGTCCCTGTGCACAGTTCGAATACTAGCGGGTTGAGCCGGACGGGCAAGCGCGAACCCTCACAAGGTATTGCCGGGGACATATTCCCTCACAGCAAAATAAGCCATTGTTTTCAATGAGTTGGAAAAATACAGAGGCTGAAAACGACAATGATTTACTGAGACTTGCATAGATAGCTTACAAAACAAGTAAGAAAAGGCTTACATGGAATGTTACTGGGGTAGCGCAATACACATTGGATATCTGTTATGCCCAGGTTTTGAGGCAGCTTTGCAGCCCTGCAATCTCGGATGGGGATAACTCTTTTAGCCACACACAAAAACGCCCCGAGGTCATCGGGGCGCTTTGTGTTACGAGCCTTCGCTACTGGAACAACGACTCGCTGGACAAGCCGTTCTTCTCCAGGATCTCGCGCAAGCGCTTAAGCCCCTCTACCTGAATCTGCCGCACCCGCTCCCGGGTCAGGCCGATCTCCAGGCCAACATCTTCAAGGGTACTGCTCTCATGCCCGCGTAGGCCAAAGCGCCGCACCACCACTTCACGCTGCTTGTCGGTCAACTCACCCAGCCACTGATCGATGCTCTGCGACAGGTCATCATCCTGCAGCAGCTCGCACGGGTCGGTCGGGCGGTCGTCGGTCAAGGTGTCGAGCAGGGTCTTGTCCGAGTCCGGGCCAAGCGGCACATCCACCGAAGACACCCGCTCGTTCAAGCCAAGCATGCGCTTGACCTCGGCGACCGGCTTCTCCAGCAACGTGGCGATTTCTTCTGGCGAGGGTTCGTGGTCGAGTTTCTGGGTCAGCTCGCGTGCAGCGCGCAGGTAGACGTTCAGTTCCTTGACCACATGGATCGGTAGGCGGATGGTGCGGGTCTGGTTCATGATCGCCCGTTCGATGGTCTGGCGAATCCACCAGGTCGCATAGGTCGAGAACCGGAAACCACGCTCTGGGTCGAACTTCTCGACCGCACGGATCAGCCCCAGGTTGCCCTCCTCGATCAGGTCGA